>NZ_JBSFHV010000031.1:0-88414 GCF_053597235.1 Streptomyces sp. NPDC001493
TGCAGGGGGGACCCTGTGGGAGAGTAGGACGCCGCCGAACAATTTTTCCGGGAGACCCCCGTGCCTTTGGGCACGGGGGTTTTCTGCGTTTACGGGGAATTGCCTCGGGCTGTCCGGGGAGCAAGAGGAAGACGGCCGGCTCCCAGCGCTTCGGTCAGCGAGGAAGTCCGGCCGCCCGGGCGCGGATCAGGGGTGCATGCGCCCGCCCTTGAGCACCTTGTCCACCGCGTTGCGCGGCCCGTACACCGCGAGGCCCACCAAGTCGAGCGCGTCCGCGCCCACGGCCCGTACGGCCGCCCGGTTGTCCCGGTCGTTGCCCGTGGCGAACAGGTCCGAGGTGAACAGGGACCTCGGCAGCGCGCGGGAGAGCGCCCGGCCGTGCGCGGCCGTCAGCACCTCCTTCGTCCCCTCGAAGACCAGCACGGGCTGACGGAACATCGGCAGGTACGGGGTCGCGTCGGCGTCCTCGTAGGGTTCGCCGATCACCTCGGGCGTCACCGTGCCGAGCCCGCTGACCAGGAAGGCGGTCACGTTCAGGCGCTGCCAGGTCTCCAGGTCCTCGCGGAGCAGGACGGCGATCTTGGTGTCGAAGCGGACGGGGGCGTTCTCGTCAGGGGCGGTGACCTGGGAAGTGTTCGGGGCGGTGTTCTCGTTCTCGGTGTTCATGCTCCGAGACTCCGCGATGCCCGCCCGCCCCGTCTTGTACGTTCTTTGCGTGACGTCCTCGCAGGAGCAGGAGATCTCCGCATGGCGCCCGCACGTTCCGGGCGTCGTCGAGGTTCTGCACGCCCACTTCACCGAGCACGCCTACCCCATGCACGTGCACGACTCCTGGACCCTCCTGATCGTCGACGACGGGGCCGTCCGCTACGACCTCGACCGGTACGAGCGCGGCACCCCGCGCGACACCGTGAGCCTGCTGCCGCCGCAGGTCCCGCACAACGGCTCGCCCGCCACGGCGCACGGCTTCCGCAAGCGCGTCGTCTACCTCGACATGACGCAGCTCGACGCGGGCCTCATCGGTCCCGCGGTCGACCACCCGGATTTCGCCGACCCCCTGCTGCGCACCCGGGTCGGGCAGCTGCACGCGGCGCTCGCGCATCCCGGTGACGTCTTCGAGGCGGAGAGCCGGCTGGCCTTCGTGGGGGAGCGGCTGCGGGCGCTCCTGAGCCCCGCGGCCGAGAACGGTGGTGCCGTGCCCGACGGCCACGGCGTCGCCCGGGACCTGCGTGATCTGCTCGACGAGCGGCTGCCCGAGGGCCTCACCCTGACCGAGGCCGCCCGTCTGGTCCACGCCCACCCCACCCATCTCGTACGGGCCTTCAGCGGCGCGTTCGGTATCGCCCCGCACCAGTACCTGACCTCCCGCCGCGTCGACCTGGCCCGCCGCCTGCTGCTCGACGGGCTGCCGCAGGGCGAGGTGGCCGCCGCCGCCGGGTTCCACGACCAGTCGCACCTCACCCGGCACTTCAAACGGATCATGGGCACCACCCCGGGCCGGTACGCCGGCGGAACGCCGGGAAGCCCGGACCGCGGGGTCCGGGCTTCCGGTGGTGCGGGGGTGTGACCGCCGCGGGTCAGGCCGGGCGGAACCAGACCGTCGCCAGCGGCGGCAGGGTCACCGTGATGCTGGCCCCACGGCCGTGCGCCGGTACCTCCTCCGGCTTCAGCGGCTCCTCGTTGCGGACGTCACTTCCGCCGTAGCGGGCCGCGTCGGTGTTCAGCACCTCCACCCAGCTCTCGGCCGACTCCGGCACCCCGAGCCGGTAGTCGTGCCGGACCACCGGGGAGAAGTGGGAGACCGCGAGCAGCGGGGAGCCGTCCGCGTCGTAGCGGAGGAACGCCAGGACGTTGTCCTCCGCCGCGCCGCCGTCCACCCAGCTGAAGCCGCCCGGGTCGGTGTCGCGCTGCCAGAGCGCGGGGACCGCGCCGTACACCGCGTTCAGGTCGCCGACCAGGTCGCGTACGCCGCGGTGGTCGCCGGAGGCCTCGTACGCCGGGTCGAGCAGCCACCAGTCCGGGCCGTGGCCCTCGGACCACTCGGCGCCCTGTGCGAACTCCTGCCCCATGAAGAGGAGTTGCTTGCCGGGGTGGGCCCACATGAAGCCGAGGTAGGCGCGGTGGTTGGCGCGCTGCTGCCACCAGTCGCCGGGCATCTTCGAGACCAGCGCCTGCTTGCCGTGCACCACCTCGTCGTGCGAGATCGGCAGCACGTAGTTCTCGCTGTACGCGTACACCATCGAGAAGGTCATCTCGTTGTGGTGGTACTTGCGGTGCACCGGCTCCTTCTCCATGTAGGTGAGGGAGTCGTGCATCCAGCCCATGTTCCACTTCAGCCCGAACCCGAGTCCGCCGAAGCCGTCCGGGCCGATGTGGTGGGTGGCGCGGGTGACGCCGTTCCAGGCGGTGGACTCCTCGGCGATCGTCACCACGCCGGGGTTGCGGCGGTAGACGGTCGCGTTCATCTCCTGGAGGAAGGCCACCGCGTCCAGGTTCTCCCGGCCGCCGTGCTCGTTGGGCGACCACTGGCCGTCCTCGCGGGAGTAGTCGAGGTAGAGCATGGACGCGACCGCGTCGACCCGCAGCCCGTCGATGTGGAACTCCTCGCACCAGTACGTGGCGTTGGAGACGAGGAAGTTGCGGACCTCGGTGCGGCCGTAGTCGAACTCCAGGGTGCCCCAGTCCGGGTGCGCCGCGCGGGACGGGTCGGAGTGCTCGTACAGCGGCCGTCCGTCGAACTCCGCCAGCGCCCATTCGTCGCGCGGGAAGTGCGCGGGCACCCAGTCCATGATCACGCCGATGCCCGCCCGGTGCAGCGAGTCCACCAGGTGGCGGAAGTCGTCGGGGGTGCCCATGCGGGAGGTCGGCGCGTAGAAACCGGTCACCTGGTAGCCCCAGGAGCCGCCGAACGGATGCTCGGAGACCGGCATCAGCTCCACGTGCGTGAAGCCCAGGTCCTTGACGTACGCGGGCAGTTGCTCCGCGAGCTGGCGGTACGTCAGGCGCGGTCGCCAGGACGGGAGGTGGATTTCGTATACGGAGAACGGCGCCTCGTGCACCGGGCGGTCGCCGCGCCGGTCCATCCAGTCGCCGTCCTGCCACACGTAGTGCGAGGCGGTGACGACCGAAGCGGTGGCGGGCGGCACCTCCGTGGCGCGGGCCATCGGGTCGGCGCGCAGGGTGTGCGATCCGTCCGGGCGGCAGATGTCGAACTTGTAGAGCGCGCCCTCGCCCACGCCGGGGAGGAACAGCTCCCACACCCCGGTCGAGCCGAGCGAACGCATCGGCAGTCCGGTGCTGTCCCAGTAGGTGAAGTCGCCCGCGATCCGCACCCCCCGCGCATTGGGCGCCCACACCGTGAACCGGGTCCCGGCGACCCCCTGGTGCTCCATGACCCGTGAGCCCAGCGCGGTCCACAGCTCCTCGTGCCGGCCCTCGCCGATCAGGTGCAGGTCCAGCTCACCGATGGCGGGCAGGAAGCGGTACGGGTCCTCGATCTCGACCTCGTCGTCCGCGTAGGCGACCAGCAGCCGGTACTCCGGCACGGACGCGAGCGGCAGCACACCGGAGAAGAAGCCGTCGCCGTCGTCGAGGAGTTCGGCGCGGAGCCCTTCCGCGAGCACCGTCACGGCACGCGCGTACGGGCGCAGCACCCGCACCAGCACTCCGCCGTCGTACGGGTGCGCCCCCAGCAGATCGTGCGGGGCGTGGTGCTCACCGGCGAGCAGCCGGCCCCGGTCCGCGTCGTGCAGGGCGGGCGCGGGCCGGACGCCCTCGCGGACGTCGGTGCCGCCGCGCCGGGGGTGCGGCGGCACACCGGTCTTCCGCTTGGCCTTGGGACGCTTCGCCGAGGGAGCGTCTGCCGAAGGAGCGTCTGCCGGGGCGGGCGCGGGCGCGGTCGTGGTGACCGTGGCGGTCGTGGCGGAGGCCGCCGGCTCCGGCACGTCGGCCGTCCCGGTCGTCACCGAATGCGGAGCTGGTACGACCTCGGTTTCGACGGGGGCGGGCTTCTTCCTGGACGGCTTACGGGCGGTCACGGGGGACGGCCTCCTCGGGGGGTCGGTCGGTGCGGGGGAGGGGCGGGGCGTGCGGAAGGGGCGGACCGTCGGGCCGGGGTGCGCCCGCGGGTCCACCGGGCCGCGCGGCGGGGATGCCGCGCGGACCCGGATCAGGTGGACGCCGCCAGCCGCTGGATCGCGGCCATCGGGACGGGCAGCCAGTCGGGGCGGTGCCGTGCCTCGTACAGCACCTCGTACACCGCCTTGTCCGTCTCGTGGGCGCGCAGCAGCTCGGGTTCGCTGCGCGGGTCGGTGCCCGCGACGTCGGCGTACCCCTCGCAGTACGCGGAGCGGCAGCGCTCCGCCCACGCGTCGCTCCACGGGCGGTGGGAGCGGGCCGCGTAGTCGAAGGACCGGAGCATTCCGGCGACGTCGCGCACCGGTGGCTGCGGGCTGCGGCGTTCGGCGAGCGGACGGGCGGGTTCGCCCTCGAAGTCGATCAGTGACCAGAACCCGTCGGCGGCGCGGAGGGTCTGTCCGAGGTGCAGATCGCCGTGGACCCGGTGGGTGGCCCAGGAGCGGCCCCGGTGTCCGAGCTCCGCCACCGCGTCGAAGGCGGCGCGCAGCGCGGGGACGTACGGCAGGAGCGCGGGGACCGCCTGCGCGGTCGACTCCAGCCGCTGGGTCATCCCGGCGACCAGCTGCTCGATGCCGGGCAGGCGCAGGTCGGGGCCCGGCAGGGCGGAGGCGAGCGCGGAGTGGACCTCGGCGGTGGCCCGGCCGAGCGCGTGCGCTTCGGGGACGAAGTCGCGTCCCTCCGCGAGCGCGCCGAGTGCCAGTTGCCAGCCGTCCTCGGCGCCGCGCAGGAAGGGTTGCAGTACGCCGAGGGTGAGCGGTTCCGGGGTGGTGGCCTCGAACCAGGCGACGGGTGCGGGCACCCGTCCGCAGCCCTCGCCGACGAGGGCGAGCGGCAGCTCCAGGTCGGGGTTGGTCCCGGGGAAGACTCTCCGCAGGATCTTCAGGATGTACGCGTCGCCGAAGACGAGCGAGGAGTTGGACTGCTCGGTGTCCAGCAGCCGGGGTGCGAGTCCGGCCGGAATCGTTTCGGCGCGCTCGAAGCGGAGTGCTCCGAGGGGGCCGGGGCGGCGGAACCGCTCCAGCAGCAGTCCGGCGAGGCGGGGGTCGTGGAGGCCCTCGTACACGGTGCGGCCGGCCAGCGGGCCGTCGGTCACCCGCCCGATGAGGGCGGAGGCCAGGCTCGGCGGCAGGTCGGTCCGGACTCCCAGCAGGAGCTGGTAGCAGTCACCGGTGGCGCGGGCGGGCAGTCCCGGCTGGTGGACCCGGACCAGGAGGTGGAGCAGTCCGGGGCCGGTCGCCGAGGAGTCCACCGGCAGTATCTCGGTCGCGGAGACCAGGGTGAACCCGGCCACGGGGTGGCCCTTGCCGGCGAACCACCGTTGCCGGGGCAGCCAGTCGTGGAGCAGGGGGGCGAGTGAGGGCAGCAGTGCCGTCCCCGCCGCGGCGCCCCCGGGCCGTGGATGGGGTTGCGGGTGGGGCGCCTGTTTCGTGGTGCTCTTCGCCAGGGCGACGTGAGTGGATGCAGCCTCCGACATGGCATCGCGTCCTTTCCCCGGGCACACAGATGCGAGGAGTGTCCCGGATTGCGGCAATGGCTGTCCGGCTGTGCGGGACGTGTCGGGTGAGGATGGTCCGTACGGACTCGAATGGCCCAACGGCCGTCCGGGTCCTCCAGTGCTCGATGTGGGGGAGAGTGCCCCGTGCGGGACGGCGGAAACCGTCCCGCAGGAGCCGTGCGTACCGTTCTGTGGGCGTAACGCCCCGGTGGAGCCCGTCAGATGGGAGGGGCTTCCTTCCGCAGGCGGAACCAGTAGAAGCCGTGGCCGGCGAGAGTGAGCAGGTAGGGCCACTCACCGACGGCCGGGAACCGCACGCCGCCGATCAGTTCGACCGGGTGGCGTCCGTTGAACGAGCGCAGATCGAGCTCCGTCGGCTGTGCGAACCGCGAGAAGTTGTGGACGCACAGCACGAGATCGTCCCCGTACTCGCGGGTGAACGCGAGCACCGCCGGGTTGGACGACGGCAGTTCGGTGTACTCGCCCAGCCCGAAGGCCGGATTCTGCTTGCGGATCTCGATCATCCGGCGGGTCCAGTGCAGCAGCGAGGAGGGCGACGCCATCGACGCCTCGACGTTGGTGACCTGGTAGCCGTAGACCGGGTCCATGATCGTGGGCAGGAAGAGCCGGCCGGGGTCGCTGGAGGAGAAGCCGGCGTTGCGGTCCGGTGTCCACTGCATCGGGGTGCGCACCCCGTCGCGGTCGCCCAGCCAGATGTTGTCGCCCATCCCGATCTCGTCCCCGTAGTAGAGGATCGGGGAGCCGGGCAGCGAGAGCAGCAGGGCGGTGAACAGCTCGATCTGGTTGCGGTCGTTGTCGAGCAGTGGGGCGAGGCGGCGCCGGATGCCGATGTTGGCGCGCATCCGCGGGTCCTTGGCGTACTCCGCGTACATGTAGTCGCGCTCTTCGTCCGTGACCATTTCGAGGGTGAGCTCGTCGTGGTTGCGCAGGAAGATGCCCCACTGGCAGTTCTTCGGGATCGCCGGTGTCTTGGCGAGGACTTCGGAGACCGGGTAGCGGCTCTCCCGCCGGACCGCCATGAAGATGCGCGGCATCACCGGGAAGTGGAACGCCATGTGGCATTCGTCGCCGCCGGCCTGGTAGTCGCCGAAGTAGTCGACGACGTCCTCGGGCCACTGGTTGGCCTCGGCGAGCAGCACGGTGTCCGGGTAGTTGGCGTCGATCTCCTTGCGCACCCGCTTGAGGAAGCCGTGGGTCTCGGGGAGGTTCTCGCAGTTGGTGCCCTCGCGCTGGTAGAGGTAGGGCACGGCGTCCACGCGGAAGCCGTCGATGCCGAGGTCCAGCCAGAACCGGAGGGCGGAGATGATCTCCTCCTGCACCGCCGGGTTGTCGTAGTTGAGGTCGGGCTGGTGCGAGAAGAACCGGTGCCAGTAGTACTGCTTGCGCACCGGGTCGAAGGTCCAGTTCGAGGTCTCCGTGTCGACGAAGATGATCCTCGCGTCGGGGAACTGCTTGTCGTCGTCGGCCCAGACGTAGTAGTCGCCGTAGGGCCCGTCGGGGTCCGACCGGGACTGCTGGAACCACTCGTGCTGGTCGCTCGTGTGGTTCATGACGAAGTCGATGATGACGCGCATGCCGCGCTGGTGCGCGGCGTCCACGAACTCCACGAAGTCGGCGAGGTCGCCGAACTCCGGAAGCACGGCGGTGTAGTCGGAGACGTCGTAACCGCCGTCGCGCAGCGGTGACTTGAAGAACGGTGGCAGCCAGAGGCAGTCGATGCCCAGCCACTGGAGGTAGTCCAGCTTGGCGGTGATGCCCTTGAGGTCTCCGATGCCGTCGCCGTTGGAGTCCTGGAAGGACCGGACGAGTACCTCGTAGAAGACGGCGCGCTTGAACCAGTCGGGATCCCGGTCCTTGGCGGGGGTGTCCTCGAAGGTGTCGGGAACAGGCTCATTCACGATCATGGTGTGGGTGACCCTCCGGTCGGCGGGGACGGTCGCAGGACGACGATGTGCGCGGGCGTGATACCCGGCTCTAGGCGCACATAGAAGGTCCTGCCCCAGTGATAGGTGTCGCCGGTGAGCTCGTCGCGCACCGGCACGCTCTCGTGCCAGTCGAGGCCGAGTTGCGGCATGTCCAACGAGACCGTGGCCTCCTGGGTGTGGTGCGGGTCGAGGTTCACGACCACCAGGAGGGTGTTCGATCCGGAGCGCTTGCTGTACGCGATCAGCGCTTCGTTGTCGACGGAGTGGAAGTGGACGTCACGCAGCTGCCGGAGCGCCGGATGGCGGCGCCTGATCCGGTTGAGCGAGGTGATCAGCGGAGCCAGCGAGCGTCCCTCCCGCTCGGCCGACTCCCAGTCCCTGGGCTTGAGTTCGTACTTCTCCGAGTGCAGGTACTCCTCGCTCCCCGGGCGCACCGGGGTGTTCTCGCACAGCTCGAATCCCGCGTACACGCCCCAGGACGGGGAGAGCGTCGCGGCCAGCACGGCCCGTGCCTCGAAGGCCGGCCGCCCGCCGTCCTGGAGGTAACCGGGCAGGATGTCGGGGGTGTTCACGAAGAAGTTGGGCCGCATGTACGCGGCGGCCTCTCCGGAGACCTCGGTGGCGTACTCGGTGAGCTCCTGCTTCGTGTTCCGCCAGGTGAAGTACGTGTACGACTGCTGGAAACCGACCTTCGCCAGGGTGTGCATCATCGCCGGGCGGGTGAACGCCTCGGCGAGGAAGAGCACGTCCGGGTCGGTGCCGTTGATCTCCTCGATCACCCGCTCCCAGAAGACGACCGGCTTGGTGTGCGGGTTGTCCACCCGGAAGATCCGCACCCCCCGGTCCATCCAGAACCGCAGCACCCGCACGGTCTCGGCGACCAGCCCGCGCATGTCCTTGTCGAAGGCGATCGGGTAGATGTCCTGGTACTTCTTCGGCGGGTTCTCGGCGTACGCGATCGAACCGTCCGGGCGGTGGTGGAACCACTCCGGGTGTTCCTTCACCCAGGGGTGGTCGGGGGAGCACTGGAGCGCGAAGTCCAGCGCGATCTCCATCCGCAGGGTGCGGGCGGTCTCCACGAAGTGGTCGAAGTCCTCCAGCGTGCCGAGGTCGGGGTGGACCGCGTCGTGGCCGCCGTCCGCCGAACCGATCGCCCAGGGCACCCCCGGGTCGTCGGCGCCCGCCGTCAACGTGTTGTTGGGCCCCTTGCGGTGGGAGGTGCCGATGGGGTGGACCGGTGGCAGGTACACGACGTCGAAGCCCATCGCGGCCACCGCCGGCAGCCGTTCGGCCGCCGTCCGGAACGTGCCGCTGACCAGCCGGGTCCCGCCGCCGGGGACGGTTTCGCGGCGGGCGCCCTCGGAGCGCGGGAAGAGTTCGTACCACGCGCCGTACAGCGCACGCGGGCGCTCGACGACCAGCGGCAGGGGGCGCGAAGCGGTGACCAGCTCGCGCAGCGGGAAGCGGGCGAGCGGGTCGGCCACCGCCGGGGTGAGCGCCGCCGCAAGCCGGTCGGCGGGCGTACGGCCGGCGTCCCGCAAGGCGTCGACGGCGGCCAAGACCGCCTCCCGCCCGTCCTTCTTCGGAACGCCCGACGCGGCACGCTCGTGGAGCGCCGCCCCCTCGGCGAGCACCAGTTCGGTGTCGATGCCGGCCGGGATCTTGATCTGTGCGAGCCGCCGCCAGGTGGTCAGCGGGTCGCTCCACGCCTCGACCTTGTACGTCCAGCGCCCCTCGGAGTCCGGGGTGACGTCGGCTCCCCACCGGTCCGTGCCGGGGGCCAGTTCGCGCAGCGGTACGTAGGGGCCGCGACGCCCGCTCGGGTCGCGCAGTACGACGTTGGCCGCCACCGCGTCATGGCCTTCGCGGAAGACGGTGGCGGAGACCTGGAAGGTCTCGCCCACCACCGCCTTCGCCGGGCGTCTGCCGCAGTCGACGAGCGGGCGGACGTCCAGGACGGGGATACGACCGATCATGACATCACCTGAAAGCTGGAGCGGGGCGTGCGGGGACGACGGCACGCGCGGCGAGGACCGCGTCCGCGTGCCGCGAGCATGGGGATCAGTCCTTTGTAGCTGCTCAGCTGTCTGCTGACGGGCTGTGGGCATGGCCGCTCCTGTCCGCGTTCACTCGAATGGCACTCGAATGGCTGGCGTGCGCGGGGACGGTGCGCACGCTGCGGGGGTGTGCGCGAGGACGTGTGATGCCGGGTCGGCTGCGTACGCGGGTAGCCTTCCCACCGCTTTCGCGCGGTCAACCCGGCGCCGTGTTAACTACTGGGTCGTAATCCGGACGCCGCGCGCGTCCGACGCCGGACTCCGGGCGTGCGGCGTCACACGAGTCA
Organism: Streptomyces sp. NPDC001493; assembly: GCF_053597235.1. NCBI lineage: Bacteria > Bacillati > Actinomycetota > Actinomycetes > Kitasatosporales > Streptomycetaceae > Streptomyces > Streptomyces sp. NPDC001493. The sequence goes on from NZ_JBSFHV010000031.1 coordinate 9,923, forward strand.
CCGGGTACCCGCGCTCGGGCGACTCGCACCTCCCGGTGGGTTCGCCACCCCGGAAGCCTCTCCCGGCCGGCCCGGGCCCACAAGGTCGCCCGAGGGGGTGAAATCAGCCATATCCGTTCGGCGCGGGCGGGGTTGGCGGGGCCACCGGGGCGCCTGGGGCGGCGGGCGGAGGGCGGCGCGAGAGCCCGCGGACGCGCGCCGGACCGCGCCGCCGCCCCCGTGCGCCGTGGCCGTGCGGGGCGGCAGGCCGTTACCGTCGTCGTGGTGGAGCGGCGCACACCGTGGTGCGGCGTCCCCTCGGATTCGCAACTCCCCTGTAAAGGTGGAACGCGTGAAGGCCATTCGTCGGTTCACCGTACGTCCCGTCCTCCCCGACTCCCTGCGACCCCTGCACGACCTCGCGCGCAACCTGCGGTGGTCGTGGCACACCGAGACCCAGGAGCTCTTCCGGTCCGTCGACCCCGAGGGGTGGCGGCCGGAGGACGCCGACCCCGTGCGGCTCCTGGGCTCCGTCTCCGCCTCCCGGCTGGCCGAACTCGCCCGTGACGAGGAGTTCCTCGGCCGCCTCGGCGAGGCCGCCGACGAGCTCGACGGGTACCTCACCGGAGACCGGTGGTACCAGAACCAGCTCGCCCAGGGCAGCCAACTCCCCAGCTCCGTCGCCTACTTCTCACCCGAGTTCGGAGTGACCGCCGCGCTGCCGCAGTACTCCGGCGGCCTCGGCATCCTCGCCGGCGACCATCTCAAGGCCGCGAGCGACCTCGGCGTCCCGCTCATCGGCGTCGGCCTGCTCTACCGGCACGGCTACTTCCGCCAGTCGCTCTCCCGCGACGGCTGGCAGCAGGAGACCTATCCGGTGCTCGACCCCAACGAGCTCCCGGTCACCCTGCTGCGCGAACACGACGGCACCCCCGCCCGCGTGGTGCTCGCCCTGCCCGGCGGGCGCTCCCTGCACGCCTGCGTCTGGAAGGCCCAGGTCGGCCGGGTTCCCCTCCTCATGCTCGACTCCGACGTCGAGGAGAACGCCCCCGGCGAACGCGACGTCACCGACCGGCTCTACGGCGGCGGCAGCGACCACCGGCTCCTCCAGGAGATGCTCCTCGGCATCGGCGGGGTACGCGCCGTGCGCACCTGGTGCCGGCTCACCGGCGCACCCGCCCCCGAGGTGTTCCACACCAACGAGGGCCACGCGGGCTTCCTCGGGCTCGAACGCATCCGGGAACTCACCGGCACCGACCGGACACCCGGACAGTCCGGCGGATCCGGTCAGGCGGCCGGACAACTCGGCGGCGGGGAACTCGACTTCGACTCCGCGCTCGAAATCGTCCGGGCCGGTGCCGTCTTCACCACCCACACCCCCGTCCCCGCCGGGATAGACCGTTTCGACCGCCAGCTCGTCGCCCGCCACTTCGGCGACGACGGCGAACTCCCCGGAGTCCCCGTCGACCGCGTACTCGCCCTCGGCGAGGAGACGTACGAGGGCGGCACCCCCGGCATCTTCAACATGGCGGTCATGGGACTGAGGCTCGCCCAGCGCGCCAACGGCGTCTCCACCCTGCACGGGGCCGTCAGCCGGGAGATGTTCTCCGGGCTCTGGCCGGGATTCGACCCGGCGGAGGTGCCCATCACCTCCGTCACCAACGGCGTGCACGCCCCCACCTGGGTCGCCCCCGAGGTGCTGGGCCTGGGCGCCCGGCAGGTCGGCGAGGACCGCGCCCGGGACGCGCTCGCCGGCGGCGAGGTGGCCACCGGGAACGGCGCCGACCGCACCGGCACGCCCCGCCGCTGGGACGCGGTGTCCGCCATCCCCGACCGCGAGATCTGGGACCTGCGCCGGGTGCTGCGCGAACAGCTCGTCACCGAGGTACGCAAACGCCTCTACGCCTCCTGGCGCAGGCGCGGCGCCGGCACCGCCGAACTCGGCTGGATCGACGGCGTCCTCGACCCCGACGTCCTCACCATCGGCTTCGCCCGCCGGGTCCCCTCGTACAAGCGGCTCACCCTGATGCTCCGCGACAAGGACCGGCTGACCCGGCTGCTGCTCCACCCGACCCGGCCCATCCAGATCGTCGTCGCGGGCAAGGCCCACCCCGCCGACGACGGCGGGAAGCGGCTGATCCAGGAGCTGGTCCGGTTCGCCGACGACGCCCAGGTCCGCCACCGGATCGTCTTCCTGCCCGACTACGGCATGGCCATGGCGCAGAAGCTCTACCCGGGGTGCGACGTCTGGCTCAACAACCCGCTGCGCCCGCTGGAGGCCTGCGGCACGAGCGGGATGAAGGCCGCCCTCAACGGCAGCCTCAACCTCTCGGTGCGCGACGGCTGGTGGGACGAGTGGTTCGAGCCGGACTTCGGCTGGGCGATCCCGACCGCCGACGGGTCCGCCGTGGACGACGACCGGCGCGACGAACTGGAGGCCGACGCCCTGTACGCGCTGATCGAGGACCGGGTCGCCCCGCGCTTCTACGACCGGGGCGAGCACGGGCTGCCCGAGCGGTGGATCGAGATGGTCCGCCGCACCCTGGCCGCCCTCGGCCCGAAGCTCCTCGCCGGACGCATGGTCCGGGAGTACGTGGAGCGGCTCTACGCCCCCGCCGCGGTGTCCCGGCGGGCGCTCGACGCCCCGGCCGCCCGGGACCTCGCCGCGTGGAAGTCGAAGGTGCGGGCGGCGTGGCCGCAGGTGGCCGTCGACCACGTCGAGACGGTCACCGACACCGCCGCGGGCGGCTCGGCGGAGCTGGGCGCCACCCTCGCGCTGCGGGTCCGCATCGCGCTGGGCGGGCTCGCCCCGGAGGACCTGGAGGTGCAGGTCGTCGCCGGGCGGGTGGATTCCGGCGACGCCCTCGTCGACGCCCAGACCACCCCGCTGAAGGTGACCGGTACCGGCGACCTGGAGGACCACCGGATCTACGAGGGCCCGCTCTCGCTGGACCGTACCGGCCCGTACGGCTACACCGTACGCGTCCTGCCGTCCCACCCGCTGCTGGCCTCCGGGGCCGAACTCGGCCTGGTGGCGCTGCCGGACGCGACGGTCGGGGAGGAGGAGGGCGGTCCGGTGCTCCGCTGACCGGGAGTGCCCTTCGGGGAACGCGCGGACGGCCCGGGAGGAGAGGTGGTCTCCTCCCGGGCCGTCCGGTGTGCGTGACCGGTCGGTGTGGGGCCCGCCGGTCCGTGTGGGGCCGTCCGGTCCGTGGCCGGCCGGTCACCGACCGGGCCGGCCGGTGGGTCAGAAGGTGAGCTTGAAGCTGTTGATCTTGCCGGTGTCGCCCGAGGCGACGTCCTGCACCTTCAGCTTCCAGACACCGTTGGCGACCTGCGCGGAGGCGTTGACCGTGTAGGTCGCCACCACGTTGTCGGCCGAGTCGCTCGACGAGGAGCTCTTCAGCCGGTAGGAGGTCCCGTTCGGGCCGACGAGGTCGACGACCAGGTCACCGCGCCAGGTGTGGGTGATGTCCACGCCGACCTGGAGGGTGCTCGGGGCGTTGCCGGTGACACCGGAGACGGTGAGCGAGCTGGTGACCGCGGCGCCGTTGTCCGGGATCGAGACGGCGGTGCTGTTGGTGAAGACCGTCCCGGTGGGGGGCGTCGTGCCGCCGGGGCGGGTGCCGACGTTGATGCCGGCCCAGGCGTTGGCCACGGCGGTGTACTCGGCGCTCGTCGTGCCGTACAGCTCACCGGCGGCGGCGAGGGTGCCGGTGCGCGCGGAGGCGTAGTTGGTCGTCGTGGTGAACTTCGTGGTGAGCGCCCGGTACCAGATCGCCAGCGCCTTGTCGCGGCCGATACCGGTCACGGCGAGGCCGTCCGAGGTCGGCGAGTTGTAGGAGACGCCGTTGACGGTCTTGGCGCCGCTGCCCTCGGAGAGCAGGTAGAAGAAGTGGTTCGCCGGGCCCGAGGAGTAGTGGACGTCGGAGCTGCCGATGCCGGAGAACCACGAGTCGTACGACCCGCCGTCCTTGCTCGGCTTGTCCATGTAGCGCAGCGGGGTGCCGTCGCCGTTGATGTCGATCTTCTCGCCGACGAGGTAGTCGCCCGGGTCGGCCGCGGTGTTGGAGTAGAACTCCACACCCGCCGCGAAGATGTCGCTGGTCGCCTCGTTGAGGCCACCGGACTCACCGCTGTAGACGAGGCCGGCGGTGGCAGCGGTGACACCGTGCGACATCTCGTGGGCCGCGACGTCGAGCGAGGTCAGCGGGGCGGCGTTGCCGGACCCGTCGCCGTACGTCATGCAGAAGCAGCTGTCGGTCCAGAAGGCGTTGACGTAGTTGTTGCCGTAGTGGACGCGGGAGTAGGCGGCGACGCCGTTGCCCTTGATGCCGGTGCGGCCGTGGACGTTCTTGTAGTAGTCCCACGTCTCGGCGGCGCCGTAGTGGGCGTCGGCGGCGGCGGTCTCGGTGTTGGTGCCGACGCCGTTGCCCCAGACGTCGTCCGCGCCGGAGAAGAGCGTTCCGGTGCCCGAGGAGGTGGCGTGGTTCAGGTTGTACGTCTTGTGCCCGCCGCGCGTGGAGTCGGTCAGGTTGTACGAACCCGTGGTCCCCGAGGTGCCGAGGGTGACGGTGCCGCTGTACTGCGTGTTGCCGGTACCGGTCTCGATGCCCTGCCACTCGAAGAGCTTGGCGCCGGAGGCGGCGTCGGTGATGACGTGCAGCTCGTTGGGGGTGCCGTCCTCCTGGAGGCCGCCGACCACCGTCTCGAAGGCGAGCTTCGGGGTGCCGCTCGCCAGCCAGACCACCTTGCGGGGAGCCTGGCTCGCCGCGGTGGCCTTCGAACCGTCGGCCGAGGCCGCGGTGAGCGCCTGCTTCTCCGCGGTGGCCGGGGCGACGGCGGCCACGGTGCCGACGGCCTTCAGCTGCGCGCTGGTGGCGGGGGACGCCTTGGTGACGGACTCGGTGGCGCCGGCCGTGCTCGACGTGACGACCAGGTCGCCGCCGAGGACCGGCAGCCCGCCGAGGGTGCGCTCGTAACGGGTGTGCACCGTGCCGTCGGCGTCCTTGACGACGTCACGGACGACGAGCTTCTCCGTCGCGCCGAGCCCGAGCTCCTTGGCGGTGGTCGCCTTGTCCGCGTCGGCCGCGGAGATCAGGGCGGCGCGCTGGGCGGGGGAGAGAGCCGCGGGCAGCGCCCCCGAGTTGACCTTGCCCAGAGCGGGGGAGACCGCCGGGGCCGAGGTGGGGGTGGCGGTCGCCGAGGGCGAGGTGACTCCCACGGCGACCAGGGCCGCCGCGGCTATGAGTGCGCCGGTCGCGGTGGTGCGACGGCTGTGCGTGAGTCTCACGCGGACTCCTTCTGCGAGGGGGGTACCGGCGGGCAGTGGCCCGGTCGGCAGTGCAGGCGGTGCGCGGAACGACGGAAGAGTGACAGTCGCGGCGGGTATCTGTCAGGAGCGCGTCAACGATTTGGCCAGAACTCGTCCGTTGCCGGGTGGCCGGTGTTCGTTAAGCGGACGTTTCGTCGATCTTCGTCGCGCCGACACCCGCCGGCCGTCCGGCGCCGTAACCACCGAGAACGGCGATGTGTGGCCCCATGTGGCCTGTTCGAAATTTTCGGGGCTCCGGGGCTCCGGCTCACGTGGTGAGACGATCGGGGTGCATGGCTCATAACGAGCCATGCGCGGCGCGTGCCGAGCGGGGAGCGCGGGAGGCTCGGGCGCGGGCGTGGGGGTCGCGCGCGGGTGTCGTGCGGGCGCTGGGTGGGTGCCGGGTGCGGGGGCGTGGGTGGGGTTCGGGTGTGGGGCCTGCGGGTGGGGTCCGGGTGGGGTCCGGGTGGGGTCCGGGCGGGGTCCGGGGTGTGTGTCGTCCGGCGCGTGACGGCCCGTCGGTGTGGTCGTACGGTCATTCCATCGTCGAATTCCCGGGGGAGCGTACGCATTCCCTTATGGGTAACGATCATTGAAATGATGAGTATGCGAACGGATAGCGAGAAATGGCCCGATCGCGCTCCCATGCCGTGTCCGTCCCCCTCTTTCGTGACGAATCGGGCACGATTCGTCCGTGGTGACAGGACGACATCAGAATCCGGTCGAGCCGGGTGCGAACTCCGGGCCGGAACAACCGGCATCTCCCGCTTCGACGGCAGAAGTTCCCGCCCAGGGGCGCACCGATCCCGACCGGAATTCCTCAACGCCCCCGCATGCGAACGCCTTTGCCGGGCCGGGGGGACCGCCCGGCTCCGATCCCGCGCCGGAGGACGGTACGCCGTTCCGCGTCCCGCTGTCCCGGACGGAGCGCCACGGACGGGCCGTCGCCGTGATCGGACTGGGGTACGTCGGGCTGCCGACGGCCCTGGCGTTGAGGGCGGCGGGGGTACGGGTGATCGGGATCGACGTCAGCGCGGACCGGCTGCGCGACATCCGCGCGGGCGTCGTGGACCTGGCGCCCCGGGACCGGGAACGCCTGGCGGACGCCCTGCTCGACCCCGCCTTCCTGCTCACGGACGACCCCCGGGCCTCCGCCTGGGCGGACACCGTGGTGATCTGCGTCCCCACTCCCGTGGACCGCCACCAGGTGCCGGACCTCGCCATGCTCACCACGGCCTGCGCCTCGGCGGTCGCGTACGCGGTGCCCGGGCAGTTGCTGGTACTCACCTCCACCAGTTACGTCGGGACGACCCGCGATCTGCTCCTCACCCCGCTCGCGGCTCGGGGGATGAAGGTGGAGACGGACGTCTTTGTGGCGTTCGCCCCCGAGCGGATCGACCCGGGCAACGCCGACCACAGCCAGGACCTCACCCCGCGCGTCGTGGGCGGCGCCGGGCGCCGCTCCACCGTCTCGGCCGCCGCGGTGTTCTCCCGGATCTCCCCCTCCGTCCACACGGTCGGAAGTCCGGAACTCGCCGAGATGACGAAACTCTGGGAGAACACGTTCCGAGCCGTCAATATCGCGCTGGCGAACGAACTGGCCGACAGTTGCGCGGTTTTCGGACTGGAACCCCGAGCGGTGATCGACGCGGCGGCGACCAAGCCGTACGGCTTCATGCCCTTCTACCCGGGCCCCGGGGTCGGCGGTCACTGCATTCCGTGCGATCCGCATTATCTGCTCTGGCAGTTGAGGGCCGAACGGATCGGGTCGCCGGTCGTCGACGCGGCGATGCGGGCCATCGCGGAACGTCCCGGCCGTATGGCGGGGCTCATCACCGCAAAGCTCGCCGCACGGGGAATTCCGGTCGCCGGGGCACGCGTGCTGATGGTCGGGATCGCGTACAAGCGGGGCGTCGCGGACGTCCGCGAAAGCCCCGCGCTGGAGATCATGGGGCTGCTCGCGGACTGGGGTGCGACGGTCGCCTTCACGGACCCGCTGGTGCCCCGCGCCGAACTGCGCGGCGCCACGCTGACCTGCCTCGCCGACCCGTGGCAGCAGCGGTGGGACCTGGTCGTGGTGCACACCCTGCACCCCGGCACCGATCTGAGCCGACTGGGCCCCGAACACACGGTGCTCGACATCTCCCAGGACCGGAGGGGGCCCGGAACCGCCGGGACGTACCGGGCCGCCGGGGTGTCCGGAACCGCCCGGCCGACCGGAGCCGGGGCGGCCTACGACGGGGCTGGAGCGGCGTACGACGGGGCCGGAGCGCACCGGGTGGCCGGGGCGGACGGGCCTGAGGGGGCGGCTGGGCCGAGTGGGGTGACTGTGCCTGATGGGGCGACTGCGTCTGATGGTGTGTCTGGGCCGGTTGGTGTGTCTGGGCCGGTCGGACCGGTCGGCCCGGTGGGGGAGCCCGCATGACCCTGACCGACCGGACCCCCGCCGACCGGACCCCCGACGCCCCGCCGCGCCCGCCCGCCGCCCGGCGGGCCGTCCCCGGCCGCGCTTCCGTGACCGCCCGCCCGGTCCGCCCCGCGCGCCGGTTCGCCCGCTCCCTCGCCCGGCGGCTCGCGGCGGCGGCCCCCGGGGCCGGGCGCGGGGTGCGCCGGCTGCTGGTGCTGCTCTGCCTGATGCCCCTGACCGTGCTCCTGGCCCGCCAGGCGCTCCGGCTGCCGCGTCTGACCGCCGCTCCGGTGTACGGCCTGGTGGTCCTCGCGGGCACGATTACCGTGCTGTACCTCGCCTACAGCCGGTACGAGGACCCCTCGACGACCTCCGGTCCCCGGGAGCCCGAGCCCGGCTTCCCGCCGCTCGCCGCCCGGCCGCGCGTCGACTTCCTGCTGGCGGTGAAGGACGAGGCCGGTGCCATCGAGGCGTGTGTGCGCTCCATGGCCGCCTCGGACTGCCCGAGGGTGCGGATCATCGTGGTGGACGACTTCTCCACCGACGGGACCCGCGAGATCCTGGTGCGGCTGCGGGACGAACTCGGCGTCACCGTGATGCTGTTGGACGAGAACGTCGGGAAGAAGCACGCCCTGGTCGCCGCGTGCGCACGGGCGGACGCCGAGGTCATCGCGTTCACCGACTCCGACTGCGTGCTGGCGCCCGACGCGCTCCGGCGCTGCGTGGACGCCCTCGACCGCCACCCGGACCTCGGCGCCGTCAGCGGGCACTGCAGGGCCCTCAACCCGGACGCTTCGCTCCTGACGCGCGTACAAGACGTCTGGTACGAGGGCCAGTTCAGGATCGCCAAGGCGGCGGAGTCCTCCTTCGGCTCGGTCTCCTGCGTCTCCGGGCCGCTCGCCGTGTTCCGCCGGGAGGCGATCGTCAACTACCTCCCCGCCTGGGCCGGGGACCGCTTCCTGGGCGCTCCCTTCCGCTTCGCCACCGACCGCCAGCTGACCGGGTACGTCCTCGGGCAGGCCTGGATCGGCCGGTCCCTCAAGGACCGCTACCGCGACTCCCCGTTCGTCTCGGACGAGGACCACCCCGAACGCCGCTGGCGGGTCGGTTACGTCCGGTCGGCCCACGTCCGTACCAACGTCCCCGCCCGCCTCGCCCCGCTGATGCGCCAGCAGGTCCGCTGGAAGAAGAGCTTCATCCGCAACCTCTTCTTCACCGGCTCCTTCATGTGGCGCCGGGGCCCCGGACCCGCCGTCCTCTTCTACGGACATGTGCTCTGGGTGCTCGCCGCGCCGCTGATGGCCCTCCTCCACCTGGTCCGGGCCCCCCTCCACGGCGCGTACGTCCTCACCCTCCTCTACGTCTGCGGGGTCCTGCTCAAGGGCTGCGTCTGGGGCCTCGCCTACCGGGTCGACCACCCCGGTGACACCCGCTGGAGATACCGCCCCCTGATGTCCCTCTTCTCCTCGGTGGTCCTCGCCTGGCTGCTCCCGTACTCCCTGCTCACCGTGCGGCGCGGCATCTGGTCGAGGAGCGCGACATGAGGGCGGGCGACCGGAGGTCGAGCGGCTGGCGGCTGGGCGAGGAGGACCGGGGCGGCGCCGGTGCGGGCGGCCCGGTGGCGCCCGACGGCGGGGCGGCGCGGCGCGCGGCCCGGTTGCTGGCCGGGTCGCTGACCGCCTGCGCGGTCCTCGCGCTCTACCTGCTGGTGCTGTTCCGGGGTGAGCTGCCGTGAGCCGGGACGTACCGGCCCGCGCACGGGCGCGGGCGGCGGGGGTACGGGCCCTGCTCGGGCTGCTGGCCCTGGCGCTGGTGGCCCTGCCGTTCTACGCGGCGTGGCGGTACGAGACCCACCGCAGGGCGGTCTCCCCGCAGGCGGGTCCGCCCGCCGGGGCACCGCCCGCCGTCGGGGCCGCCGGACCGGCATCGGGCGCGGCGGCGCCCCCCGTCGTGCTGGCGTACCACGACATCGGGCCCGGCGGACGCGGCAAGTACACCGTGACCCCCGAGGCTTTCGACGCGCAGCTCGCCGCCCTGGCGAGGGCCGGCTACCGGAGCCTGACCACCGAGGAGTTCGTCCGCTACCTCGGCGGAGGAGCCCCGCCCGCCCGCCGGTCCGTCTACCTCACCTTCGACGACGGCACCCACGGACTCTGGGTGCACGCCGACCGCATCCTCGCCAAGTACCGGATGCACGCGGCGGTGTTCCTGATCACCGGCTCGGTGGGCCGCCACCGCCCGTACTACCTCTCCTGGCAGGAGATCGGGCGTATGGCCGCCACCGGCCGGTGGGACTTCGAGGACCACACCCACGCCCAGCACCGGCGGGGCGAGGTGGACGCGGCCGGTACGCCGGCGTCGGCGCTCGCCAGCCGGCTCTGGCTGCCCGGGGAGCGGCGGCCGGAGCGCGTGGACGAGTACCGGGCGAGGATCGCCGGGGACCTGGACACCTCGTTCGCGGAGCTGGCCCGGCACGGACTGCCCCGGCCGCGCCTCTTCGCGTACCCCTTCTCCGAGGCGTCGGAGGCGTCGGATGCGTCGGCCGCATCGGGGCCTGTCGGCTCCCGTACCCCGAACGGCATCCTCCGGCGTGAACTGGCCCGCCGGTTCACCGCCGTCCTGACGAACAACTCCGGCCGGCCGCTCCCCGCCGGACGGCGCGCCGCAGCGGCGGGCGAGGTGCGGCGCATGGAGATCACCCGGGCGACCGACCTCCCCGCGTTCCGCGCCGGACTGGAACTCTGGACGGCGGTGCCCCCGGGCGCCCGCCCCGACCCGTTGAAGGACACGGCCCGCTGGGAACCCATGGGCCCGGGGGCCCGGGGCGGCGCCGGGGTCTTCACCGGACGGGGGCCCTACCCGGGGAGGACGGGGTACGCGGGCGCCTCCTACCGGCCCGTCGCCACGGCGGACTGGACCGACTACACGGTGGACGCGACGGTCGACCGGCTGCGCGAGGCGACGAACAATGTCGGCATCGTCGTACGCGACGGCAGCCTGGCACCCGTCACCGTCTCCCTGAGCCACAGTTACGTCAGCCTCTTCGCGGGCACCGGGGACCGGCGGGCCGAAGTCGCGCGGCGCACGCTCCGGGACGGCACCGTGCACCGGGTACGCGTCACCGTGCGGGGCGACCGTACCGAGGTCGTGGTCGACGGGCGCTTCCGGATCGACTGGACCGAGCCGGGGGCCGCCGGCGGGAACGGCAGGGGCGGCCTCGCCCTCAACATCCGCAACGGCGACGCCGAGGGGGAGTGGCCCCGCTTCGCCTCCCTCCGGGTCGCCGCACTGCCCGGAGCCGGTACGGACACGGCGGCCGCAGTCCGAACCGGTACGGGCACGGCCGGGGCAGCCCCGCCGGCGGCGGAGGCGCGGTGAGCCGTCGGCGGCAGGGCGGGCCCGCCCCCGGGTACAGCCGCCGCGCGGTGGTCGGGCTGGGGCTCGCGGCCACGGCGGGCGTACTGCCGCTGACCGACGGGCCGCCGGCCGGAGGCCCGTCGGAGACCGGGGCGGGGGCCGGGGGGCCGCGAGGCGCGGACGCCCGTGGCGCAGAAGCCGGGGCGGCACTCCGGGATCCGGCTCCGGCCCCGGCGCGGGCCGACGGTACCCCTCTCACCTGCGGAGTTCCGGACACCACCACCTTCCTCGCCACCTTCCCCCGCTCCGGCCTGATCACCAACGAGTACGCCCACCGGCACCCCGGCGCCGCCGACGCCCGCACCCACCCCGACTGGACCGTCACCAGCGGATCGCTCTTCGCGGACCGGGGCACCGCCTGGAGCGGAGTCCCGGACGGGCTCTCCCCGGACCCGCTCTCCCGCCTGCACACCGGCTCCTCGGTGCTGCGCGCGGTGACCGTACGACGGGACTTCGCGGACACCGCCGTACACACCCGGGTCCTGCTCAGGCCACCCGGCACCACCGCCCGCACCCCCGCGACGGACTGGGACGGCGGACACCTCTGGCTCCGCTACCGCAGCCCCCAGGAGCTGTACGCGCTGAGCTTCCGGCGGCGCGACGGGCTCGTCGTCATCAAACGCAAGTGCCTGCCGCCCGGGGCCGACGACGGCGCGGAGGGTACGTACACGACCCTCGCGCAGGCGCCCTGCGCGATCCCGTACGACACCTGGCACCCCGTCGAGGCGCAGGTACGCACCACCGCCGAGGCCACCGTCCGCCTGCGGCTCCTCGTCGACGGACGGACCGTCGCCGAGGCCGTGGACACCGAACCCGGGGTCCTCACGGGCCCCGGCGGGGTGGGGGTGCGCGGCGACAACACCGAGCTGCGGTTCACCGACTTCACCGCCTTGCCGTGCCCGGCTCCGTGAGTCGCGGAAAGACCGCCCGCCGCAGCGGTGCAGCGTCGTACGCGAGGACGAGCGGGCCGGGTACGTGGAGTGCCGGCTACACGACCTCACCGTAGGTCTTGGCCTGGGTGCGCCATATGCTCGCGTACTGCCGTCCTGCTGGAGGAGGGCATCGTGTGTGCCTTCTTCCATCAGACGTCCGCCGTCGAGGACGACGATCCTGTCCGCGCCGCGGGTGGATCCGAGGCGGTGGGTGATGAGGATGACAGTTCGGCGATGCGCTGCCATTGCCCGCCGGAGAGGTCGCGGCCTCCGCATCAGGAGTTGTGGGCCAGCGTGGTCCTGTGGACAGACCCCAGGGTCAGGTCTTCGCGTACCAGGAGCCGCCGCAGGCTGCCCAGCGGGCCGCCCACCCTGCGAAACCGGGCGTGCCCGGCATCAGGGAGGTGCCCGACCGGGTGCCGAAGGGCACCGCGCCGTCCTCATCGATCAGCCAGACGTGGCCGCGCTGCGGCCCGGTGACGATGAGGTGCCAGTACCTGCCGCAGCCGTCGGTGCCCAGCAGCAGCGAGCCGTGGTCGAACACGGGGTCCGTCCGCTTCTCGAACTCCTGCTCCGAGAGGGTCGCTTCGTCGCCTTCCGCCGACCACAGCCATGCCGCCGTGAGCGGGAACGGCTCAGCGAGCAGGCGCACGGAGCGGTCAGGGCCCCAGTCGGAGGGCGCTTGCGCGAAGGGCAACAGACCGTACACGGGTGGCCCTGCGCGCAGGCCGTCGCAGATCTCCGTCACGAACGTGCGGTACGGCTCCGGAAGGACGATGCCGTGTTCTGCCTCGAAGGACCGTACTGCTTCCGAGCCGGCTGGGGGTGCTGCCCCGGGGCGGCCCACGAAGACGTCGCGGAGGGCAGCCAACTCGGCCGGGTCGCAGGATTCCGTATTCATGCGGGTCATCATGCAGGGCGTGGAGGAGGCAATGACACGCCGTTTCTTATGGCTTGATCGCTCGCTGAGCTGTGCATGGCGATTCTGGTTGAGCGGCTGGTGCCGGAGGAGTTGTGGGTGTTGTTCCGGCGGGTGGTGCCGCTCACGGAGGTGAAGCGTCCGCAGGGCGGAGGTCGCCGTCGGGCCGGCGACCGTGAGGTTCTGGCCGCGGTCATCTTCGTGGCACCTCGGGCTGTACGTGGAAGCAGCTCCCGCCAGTGTTCGGCCCGGCCTGGCAGACGGTCTACCGGCGGTTCGCCCAGTGGAGCGCGGATCGGGTCTGGGGCCGTCTCCACCGCGTGGTCATGGACGAACTCGGGGCGCGGGGTGAGCTGGACTGGTCGCGGTGCGCGATCGACTCCGTTGGCGTCCGGGCGGCAAAAGGGGGCTTCTGACGGGACCGAATCCGACCGACCGAGGCACGTTGGCATAGGTTGGGCAGGGTGGTGATCCTGACCCGTCAAAGACCCGACGGGCTGCCGGAAAGCCAGTGGGCATGCCGGTCGCGGGTCCGATCCCGTTCCTCAGGCGTGGCAAGGAAGACGTCGGCGCCCCCGTCGTAGGGGTAGTGAATGCGCCGCATCTGAGTGTCGGTGACGAAGACTCCCGCCATCTTGTAGTCGGCGATGTCACGGAGCAGCTCGTCGAGGCAGCCATGTCGCCAAGGTCGGCGTACGGCGAAAAGATGGCAGTAGGTGCGGAACTCCGGGTCGGGGTCGTCCGCCACCAGCAAGCTCTGCCAGTAGCCAGCGTCTGGCTGGAACGGTGGCACCTCGGCTTCGGTCGTCCAGACCGGTGTGATCACGTAGACATCCCCACCGGCAAACAACTCATCCAGGACCGTGTTGTACCGCCCCAGGACGACGGCGTACTCGCTCTCGTCCTCTGCGTATCGCTTCGACTCCGGCAGGCTGTGGAAGCGCACCCAGACATCCCGGTACGGGTCGCGGAGCTTGTACCCAATCGGCGGGCAGTCGGGCCAACGCCGCTGCCACAGGTCCGTCAAGACCGTCCCTACGCCTCCAATCACCCGCATCACTCGTCCTCTCGGGCATGAGCTCCTGTCGACAACCATGATGCCCGGCACCCACTCACCAAGAGAAACGACTGCTGAGTCTGCGGGCTGGTTTCAGCGTCGGGTGATGGAGTACCCGGCGTGCGGCGTAGACGGCGCCGGTGGCGTTGCCAGGGTGTGGCGCAGTCGCCGGTCCCCAGGGTGTGGCGGTCGGGGTGAGGTAGGCGGCGCGGGCGGCCTGGACCGCTGCCCAGCCGCGGGGGACGACAGAGCCAGGAGATGCCTGTTCACGTGGACGTGCACGACATCCCCGAGAACCCCGCGAAGGGGGAGCCCGCGCACCAGCACGCGGACTTCCGGTTCGCCTTCCGCGCGGTCCGTGAGGTGAACCCCCGGATTCAGGAGGAGGAGGTCTCCGCTGCCGAGTGGCGACCGCTCGGCGACCTTCCGAAGACGCTGCACCAGCGCGTTGCCCCGCTGGTGTAGCCGGGCGGGTCGTCGTCGGCCTCACACGGGCAGGGTTCGTGCCGGTCCCTCAGACGAGGGTCGTGGCCGGGCCCGCCGCGACGCAGAACTCGTTGCCCTCGGGGTCGGCCAGGACGAGATGGTGCCCGGTGAACTCCTCCCGTACGACCCCGCCCGCCGCGACCAGGCGTACGGCCTCCGCCATGATCCGTGCCCAGCGCTCGTCGCGCGTGCCGTGGCCCGGTACCCGGATGTCGATGTGGAGCCGGTTCTTGGCGGTCTTGGGCTCGGAGACCTTGAGGATCGCGAGCCGGGGGCCCACACCGTCCGGATCGCAGAGCCAGGCCCCGTCGTCCACGGACTCGCCCTCCGGCAGGTCGAACTGGGCGAGCCACTCCGCGCGTGTCGCGAAGGGGGCGGGCGGCGGCTCGTCGACGTAGCCCAGCGCCTCCCGCCAGAACCTGGCGAGGAGCTGCGCGTCCGTGCAATCGAGCGTGAGGTCGATTCTGGCTGCCATGGGCGGACTGTACCGGGCGGGGCTGGGCGCTCACGGGGGCGGCGCGACCGGGGGCATGGCGGTCGGCGGAGCGGGTACGTGGGTGCGCTGGTTCGCCGTCCGTCCGTCGAGCGGCTTCGGGGCAGGCTCGGCGACCGGCTCGCCCAGGGCATTGTCAGTAGCGTCGGGCACACTGCGCGGCATGAACTCGGTGACCGCGCACGACTACGCCTGGATACGCAACTCCCCACTCTTCGACCAGATGTTGGAGTGGGGATACACCCTGACCCTGATACGGGGTCGGAGCCCGCACGAGGTGCTGCGCGCGGTGGAGGCGGAACCGCGCGGCACCGGGGAGGGCACGGCCGGGCTGAGCGAGGCGGAGGACGCTCACCGTGTCGAGGTGGGTTACGACTCCTGGGACGAGTCCTATATCGCGGGCGCCTTCAACACCCCGGGCGCGGACGGCGACTGGACGGTTGTCCTCGGTTTCGAAGGGGGCCTCGGGCTGCCGGGCTTGGCGAAGCTGTCGGAGGGTGGCCGGGTCGTGGTGCACTCGACCAATGGCGGCAAGCCCATCCACCTCTTCGACTGGTACGAGGAGGGTGAGCTCCGTACGTCCTTCGAATGGCCCTCGGCGCGCCGCGGCGGCAGCCCCGACGAACTGGTGCCTCTGCTGCGGGAAGTCGGCTCCCCGCTGACGCCCGAGGGAGAGCACGACGAGAACGTCCCGGACGCCGACAGGTTCGACCGGAAGGCGGCGGTCCTCGCTCTGACGGAGAGGCTCACCGGCGTACGCGTCACCGAATCCTTCCTCCAGGACGCCACGTACGAACTGGGCCTCGTCCCCGAACAGCCTGCCGAGGAGTGGACGAGCGTGATCATCGACATCACCGATGCCCACGGAGAGCGCCTGTACAAGGAGTGGACCTACGAGGAGGTCGCGGCGGCCTCCGACCGCGCACGGGCGGAGGCGAACGCGCCGGTCGTGGTCACCTACGACGAGCCGTTCGTGATCACCTGCAACGAGCCTCCGGTCGTGGATCGTCCGGAGCGCGGCACGGGCGAGTAGGGGCGAACGGGCGCGTGGAGGACGCCCCGGGAGAATCGCCGCTCCACAGGACACTCGCCGCTCCACGGGACCTACCCGAGTCTCGGTGTCCGGGTCTCGGGGTCCGGAACTCAAGTCCCGGGTCTCGGGGTCCGGGTCTCGGGGTCCGGGTCTCGGGGTTCGAGCGTCGATCACTCTCCTCACTCGTTCGAGGGGCACGGCAGGTGCCCGGGTCGACGCTTGAGCCGACGCTTGAGCTTCGGGATTCGGGGGTCGGGATGCGAGGTCCGGGATTCGAGCGGTGTTGTTCATCCGGGAGGTAGGTAGGGGGGTTTGAGGAAAACCTCCCCCCCCTCCCACCCCCGTCACGGCCAGCAAGTATGACTAATGGTGAGCGAGTTGCGGCGGAGAGTCACGCCTGCTTACGGTGCCCTCAATGAATCGACCCCGGCGCGGTGTTGTAGCACCAGGCCGGGGTCTTACCCAAGATCGCACCCATTAGAAAGACGATCTCGTGGCTATCCAGCACCTTAGCCCCGCCCTGTCCGCCCCCGCAGCTTCCCGCCCGTACCGCAGGGCCAACACCGGCTACGGCAAGCGGTCCGTCTCCGGTCAAGCCGCGCCTGAAGTGGGGGACTTCGCGTTCCTGCCGGAGCGTGAGCGGTATGTCGCCGCCTATGTCGACCACTTGCCCGACGGCGCTGCGATGGACATCAAGTCGCTGGCCAAGGACCTGCCCCTGTACGGGCAGATGGCCATCGGTACCGCTCTGCGCGCCCTCGGTGTGGCCGGGCACCTGCGGCGCGTACGCAGGCGGGCAGAAGGGGGCGGCCCGTGCCGGTGGGTGACCTTCACCTTCTGGTCGCGTACCGCCCGCGACAACGAGTGGTGGACCGCCCATCTCGAAGGTGAAGCCGCCGCGCCCGAGCAGCCCTGCGCACCTGCCGCGACCAAGCAGCCCGGCGTAGCTTTTGCGCCCGAGCGGCCCGGTGCACCCGCCGCGTCCGAGCGGCCCGGCGTAGCTTTCGCGCCCGAACAGCCCTGCGCGCCCTCCGTCGAGCCGTGGCCCACGTCGCGACCCGACCCGGTCGCCCCCCGGCAGCGCACCGCCGATCCGGCCCCCGGCCGGCCTCCGGCCCCGGCCCGGACACCGGAAGCAGTCACCACGGCCGACCCCGGCCCGGACCTGCCGGTGCCCCCGGCGTCGCAGGGTGCGCCGGTTGCCGCGACGCCTGCCACCTCACCGGCTCCTGCTGCTTCTCCGGTCGCCGAGGGTCCCTCACCCGCCTATGTCGCCCTGGCGGAAATCGCTCTCCGTGAGCCTCGTCTGCCGCTCTCGGCGGCGGACTGCGAGGTCCTGGAGCCGCTCGTTGCCGCCTGGTTCGCGCGGGGTGCGAGCGCCGAGTACCTGACATCGGCGCTCACCGCCGGGCTTCCCGAGCGGGTCGGATCACCCGTCGGGTTCGTGCGCAGCCGCCTCACCGACAAGATGCCGCCCCGACTGCCCGCGACCCCCACCCCGCCGCCGGTCCCGGCACCGGGCGCCCCCGTCTCCCCGGTACGCCGTCTCCTGGTGGAGTGCACCGACTGCGGACGCCCCGCCAGGGTCGAAGCACTCCCGGACGGCCTCTGCGCCCCCTGCCGCGCCGCCCACCAGGCCCCGGAACCCGCCGACCCGGCTACGGTCCCGGCCCAGGCCGAACGCGACGTCCCCGCCATCGTCGCCGGCCTCCGCAACCTGATGCGGACCCCGTGACCGGCGAGGTCGGCGACCGTCCGGTCCAGGACGGCCAGGACGGGCGTCGAGACTGGCAGGCCCGCATGTTGAGGTGCCACGGCAGGCACGACGGTGCGACGCGGCCGGTGCCGTCGTCGAGGAGGCGGGCGAGCGTGTAGGCGAGGGTGCAGTGTTCGCGGAGGGGCCCTCCAGGCAGCAGCCCTCGGGCGCCGTGGGAGCGACGCCCGACGATGACCGGCCCGCACAGACGTGGGCCCGGCCTCCTCGGGGGAGCCGGGCCCAGGACCTTTTGGTGGGTTGGACTCAGTTCACGGTGAAGAAGTAGTCGTAGGGCAGCAGCTGAAGGCCCGAGCGGGTCGTCGCGTAGACCGTGAGGTCATGCCAGCCATCCGTGGCCGGGCTCCAGTCGATGCTCGCAGTGTGGTCGGCGCCCGCGGGGACCGTCACCTCCGGGTCACCGTTGTTGAAGGTGTATGTGTAGCTCACGACATCCTTCACCCGGGGCGTGAAGGTGAAGGTGCCCGGAACGTCGATTCCACCGCCCGAACCGTTCTCCGGGTAGGTGACCGAGGAGACACCGGGGGTGGTATCGAAACTGATACCCCACCACATTGTGTCGCTCACCCAGCCGTTGGCACTCCTGCTGCTCACCAGGAGGTTCTCGCTGTAGAGGCCATCCAGCGTGAGCTCCACTGTTGCGGTGCCATCCGGTCGTGCCGTGACGTCGAAGGTCCTGTCGTCCTGACCTCCGAGGGTCTTGACGGAGTAGCTCACGACGGGGCTCTTCGCCTGTAGCTCGGGGTCGGGGCGCAACGTGAACTCGGTCGGCTGACCGAACTCGGGTTCCGGGACCGCCGGTGAGATGGTGGGCGCCGTGGACTTGACCCGGAAGTCGTACTTTGCGATTTCCGACCCGTTGTAGGCGCGGTCCAGGCTGCGCACCCACAGCGTCATCAGACCGGAGCCGGTCGGCGGCACCAGACTGAGCGTGGTCGAGCCACCGAGCGTGTTGGCGCGCTTGAAGTACTTCGTATCGGCGTACGGGTCGACGGGCTGCGGAATGCCGTAGTCACCGATACTCGTACCGATGACCGGCAGGCTCTGCTGCCAGGAGAACTCGAAGCCCTCGACATCGTCGGCGCCGTTCGCACCGAGTGTGAACTCGACCGGCTCGCCGCCTTCGTTCCATGGCTCGGATTCGTAGTTCGACGAGGTGATGGAGGGGGCATTCGCCGGTCTGCTGTTGTCGACGGTGACGTAGCAGGGTGTTGACCAGTCCGAGACGGCGGCCCCTGCCACCGTCTGCGCCTGCCACGCGTAGCTCTGCCCGTCGGCGAGCGCGCTTGCCGGAAGTGTGGCGGGAGCCTCGAATCCGGGGGTGGCGTAGTCGCGGGTGACTGTGGTGATCTTCGAGGGATCGGCTACCGGCCAGACCTGGTACCGCACGCTGACGCGAGCGCCTCCCGTGGTTTCTGTGACTCCGGGGATGCCTTCCACCAGCAGGCCTTCGCGAGCTCCCTGGTACGAAGGCTGCTCCGCGTCCGTCGCGCAGTGGCTGTACCCGTTGAACAGCTGAGTCGGCGGGGTGAGCGTCGCATCGACCGCGTTCGCCGGGGTTGCGGCGACGGCCAGTGCCACGGCAACAGCTCCCAGAGAGGCGAGAACTGCACGCGGTCTCGCACTGAAGGACATGGTCAAGTGACTCCTCCCGTTGATCGCACGCGGGGTCCCAATGGGAACAGATGTGCGAGCGGCAAGTGCATCGTATCTGTGCGTCATCGCCTGGCGCGCGGGATTTTTTGATCAGTCGAGCGATGGTTGCCCGGCCCGGCGAACCCGGCCTCGGGACTGGTAAGCCCGCATCCCGAGGTGTCGCATATTCTCGGACGGTTTCGAGCTTGAACACCCTGAGTAGTCGGTGATGCCTGCTGATCACTCTGCGCCGTGGTCGCCGGGCTCGTAGGGCGGGATCGTCCAGCGCATCGTTGCCTGGCCCGTGGGGCCAGGCTGAAGGGTCACGGGATAGACCTGTCCGAAGCCGCGTTCGCCGCGATGTCGCATCGAGTGGTCGCCGCTGTCCCAGTTGATCCCCAGGACGGAGCAGTCAGCGACCTCGATGGCGCCGATCTGAAGCGGGTGGGTCCAACTCGCGCGGTTGAAGCGGTGGAAGTCAGTGTGCTCATCGACTGCAACCATGACGCCCCGGCCCTGTTCGTCGCCTTTCCAGGCGCTGAGGGCGTCGCCGAGCTTCTTGGCGTCCTCAAGCGGGAGGTCGTGCCACCCTCGCACGTGGCTGCCGTGCCGCGGGATCAGGTCTCCGCCGAAATGAAGATGGGCGGCCTCCGCGTAGCCTCCCCAGTAGGCGACGTCGGCAAGGCCGTCGGTTGATGGATGGCCGTCTCCGGTCCAGGAGTCCAGGGCCAGCGCGTCACCGAGCACCATGCCGCAACGGTCGACCGGTAGGTCGCCAAGGACGATCGGCTCGTCCTCGGCGGTGCCGGCCCATGGCAGACCGAGATCGATCTCAAGGACTGCGATGGTTGGTCCTCCGTCGAAGGGCGACGCCGCCGTGCCGGCTCGCACCACCAATGGCCTGTCATTGGCAGCGCGAACTGCGGCCATCTCACACATCCAGTCGTGGACGTGTCCGCCGCTGATCGATGCCGCGGCCCTTGCGCGCTCGGACAGCGGTTGGCCCAGCTGCGGCCAATAGTCGATCCACGACGCCATCCCCAATACGAGGACTCCCGACGGCGCCGTCACGACTCCCAGGTCAATGTCAGTCTCGGCCATCCGGCGATTGAACCTTTCTTCTGTTCTCAGGGGCAAGGTTCGGCCGGGTCGGCGCCTGGGCAACAACCTGATCTTCTGGCTCTCGCCTCAAGCGTCTTCGGGTCCCTCGGGACTTCGCAGGGCCGCGTAGCCCAAGTAGTCCGTGCCGGCTCGCTCGGCGTAGCGCATCGCCGTCTGAGGGTTCACGCCAAGGGCGCCCGCAGCAAGCACCGCCGCCGCGGTCAGGCCCGTGCCCTGCTCGACGGCGGTGCTGCCGGTCCGGGGCGTATCCGCGTCCGCGTCACCCATGGTCCGATGCGGGCAGTGGTCGGACCGGGGCACCGCTATAGTCCACAAGTCGGCCTTCGGTGCCCCAAGTTGGGTGCGCGCGAAGGCTTTTTTCATGCCTTCTGACACATCTGCCTCCGGCACACGTCCCACCACCTACCGCGACCTGCTCCGCAACCGTGAATTCGTCGGCCTGTACGCCGGCTTCATATTGACGGTCGCCGCGAGCACCTTGTCGGGCTTCGCGCTCGGCACGCTGGTCAACCAGCAGACCAAGTCCCCGTTCCTGACCGCCGTGAGCATGTACGGCGCCACCTTCGCGACGGTACTCGGCGCGCTGACGCTGATGTCGGTCGCTGACGGAAGCCGTCCTCGCCGGACCCTCGTCGCGCTCCAGTGCGTCTCGCTCGGAGGTGTTGCCGCACAGGCGATTCCAGGGCTGCCGCTCGCCGCCCGGTTCGGCCTGCTCCTCGTGCTGAGGTTCTTCCAGTCCCTGGGAACGGGCACACGGATGGGACTGCTCGCCGAGGTAGTGCCGAACTCCACCTACGCACTGGCACGTTCGCTGATGAACATCACCTCGGGAGGCATGGCCATCCTCGGCTACGCCATCGGCGCCGTACTGCTGCGCTACCTGAGCCCGCAGGAGGTCTTCGCCGTCGCGACCGCCCTGACCGGCGGTGGATTGATCATTGTGGCGGTGACGGTCCGGGAACGCTCGATCCGTCCGACCCGCCGCCCCGGACTGCGCCAGACCTGGACAACGAACATCGAGCTCTTCTCCCACTCCGGCCAACGCGCGCTGCTGCTGAACCTGTGGGTCCCCAACGGCCTGATCGTTGGCTGCGAGGCCCTGTTCATCTCCTACGCCCCCCATCACGCCGGCGTCGCAGCGGCGCCGCCACGCATTCGCCCTGCGACTGCTGCTCGCCGCCCCCTACCTGCTGTTCGCCGTCCACCCGCCCGTGCTGGTGGCGACAGCCGCGGTGTTCACCGCCAGTGCCGGCTTCGCTGCCACCCTGCCGCTCCAGGAGCAGCTTCTGGAGCTGACTCCTGATCCGGTCCGTGGCCAGGTCCAGGGAGTCGAGTCCGCGGGTCGGATGACGTGGCAAGGTATCGGGGCCGCGATCGCCGGCGGCATTGCCCAGCACTTCACCGCCGGCACGGCCATCACTCTTGTGGCCGCCGTCTCCATCGCCATCACCGTCTTCTCCCGGCCCTTCGTGGTCCGCGCCCGAGCCGTCCGCGTCCAGGCGGTCAACCCATAGGGTTCCCACGACGGTGCGAGCGGCGGGCGCGGCCAGGCGCGCCCGCCGTGTCTCGAAGGTCCAGAGCGTCGTCCACCGCCCGCGACGTGAGGTTCACGGTGGTGTCCAGCAGCAGCGTCGCCAGGCGGCGAGCGTCGGAGTGCCGGCGCAGCAGCGACGCCTTGCCGTCCACCCCGTACCGGGACAGCTCCGCCAGCCGCCGCGGCGGTATCCGCAACATCAACGGGGCCCATCCCGAACGCGGCGATCTCCTCCGCCCGCTCCAGTGCCCGCTTCGTCTGTGGACCCCACCCGCACCGGCCCGTGCCTCAGCCGGTCCAGCTCCGATACCCGCTCCCCGGGCGGCACCGTCAGCAAAGAGTCCAGCACCGCCCGCTGCCTGGTGCTCAGCATCCCGTACAGGCTGTCCCACAGCACAAAACGCTGGTTGTCTGGCCCCACATCGGGCCGGACCACCAGCGCATGTTTTCGCTATACCGGCTTCCCGTGCTCCAGGTACACCGTCAGCCCCTGCTCGCGGGCCAGCACACACGCCTCCACCCGCACCGCGAGCCGCTCCACCAACCGCTCCCGGAGCCGGTCGACCGCAACGAACTCCATCGCCCCGAGCTCCTCCGCCTGCAACCGGACCCCCGACAGCCGATCCCCGCTGAGCACCCCGCCGTCGAACACGTAGGCGAGGCCTTCGCTACGCCCTGGCCGCGCCCCGCGCCAGTCCACACCAAGGAGTCTGCCCGGCTCCCAATCCAGCCCCAGTTCCTCCTTGACCTCCCGCACCGCACCGGCGCGAGGGGACTCATCACATTCAACGGCTCCGCCGGGGATCTCCCACAAGGGCTTGTAAACCGGGTCCACCAACAGCACCCGCCCCTCCGGATCAAAGAACAGGACCCCCGCGGCGACCCGCTTGCGCGGCAACGTCCGCTCGTACTCCTCCGGGTTCATGTGCGCGTTCATGCACACGACCCAAACACGCCCGCAGGGGACACCAGCGATCTTCTGACACCAGGTACACAACTGTTGCAAACCACCGCGAAGGCGAACGCGAGAGGACCACGGCCCGGCCCACAGTGAGCGCTTCCCGGCCAGCTGTCTCGCCACGGGCAAACGCCCCCACCCATCCGCTGCCCAGGTCGCTGCTCTCGGCACCTGACAGGACCGCCGCCATCACCCGGGCCTCAGCTCACCGACGGGCGTGCAGCCAGGGCGGTCCGCGACGAGGAGAGATCTGCGTAGCTGGCCGATCGATCGGCCAGTGCCTTCACCGGGTCTCGCCACCTAGCAGCGGACAGCCCCACCGCGCAGTCGCGATGGGGCTGTCCGCTGCTAGTGCTGTGACCGAAAACGATCACCGGGGTGTCCTGCGATGATCGGTGAATGAGCGAGCGTGAGTGGCAGGCGTTGACCAAGTCCGAGGAAGCGTTCATGCTCAATTCGTATGAGATCGACATCCTGGCTGGTGTCCGGCGTTCACTAGGCAAGTGACTTGTCGGAATTCATGTTGTCGGATCGGCGACTTCTGATGTCGCAGGACGCGACGAGGTGCACGGCGGAAGACGGCTCCCGCGCCAGGCTTCCGTAAGCTGCTTCCGGGTGGACGGGCGCCGGGCGCGAAGGCGCCCCCTGTCGGCACTCAGGTGGTTCCCGACTGCGGGAAGCTGCGGGCTGGGCAGCAGCCGTCCTATGTCCGTGAAGGGGCCTCCAACATCTCCAGGCCCGGTGACTCCACCCCCGTCAAGCCTTCGGTGAGGGGGTAGTCGTGCGGGGTCCGGAGGCTGGCGGCCCCATTGCAGAACCGTAGAAACATAGCGGGGCGAGTGCTTCGTCAGAGCGCCGAATCTCGGTTCTCGGTACCGGTCCGGTGGCCGGTGGGCTGGAGTCGGGCGACGGCGGCCAGGGCCACCCCTGTCACGACCGCGGCGACCAGCCCGGCCTCCAGGCGGGAGGTGAATGCGGAAGGCTCTTCCCACAGGCGCTGGAGAGCGGAGGGATACAGCGGCAGCAGGGCGACCAGTCCGGTCGCAGCTGCCCTGCGGGTCCGGCGGACGAGGGTTGCGGCGGCGAGCAGCAGAGCCGCGTCCGTCACGGCCCAGGTGTTCGAGCCGGGGATCTCGCACAGCGCGGCGAAGGCCAGTACGCCGGCGGCGGTGGTCAGCCATGCGGTGCGGTTGCCGGGGGTCGGCACGAGCCGCAGCGGAGCGAACCAGAGTAGTGCGCACACCAGGACGGGGCCGGCCATGCCGACCAGAGGAAGGGCGACCATGCCGGTGCGCTCGGACCAGTAGGAGGCGGAGGTGACTGCCGCCATCACCGCGAGGACGGCGGCGGCGGAGGCCAGAATCCTGCTAGCCGGGACACGGCCCAGGAGCAGGGCGGCCAGGGCCAGCGCGGTCAGTGTCGCGCCCGCGAGGGCCGGGACGAGGCCGAAGGCCTCGTTCATCTGGTCGAAGGACAGGGCGCGCCGGAACATGTTGGTCTGCAGGATTCGGTCGGCCAGCTGGGCGGCGATGCCCAGCGCGAGCGCGGCGGGAGCGGCGGTGGCGAGGATCTGGCCGGGCACCTGGTCGGGGCCGAGTCCCGTGCGCAGTCGCAGGCCGTGTGCCGCGAGCGAGGCGGCCTCCGAGGCCATGGCGGTGGTTCCGCGGCCGGCTGCGGCGGCCAGTGCGGTGTCTTCGAGTTCCGCTCCCATCTGGGCGCGGTAGCGGGCCGGGTGGGTCCTGATGGCCCATCGGACGAGACGTGCGGTCACGCGATCCCCCCTACGGTCCCCGTGAGGGGGGACCCCATCCTGCGGCGCGCTTCCCGCGCGATCGCTTCCATGCGTTGCACTTCGGTGTCGAGGGCGGCGCGGCCGGTGTCCGTGAGGGCGTAGCTGCGGCGGGCCCGTCCGTCGACGACTTCCTCGCGGTCCACGCGTACCAGCCCTTGGTTCAGGAGTCGGTCGAGGGCTCCGTAGAGGGTTCCGGCTTTGAGGTTGACCCGACCGCTGGAGATGCGCGCCACTTCGCCGATCAGGGCGTAGCCGTGCCGGGGCGCGTCGGCCAGCGCGGCGATCAGGAGCAGTGTGGGCTCCCGCATTGGTTGAGAACGATCACTGTCACTCATGGCGCCTATATATATCGGCTGGCTGACTATGCGTCCAGTCCAGTGCCTCGCGCCGAGAACACCCGCGCGGCCGACGTCGCCGCCCTTCGCCTCCCTGTGTAGGGGGCTGGGCAGGGTTCGTGGCCCTGGGTACGTTGCTGGACTGCTGGTCAGAGGGGTCTTGCTTTGCAAGGTACCGGCTGTCTAGCATGCATTGCATGGAACCTGGCAAGACATTGAGCCAGCTCCGCAAGGGGGTCCTTGAGTACTGCGTGCTGTCCCTTCTCCGGGACGGTCCGCGCTACGGCACGGAGCTGCTGGGAGCACTCGCGGACACCGGGGCGCTGGCGACGAGCCAGGGCACGGTCTACCCGCTGCTGTCCCGGCTGCGACGCGAGGAGCTGGTGACGACCGACTGGAGCGAGTCACCGAACGGCCCGCCGCGGCGCTACTACACGCTCACCGACGAAGGCCACGCGGCGCTCGCCGACTTCGCCGCGGTGTGGGCCGAGTTCACCGACGCCGTCGACTGCCTCATAACCCCCCAGACCCATCCCGACCGGAGTGCACAGTGAAGACCACCACCCACCCCGAGATACGCCGCTACCTGGCAGCCGTAGACCGAGCCTCCTCCGCTCTGCCGTCCGACCGCCGCAGAGAGCTGGTGGCCGACCTCTCCGAGCACATCGATGTAGCTCTGGCCGAACGGCCCGGCGAACTCGACCAGATCCTCGCCGAGCTCGGCGACCCCCGCGACATAGCGACGACAGCCGTCCGCGAGGACGCCGCGTCTACCGACCCCGGGCAGAAGCGCGGCAACCCCCGCACCGTGCTCACCCTGCTCGCCCTCGGCTCGGCCATCGGCATCCTGCCGCAGATCGCCGGGCACGGCGAGCAGCTCAACTTCCCGGTCCTGGTCCTCAACATCGCCGGCCTGGTCGCCCTCGCCCTGTCCGCGTGGTGGACCACCTCCCGCAAGTGGCTCACCCTCGCCTGGTTCATCGTCCCGAACCTGCTCATGCGCGCCCTCGACCAGCCTCTGGGACTGGGCCATGCGGCCGAAGTGGTCTTCTCCTGCGCATCCATCGCCATCCGTGCAGGTGTGCTCGTGTGGCTGTGGCGCCACCGCGTAGTACCGGAAGGACCCGGCCGGATCTCCCTGCGCGTCCCGCGCTGGGCCCGCATCCTGCTGTGGAGCCTCCTGATCCTGTTCCTCGGCATCGAAGTGATCCTCTGGATCTCCGCCTTCGCCGTCACCGACGGCCTCTCCTCCGTCAAGACCGGAACCCTGAACTGACCGCCGAAAGCCCCCCGTCTGTCTCCGCTGGCTGGCCAACGTTACGGCCGGGCCGCAGCCTGGCCCCGGCCACAACGTTGGCCTGCTGTTCAACAACTCCTCAGGCGCCTCTACCACCGCTTGCAGGCGTGAACGCTCTATGAGGCACAACACGCGTTCGAGTCCAATCACCACCAGCTCCCAGCGCGTGGATGGATCGAGGTTCGTCGAGTCGCGCCGTGGACGTCCCCATCAGAGGAGAAGGGCTTCCAGTCCGGAGAGCTGGTGCCTCGTGATCAACTTCCGGCGGTCCTGGAGGACCCAGCAAACTGGGAGTACCCCAATGGTGACCGGATCGGTGCGGTGACCCTCGTGGAGACCGAAGCGGGTAAGAAGATCACCCGTCGTTCTCCCGAGGAGATGGCCGAGTCGACCGCCGTGGCGATCCTCAGGTCGCTGCCGCCAGTGGTCGACCGCCCCACCGAGTGCCCCGCTCACTGCGGACACGGGCGCGTTCGCGCCGTTGAGCGGCCAAGACGGAGGGGTGGCGTGCGTTCTGGTTGCGCCAGCGCAGATACCGCTGCAACTCGCGTGTCTGCACGGTGCGGTTGGGGTGATTCGAGTTGGCTAGGGTGAACTGCCTCATGGGCCCGAAGTGCGCCTCGATCGGGTTCGCCCAGGAGGCGTTGGTCGGCGTGAGGCACAGCTCGACCTTGTTCATCCGGGCCCACTGGCGGATCTTGCTGCCCTTGTGGGCGGACAGGTTGTCCAGGATCACGTAGATCGGGGCGCCGTCCGGTCGGGCGGCCCGGATCGATTTCAGCGCGGCCAGGGACGGGGCAGTTCCTTTGTGTCGGCGGTTGATACCCCAGAGGGTGTCGTCGCCGACCGAGTAGCAGCCGTGGAAGTAGGCGACTCCGTGCGTGCGGTGGAAGGTCGCCGACAAGCGGTTCGGCCTGCCCTCCTTTGCCCAGCAGGACCCGGCGGTGGGACGGATGCCAAGCGGCCCGAACTCGTCAAACGCGAAGATGCGGCCGGGACGCTCGGTCAGCGCGTACTCGACCCGGTCCAGCTTGGCGCCGAAGTCCGGGTCGGTAGATTCCTTCCACGTCTTGGTCCGCTCGAACGTCACACCACGGCGCGAGAGCAGGCAGCGCAGGGCCTCGCGACCAATGCGTATCGGACGGGCGACGTTGCGCCGCAGATGGGCTGCGAGCTTGCGGATCGACCAGCGGCTGAAGGGCATGCCGAGCTTGGTGGGGCGGGTAATGGCCGTCTGGATGACGAAGTCCTCGTCGTCATCCGTGAGCAGGCGGGGACGGCCTCCCGCCCACCGAGGGTCCAGGCAGGCCAGCCCGATCTCGTTGAAGCGGTGGATCACCCCCCGGACGGTGTCCTCGTCCGCTTGGACGAGATTCGCGATCACCGGCACGGCGTTCCCGCCAGCCGATGCAAGCAGCATCATCGCCCTGCGATAGCGCACCGTACTGGTGCTTCCGCGCCGCACAATCCGCTGGAGCTTCTGCTCCTTCTGCTCGGCCAGCTTGCGGACCCTGACCGGCCCTGCCATCGCGCCTCCTCGTGCCAATCGGACGTGTTGTCACATCCAATCGGCGCAAGCCCAGTTGCCGCCACCCGGTGATCGTTTCCGGTCACAGCACTAGGCAGGGGTCGCTCGGTGGGCAGCCGGCGAACTCTTCGGTCTTGACGCCTGCTACGAACGCGGCGAACGAGGTGGCGGAGATGTCCAGGACCGGACCGTTCGTGACCTTGGAGTCGCGGACGGGGACGATGTTGTGCGACGCGGCAAGGTTGGCAGCGACCTCTACGCACTGCCCGCCGCCGCTGCTGTACGAGGACTTGAGCCAACAGGTGACTCGGTCATCACGGGGTGCCCTTCCAAGCCAGCTCGATACGGTCAGGAATGCCGCCTGCGGGAGTTCCACGGATTGCGACAGCTGATGGTAGGGCGGCAACAGCGATGGAGAGCAGGTGTGTCGCGCGATTCGGCCACCGCCGTGAGGCGTGGAGATGGCGCGCGGTCGGGACGGTCTGTGACGGCGAGAGATCTACGTAGTGAGTTGATCGCTCGATCGGCGTCACGGATGTGCGTCACCCCGGTCAGCTGACAGCCCCACCGTGCGGACACGGTAGGGCTGTCGGTGGGTGGCGTATGCGCTGGGTGATCAGCCGGCGAAGCCTTCGGTCTTGACGCCTGCCACGAAGGACGCGAACGCCGAGGAGGTGACGGCGAACGTCGGGCCGTCGACAACCTTCGAGTCCCGGACGGGGACGACGCCGTTTGCCGCGATCAGGTTCGTGGCGACCTCGATGCAGGCACCGCCGTTGTTGCTGTAAGAGGACTTGAACCACTGTGGGGACTCGGTCACTGGATACCCTTTCGTACCTGTTCGATCATGGCCACGGACGCCGCCTGAGACAGCGCTTCGGCTTGCAACTGATGGTAGTTGGTCAGCATCGGTACGACTGCCGCGCTGTCACGGTCAAGATGGCCTTGCGCTTGAGACTCAGCGTAGGAGAGGACCGACCGATCAGCCATCGTCAGCAAGTAGACCGGCAAGTCGAAGGTTCGTCGCTCGCCTATGTCGAACGGGGCGATCTGCAACATGGTGTTGGGCTGTGCAGCGAACTCGATCAGTCGGCCGAGCTGGGCGCGCATGACATCGGGGCCGCCCACCTGTCGCCGGATGCAGCTCTCGTCCATGGTCACAAACAGCATGGGCGGCCGAGGGCGAACCAATGCGGCCTGGCGCTGCGCCAGTACCTCGATGCGCTCCGCCGCCTGTTCGGGCGTGATCGCGCCCCGCTTCATGGCGCTGTGAGCTAGGACCCGTGTGTACTCGGGGGTCTGCAACAGGCCAGGAACGATTGCCACTTCGTAGAGCCGCAGCTCGACCGCGCGCCCCTCGTAACTGACGTACTCGGGGAAGCCCTCAAGTAGCGCCCCATACCGAATCTCGCGCAACTCCCGCTCGAAGCTCTCGGTGGAGTCTGACAAGCCAAAGGCCTGATCAACGTCTCTTGAGAATGGCAGAGTTGGCACTTTGCGGGCAGTTTCGACAGCCGAAATGTGTTTGCTGGAATATGCCCCCCTGCCCGCCAAATCATCCTGCGTCCAACCCTTACTTTCTCGGACACTGCGGAGGCGTGCGCCGTACGCCGCATGCGGCCCCGCATCCGGGTTCAGCTCTTTCCGGTTCACCATGCCGCTACCTAAGTCTTCCTTCCGATCTGACACCTTGATGACTTCTCGAAGGTAGTCCACTCTGGGCACCCCTGGTAGCGAAACTGCTACAGAGAGGAGCGATCGTGTATGCGCCTGGTATCGCCTTTCCGCCGCCTGCCGTCGGAACGATGGTGGTGGACACCGGCCGTGACGGCCGCATCGGCGAGTTCCGGGGAGTCGCAGGCCCTTACTGGTCGTTGCGCCCCCTCGGTGGCGGGCTCGAATGGGAAGCCGAACCTGGAGCCGTCCGGCCGGCAACCTCGATAGAGCGGCTGCGGGCGGAGAACGCCCGGTGCAACGCCCGGAGTCGGGGTGACGTGCTGTGAGGGTGCCGAGCATGCGTGAGCCGGTGGCTGCCCCGGAGTCGGCGGCGCCTCGTGTGAGTAGAGAGGACGGTACAACCGTGGCACGGGTCGACAGCATCGAACTCCCCACCCCCGTCCGACGGGTTGGCGCCACCGTTCTGGTGCGCGACCATGCCGGGGCCGTACTTCTGGTCAGGGCCCCGCGCGAGAGCGAGTGGCGTCTGCCCGGTGGTGTGGCGTACGAGGGGGAGACCGTTGCCGAGGCGGCCATCCGTGACCTCGCCGAAGTGACGGGAATCGTGAGGAACTTGGTCCTCTTCGCGGCCCTCGACTTGATCCCGGCTCCTCGGGGAAGCCGCTCCGCCAACGGGTTCAACGTCGTCGGCGACGGGGGCACGCTGAGCGCCGAGGAAGCCGCCCGTGTCGCCGTCCCCGAGGGGGCCGAAGACCGGGTCGCCGAACTCCGCTGGGTTCCGCTGGACCAGGTGGAGCTGGTCGCGGCCAGTCTCCTGGCGCGGCGTATTCGTCAGGCCGTGGCCGCGTTCGAGCACGGGCGGCAGCCGTTGTTGCTGAACGGTCTGGTGGCCGCGTGACCCCCTCGGGGCCGCCTCCCGGCCGCCCCGACCGGCTCTTTTCGGTGCCGTAGCCCCTGGAGTCGTAGCCCCGGAGTCGTAGCCCCCGGTGCCGTAGTCCCCGGTGCCGTAGCCCCCGTAAAGCCCCGTCCGCCGGTTCTGCCCCCCGCCGGGATCAGGCGGACGGCCCACCCCGCTGCACCTGGTCCCCGCAGTGCGGGTGCGAGCCCCGCTCGGCCCTCCCTCGGGGCTGGGCGGGGTTTCCCCTGTCCACGACACTTCCGTGAGGCTTCCGTGCTGCAATGCACCGCTGTACACCGCATCCCCGAGATCGACGCGCTGGTCGCCCTGACCACCATGGAGGGGGCGCCCGAGCAGCCCGCCGACCACCTCTCCTTACTCGACGAGTACGCGCTCTGCGAGCTGGGTGAGCATGCCGAAGACGTTGAGCACGCCGCCTTCATCGGGGGCGCGGAGGACGGATCCGACATCGAACTCTGGATGTACTGGGACGACGGTCTCCCGGCCCGGTTCGAGGAGTCCCGCTCGTGCCGTGCCGTCATGTGGCTGATCAGCCGGCCCGATCGGGCGGACCGGTGCACTCTGCCCCCGGGGCATCCGTCGGGGCATTCCTGGGACGTGACCGACCCGCTCGGTGACCTGTTGGACGAGGCCGCCCGCCGAGCCGTCAGCCCTCTCCTGGACGAGCGCCCGGACGGGCACATGGACGAGCACGCCGATGACCAGGGCGAGACGGCGTGACGGACGCGCTGTACTTCCACTGCAACGACGCCCGTCGCGCGCCCTGGGCGGACTTGGCCGAGTACCACATGCTGACCGACGTATCCCGCTCGGTGACCTGCGAACTCGCGCGGAACCACGACGGTGACCACGCGGACCACCTCGACTACCTCGGGCTCGGGCACGGTGACCTCTGGGCGTACTGGAACGGCGCCGACCACGTCACGTACGCCGTTGCCCCACCGTGCGGAGTGGCAGACCTGACACTCCCCGGGATTCACCAGGACCCCTGCCATCTGTACACCGGCCATCCGCCGGGGCACTCGTGGGACTTCGTGGACATGCTCCACGACTGATCGCGCATCACCCCCGGGGCGCACGGTGTGGGCGGGCGCCGGGGCGGAGGTTACGGCCACCGTCAGCGCCCAGACGATGGGACAGCACCGCGGAGCGGACTGAGCACGGTGTCGGACCCTGAACCGGGCCATGAAAATGCCGTCATCGTGGGCTGGTGACGACATGGATGCGCTGCTGCTGGGACGAGGAAGATGTCTGGTTCTACTTCGAGGTCGACGCCGAAGGCTGGGTGAATCGGCAGATCGAGCTCGAAGGTCCGGAGCAGACCCCGATCGCAGCGGCCTCCCTCGCCGAATGGCAGCAGGCCTCCGACACAGGCCGCCTCGACGAGTACGACAGCAGGTTCGGCGCCACGGCGGAAATGCCCGTCTCCGACTGGGAAGACCACGATCCGGAGGAGCTGACCTCTGAGGAGTTTGAGAAGGTCTGGGATTCTGCCCGCCGGCAGATCACAGCGCAGCTGTCGTGATCGCTTGCTGGGACGGATAGGCACTTGCCGCACCCGCCCTGCCGGCTCGATCATGAAGTCTCGATCGAGGAGGCTTCGTGGGATTGTGTCTGTTCCCGGGGAGCGGTGACCTCGCCGACCCGGACATCAGCTGGTCCTACTCGGGTTTCAAGGCCTTTCGTCAACGCTTGGCACAGGCTGAGGGGTTCACACTGCCGGACATGAGGGGCTTTGGCGGGGACCGGGAATGGAGCGAGATCTCAACGACGCTTGAGCCCCTCCTTGACCATCCCGACGATGACGGCGATCTGTCCGCCGCCGACTGTGCCAAGATCCTGCCTCGGCTGGCCGAGATCATCACGGAGTGGGAGACCGCGGAAAGCAACCCCGTTCTCACGCGGCACATCGAGGACGCCCGACAGCTCGTGGCCGTACTGAAGATCTGCGTCGACTCCCATGTCGAACTGCTCTTTGGATGACCCTGAAAAGGACCCCGCTGCAGGCCAGGGACCAGGGAGGGCCACGTCGGGGCGGCTGCGGAGGCGGAGGGCCCGGTCGGCTGTCGGGCTGGGTGGGTCAGTGGGATGCGGCGGCCCGGCGGCCGGCGGCCTGTCTTGTCGACCGGTTGGCTGAGTCCGGTGGCGAGGCCCGGGGCGAGCGCCCGTACGGGTGCTGATGGGGCGGGCCTGGTGCGGTGTCAGGTGTGCGCGAACCAACGCTGCGACGACGGCATCAACCTGGACACCCGTGTCGAGCGCGAGAACCGCGCCAACGGGGCGCCCTCTGGCCCGGCTCCCGGTCAGCTGGGCCAGAGGGCCGCCTTCATTGCTTTGCTCTACGCCTGGTCATCTTCGTAGAGCTCACCGGTGAAATGCCCCTTCACTCCGCGGCATCCTCACCGACTGCTGAGGGAATGCACACCCCGCTTCGACGCGGTGTTCTTCTTGCGGTCGTTCACGCCGCCCCCGTGCCCGCTGCCGTGGTCGCGGCCTCGCCCGCCTCCGGCCGGTCCGCGCAGCAGGCGTCGCCGCCGCTCGCGAGCGCGGGGCTCTTGCCCATCTGATCGGCGTCGGCCTTGACGGTGTAGACCTCCCAGGGCTCCTTGCCGGGGCCGTGGACCCACACCTTGTCCTGGAGGGCGTAGCAGCAGGAGGTGTCGTTCTCCTCGAAGGTCGCGAGCCCGGCGTCCTTGAGGCGGGTGGTGGCGGCGGTGACCTCGTAGGTGCTGTCGACCTCGACGCCGAGGTGATCCAAGCGGGTCTCCTGGCCCGGCTCGCCCTCGATGAGGACGAGCTTGAGCGGCGGGGTGGTGATCGCGAAGTTCGCGTAACCGGGGCGCCGCTTGGCGGGGTCGGTGCCGAACAGCTTCGAGTAGAAGGCGACGGACGCTTCGAGATCGGCGACGTTGAGCGCGAGCTGGACGCGGGACATGACGTACTCCTCGATCAGGTTGTATCGATGCCTGTCTATTCAAGGTTGCGCCTTGGATCGAGAAACGTCAATATAGAAGCATGTCGAAACAAGAGTTCGTGGTGCTCGGCCAGGACGGTGCCGGGGGTACCGGAGGCGCCGGGGGATGCTGCCCCGGTCTGCTGGCCTCCCCGCTGGACGAGGAGCGCTCGCAGGCGCTGGCGAAGGTGTTCAAGGCGCTGGGTGACCCGGTGCGGCTGCGCCTGCTGTCGATGATCGCCTCGCGGGCGGGCGGGGAGGTCTGCGTCTGCGACCTGACCCCGGCCTTCGACCTGTCGCAGCCGACGATCTCCCATCACCTGAAGCTGCTGAAGCAGGCCGGGCTGATCGACTCCGAGCGGCGCGGGACGTGGGTGTACTACCGGCTGCTGCCCGAGATGACCGACCAGCTGGCCCAGGTCCTCTCCCGCCCCGCCGGTCCTGCCGGGGCACCCCAGCCCGCTTCCGCGGGGACCTCTTCGTGAGCGGGGGTGCGACGGTGCCCGCCGCGCCGGTCGCCGGGAGGCTGTCGTTCCTGGACCGGTTCCTCGCCGTGTGGATCCTCGCCGCGATGGCCGCCGGCCTCGGACTGGGCCGCCTCGTACCGGGGTTGGGCGACGCGCTCGCGAAGGTGACCGTCACCGGGGTCTCGCTGCCGATCGCGCTCGGCCTGCTCGTGATGATGTACCCGGTCCTCGCGAAGGTCCGGTACGACCGGGTCTCCACCGTCACCCGCGACCGGCGCCTGCTCGTCCCGTCCCTGGTGCTGAACTGGGTCGTCGGCCCGGCGCTGATGTTCGCGCTCGCCTGGAGCTTCCTGCCCGACCTGCCCGAGTACCGCACCGGGCTGATCATCGTCGGCCTGGCCCGCTGCATCGCCATGGTGGTCATCTGGAACGACCTGGCCTGCGGTGACCGCGAGGCCGCCGCCGTCCTGGTGGCCCTCAACTCGGTGTTCCAGGTCCTCGCGTTCTCCGCGCTGGGCTGGTTTTACCTCAGCGTGCTGCCCGGCTGGCTCGGACTGGAACAGACGGCCCTGGACGTGTCGGTGTGGGAGATCACCCGCTCCGTACTGATCTTCCTCGGCATCCCGCTGCTGGCCGGTTTCCTCACCCGGCGCCTGGGCGAGAAGGCCAAGGGGCGCACCTGGTACGAGACGAAGCTGGTCCCCCGGATCGGACCGTTCGCCCTGTACGGGCTGCTCTTCACCGTCGTCGTACTCTTCGCCCTCCAGGGCGACGCCATCACCTCGAAGCCCCTGGACGTCGTCCGCATCGCGCTGCCGCTGCTGGTGTACTTCGCGGTGATGTGGGCCGGGTCCCTGGTGGCCGGCCGTGCGCTCGGACTCGGCTACCCGAAGGCGGCCACGCTGGCGTTCACCGCCGCGGGCAACAACTTCGAGCTCGCCATCGCGGTCGCCGTCGCCACCTTCGGCGCCACCTCCGGCCAGGCCCTCGCCGGAGTCGTCGGCCCCCTCATCGAGGTCCCCGTCCTCATCGGCCTCGTCCATGTCGCCCTCGCCGTACGCCACCGCTTCCCCCGGTCCGCCGACACGGCAGCCGGCCCCGTCACCGCTCCGGAAGGTCCCGCCCGTGTCTGAGTCCGAGCCCGAAGTTACCCCCGAGTCCCGGCCGTCCGTGCTGTTCGTGTGCGTCCACAACGCGGGCCGCTCCCAGATGGCCGCCGCCTGGCTGACCCACCTGTCCGAGGGCCGGGTTGAGGTAAGGTCCGCCGGTTCCGCACCCGCCGACGCGGTGAACCCGGCCGCCGTACGAGCGATGGCGGAGGCCGGCATCGACCTGTCCGCCGAGACCCCGAAGGTGCTGACCGCCGATGCCGTACGGGCGTCGGACGTGGTCATCACCATGGGCTGCGGCGACACCTGCCCCGTCTTCCCCGGCCGGACCTACCTCGACTGGAAACTCGACGACCCCGCCGGGCGAGGCGTCGACGCGGTCCGCCCGATCCGCGACGAGATCGAGCGCCGGGTACGGGACCTGCTCGCCGAACTCCTCCCGGAGAACGTCTGAACTCCGCCCGGTCACCCGGTACCCATGGGTGAACGCCGAGTGTGCCGCGCCGGTTTGGTGCGAGGTCAACGCGAACTCGGCCGCCGCCTTCGTGATGGCCTCGCGATTCGGAGCGGGCACGGCCGACGGGGCGGGGCGAAGGTCGCTGGAGAGACCGGCGCTCTACCTACGTGCCCTTCCGCTGTGGCCGCTGTGGCCCTGTATGGGCTCGGTGCCAGGCAGGTGGTGCAGCCGGAGGCTGATCAGCGCGGTGATCGTGAAGGCGGCGACCTGGTAGAGCATGGCGTGCCGGAACGCGGTGTCCGCATCGGCGGCGGGGGCGTAGTAGGCGAGCCCGGCCGCGGTCACTCCGATGGATCCGCCGAGCTGCTGTGCTGTGGGCAGCAGGCCGGAGACCGAACCGGCGGCGGGGCCGTGCACCCCGGCCAAGACCTGGGTGAACACCGACGCGGTGAAGGCGCCGAACGCGGCTCCGCCGACGGCCAGCACGGGCAGTGCCGCCTGGCGTCCTGTCGCCGAGCCGACGAGGGGGGCCAGCGCCAGGCACATCCCGGCGAGGACCAGGGAGGCGACGGTGAGCACCTTCGGACCGTGCCGGCGGGTGAGAGCGGGTGCGGCTCTGCTGCCGACGACGGCGCCGGCGGCGAACGGTGCCGACGTCAGTGCGGCAGCCAGCGCCGAGTACCCGACGGCGGACTGGAGGTGGAGGAAGAGCAGGTAGGTGAAGGAGGGCACGCCCGTGTTGAACACGAACACCAGCAATGTGCCCTTCCGAGCCGACCGGTCACCAAGCACCGCGGGATGGATCAGCGGGTCGGGCCGGTGCGGGAGAGTCCGGACGAAGTGGCCGAGGGCGGCCACAGCCACGGCGGGACCGGCCCACGTCCACCAGGGCCAGCCTGCTTCTCGCCCCAGCGCCAGGGGCAGGACCAGCGCGCCGGCTCCCACGGTGACCAGCAGCGTACCCAGCTTGTCGACGCGGAGTCCGTCCGCTCCGTGGGCGCGGGGGAGCGCGGTCGCCCCTGCCAGCGAGGCGAGCGCCACCGGCACGGTGAGAAGCATCACCGGCCTCCAGCCGAGGCCGAAGAGATCGGCACTGAGGACGAGGCCGCCGATCAGCGGCCCGGCGAGTGACGCGACCGCCATGGTGGCGCCGTACAGGCCGAAGGCGCGCGGCCGGCCTGTCGCGGGGGTGGCGGTCTGGATGAGCGACAGGACCTGGGGGGGCGACCAGGCCACTGCCCGCGCCCTGCACCAGCCGGGCCGTGATGAGCGATGCGGCGTCGGGGGCACACGCGCCGGCCACCGAACCCATGGTGAACACCACGGTGCCCGCCACGAACAGCCGGCGGTAACCGTACCGGTCGCCCAGCCGCGCGGCGGGGACGAGCAGGCATGCGTACGTCAGGGTGTAACCGGCGATGACCAGTTGCACGGCGCCCGGACCGGCGCCCAGGCCCGCCTGTATCGCCGGCGCGGCCACCTGGGCGACAGTGACGTTGAGGAGCTGTACGAAAGTGGCGCTGAGTACCACCGGCAGCACAAGGCGTCCGCCGCTCACAGCAGAGCCGATGCGAGCTCACGGGGGCGGGCGGCGAACGGACTGTGGCTGCCCGGGAGGGTGCGCACGGTGAACGGGTTGCCGGGCGTGGCCCGGTCGGCTTCCGCGATCATGAGATCCTGCACGGCCGTGGGCAGTGCACGGTCCTCCGCGCAGCGCAGGAAGGTCCGTGGGACGCGCCCCCAGCGTTGCGGAGTCACGGTGACCGGGGTGGTGGGGATCGCAAGCGGCAGATCGGGGCTCAGTGCCGAGCGCCAGCGGTCGAAGCGGTCCGGAGCGGTGTCGTGGTAGTGGGTCTGCCGCAGTTCCTCGACGTAGGCGGGATCCTGCGAGAGCGGGTTGATCCGCACGGCGCCCAGTTCCTCGGGGTTGCCTAGGCCGAGGCTCTGCCCCCACGCCGTGGCGTTCTCGGGCGAGCCGAGATAGTCGGAGAACCGGGGCCGTCCGGCGGGCACGAAGGCCGAGAGGTAGACGATCTCGTCGACGAGTTCGGGTGCGCGTTCGGCGGCCAGCGACGCGGGGCCGCCGCCCGCGCTGTGCGCGACAAGCACGACGCGGCGGTGGTGGCGGGCGCGGCTCAGCGTTTCGAGGACGGCCTCGGCGCTGTCGTCCATCGTCACGGTGGCGAGCGCGGACTTCTCGGTCAGCAGGCCCGGCTGGCCCGGCTGGAGGTACCCGCTGGGCAGTGGCGCGTCGAAGCCGTGCCCCGGCAGGTCGACGGCCACGCTCGCGGCACCGAGTCCGGCGAGTGCGCGCTGCGTCGCCGCCCACTGCCCGGAGCCGTGCCAGGCCCCGTGCACGAAGACGAAAACGGTGCCTGAGGAGGAAGAAACAGTCATGACCGCATTCCACGCGGCCCGGCCCAGATCATCCAGTGAAAGATCTGACAAGCTGTTCGACGATACATGTGAGGTATGACCGGGAGGTTGGCGTGGAGGCGCGGCACCTGAGGTACGCACTGACCCTTGCCGAGCACGAACACTTCGGCCGGGCGGCCGGTGCCCTGGGCATCGCGCAACCTCCGCTGTCCAAGCAGATCGCCGACCTCGAACGGGAAGTGGGCGCCCGCTTGTTCGATCGCACCCGCCAAGGGGTGTTTCCGACGGCTGCGGGCGCGGCCTTCCTCTCCCGGGCACGCAGGGCGCTCGACGAGATCGCGGCGGCCTCGGTCGACGCGGCCAGGGCAGCACGCGGCGAGACGGGCCGACTGCGCCTGGGATTCATCGCCTCGGCGCTGCTCGAACCCCTGCCGGACGTCATCGGCCGGTTCGGCCGCGAACGGCCCGACGTGCGGCTGGAACTGCACGAGATGGCGACCAGCCGCAGCACGGCCGCTCTCGTCGCCGGCGAACTGGACGTGGCGATCGGCCTCGGCCCACCAGGGGGCATCGGGGCCGAGCAGCTGGTATCGGTGCCGGTCGGGCACGACCACCTGGTCGCGGTCGTGAGCAGCACACACCCGTACGCGGGTCAGTCGTCGGTGGACGTGGATCAGCTCCGGCGACAGCCGCTGATCGTGGCGCCGGGCGACGAAGAGCCCGCCGTCGTCACCGGTCTGCGGGACCTGCTGGGCAAGGACTCCCCGGCGCTCTCCGGCGCGACCGTCGCGAGGGACATCCACACCATCATCGGCCTCGCCGCCTGCGGGATGGGCGTCGGCCTGGGACCCTCCCGCATGCTGACGGCCCCACGGCGGGGCACGTGGTTCTGCGAGGTGACCCCGCGCACGCCTCTGCCCGATCTGGTCCTGTCCTTCAACGCCCGGGACCGTTCCCCGGCACTGAACGCCTTCCTCGACGTCATCCGCAAGAACTGCCCCGACGTCGGTGCCGCGCTCGACCACCGGCTCGGCCCACTCGAACCAGAGGAAGAGGGCGACCGCGACTCGCCCCCTGTCTGACTTCGCCCAGCCGGACGGAACTTTGACGGCCGGAACTCAGGCCAGGCTCTCCCGCCACGCCCGGTGCAGCCCCGCGAACCGGCCCTCTCCGCCGATGAGTTCGGCCGGCGAGCCGTCCTCCACGATGCGGCCGTGCTCCATCACCAGCACCCGGTCCGCGATCTCCACCGTGGACAGCCGGTGCGCGATCACCACCGCCGTACGGCCGTGCAGCACCGTGTCCATGGCCCGCTGCACCGCCCGCTCACCGGGGACGTCGAGGGAGCTGGTCGCCTCGTCGAGGATCACCACCGCCGGGTCGGCCAGCAGCGCCCGCGCGAACGCGACCAACTGGCGCTGCCCGGCGGAGATCCGGCCGCCCCGCTTGCGTACGTCGGTGTCGTACCCCTCCGGCAGCCCCTCGATGAACTCGTGCGCGCCGATCGCCTTCGCCGCCCGCTCGATCTCCTCCGGCGTGGCGTCCGGGCGGCCGATCGCGATGTTCTCCGCGACCGTCCCGGAGAACAGGAACGCCTCCTGCGTCACCATCACCACACCGCGCCGCAGCTCCGCCGTGCCCAGCTCCCGCAGGTCGACGCCGTCCAACAGCACCCGGCCGCCGGTCGGGTCGTAGAACCGGGCCAGCAGCTTCGCCAGCGTCGACTTGCCCGCGCCCGTCGAACCGACCACGGCCACCGTCTGCCCGGCCGGCAGGGTCAGGTCGAAGCGCGGCAGCACCTCGCCGCCGGTGCGGTACGCGAACCGGACCCCGTCGAAGACGACCTCCCGGCCCGGCTGCTCGCCGCGCAGCGCGGGCAGCTCCACCGGGGCGGCGGGCTCGGGCACGGACGGGGTCTGGGCGAGCAGGCCCGCGATCTTCTCCAGGGACGCGGAAGCGGACTCCCAGGAGTTGAGGAACATCGCCAGCCGGTCGATCGGGTCGTACAGCCGGCGCAGATAGAGCACCGCCGCCGCCAGCACGCCCAGCGCCAGCGTGCCCGAGGCGACCCGGTACGCGCCCCACAGCACCATGCCCGCGACGGCGATGTTGGCGACGAGCCGGGAGCCCGTCACGTAACGGGCCATCTCCAGCAGGGCATCGCCGTTCGACCGCTCGTGGCGGCGGTTGAGCTTCTCGAACACGGCGTCGTTGGACCGCTCGCGGCGGAACGCCCGCACCGGCCGGATGCCGTTCATCGTCTCGGCGAACTTCACGATCACCGCCGCCATCGCGGAGGACCGCACGGAGTACGCCTGGCCCGCCCGCGCCTGGTAGAGGCGCACCAGCAGATAGAGCGGTACGAAGGAGAGCACCGCGATGCTCCCGGTGCCCAGGTCCAGCCAGAGCAGCATCCCCGCGATGAAGACGAAGGAGAGGACCACGGTGATCAGCTCCTGGAGGCCCTCGCTGAGCAGCTCCCGCAGCGACTCCACGTCCGTCGTCGACCGGGAGATCAGCCGGCCCGAGGTGTAGCGCTCGTGGAAGTCGACGCTCAGCGCCTGGGCGTGCCGGAAGATCCGGCCGCGCAGGTCGAGCAGCACGTCCTGGTTGATGCGGGCCGAACCCCGGATGAAGGCGTACTGGAGGAGGCCGCCCGCCGCCGCGCAGAGCGCGTAGCCGACGCCCACCGCGATCAGCGGGCCGTGGTCGGAGTCCCGGAACGCGGGCACCGCGCTGTCGATCGCGTACGCCACCAGCAGCGGGCCGGCCTGGACCGCCGCCTGCTGGACGAGGAGCAGCACCACGGTCACCAGGACCCTGGCGCGCAACGGCCGCAACAGCGAGGCGAGAAGTGCCCGGGTGGCGCCCGGGGGAGTGGGCAGCGCGTCCCGGTCGAACGCGTCGCCGGACTCGGGGGCGGTGGGGGGCGTCCTCGCGTCCTCGCCGACGGACGGAGTGCCGTCGGCGGACGGGGGGCCCGCGGTGGTGGTACTGGTCATGGGGTCGTGGCCTCCTCGGCGACCGTGATGCCCGGGTGTTCGGAACCCGACATCAGCCAGGCGTACTCGGTGTTCGTCCGCAGCAGCTCCTGATGCGTGCCGACGGCCGCGATCCGGCCGCCGGAGAGCAGCGCCACGCGGTCGGCGAGCATCACGGTGGACGGCCGGTGGGCCACGATCACCGCCGTGGTCTCCGCCAGCACCTGCCGCAGCGCCGCCTCCACCCGCGCCTCGGTGTGCACGTCCAGCGCGGAGAGCGGGTCGTCGAGCACCAGGAAGCGCGGCCGGCCGACGACCGCGCGGGCCAGCGCGAGCCGCTGGCGCTGACCGCCCGACAGGCTCAGCCCCTGCTCACCGACCTGGGTGGCGGTGCCCTCGGGCAGTTCGTGCGCGAACTGGGCCTGGGCGACCCCGAGGGCCCGCACCAGGTCCTCGTCGTCCGCGTCGTCCGAGCCCATCAGGACGTTCTCCCCGACCGTCGCGGAGAACAGCGTCGGCTCCTCGAACGCCACCGACACCAGCGACCGCAGCCGCGCCCGGTCCATGGCGACGATGTCCTCGCCGTCCAGGGTGATCCGCCCGCCGGTGAGCTCGTGCAGCCGGGGCACCAGGGCGGTGAGCGTCGTCTTGCCGGAACCGGTGGTGCCGACCAGCGCCATCGTCTCGCCCGGCCGGACGTGCAGGTCGATCCCGGAGAGCACGGGTACGGAGTCGGGGGCCGCGTCCGGGTAGCGGAAGGAGACGCCCTCGAAGGCCAGCCCGGCGGCGGTACCGGGCGTGGCGCCCGCTTCGGTGCCGGTGGCGGTGTCGGTGCCCGCTTCAGTGCCGGTGTTGTCGCCGGTGCCGGTGTCGGCGCCGGGGGCGAGCCCGGTCTCCTCGGCCAGGTCCATGACCTCGAAGTACCGGTCCGTCGCGGTCGCCGCCTCCTGGCTCATCGCGAGCAGGAAGCCGATCGACTCCACCGGCCAGCGCAGCGCGAGCGCCGTCGACAGGAACGCCACCAGCGTCCCCGCCGAGAGGTCGCCGTCCGCCACCTGGACCGTGCCGAAGACCAGCGCGGCGCCGATCGCCAGCTCCGGCACCCCGGTGATGAGTGCCCAGATCCCCGCCAGCAGCCGGGCCTTGGTCAGCTCGGTGGAGCGCAGCCGGTGCGAGAGCGCCTTGAACGCCCGCGCCTGGCTGCGGTGACGGCCGAAGCCCTTGATGATCCGGATGCCGAGCACACTCTCCTCGACCACCGTCGTCAGATCGCCGACCTGGTCCTGGGCGGTGCGCGCCGCCAGCGAGTACTTCGACTCGAAGACGGAGCTGAGGACCATCAACGGGACCGCCGGGGCGAGCAGCACCAGCCCCAGCGTCCACTCCTGGAGGAAGAGGATGACGAACCCGATGGCGATCGTCACCGAGTTGACCAGCAGGAACGTCAGCGGGAACGCCAGGAACATGCGCACCAGCATCAGATCGGTGGTGCCGCGCGACAGCAGCTGACCGGACGGCCAGCGGTCGTGGAAGGCCATCGGGAGCCGCTGCAGCCGGTGGTAGAGGTCGGTCCGCATGCCCGCCTCGACCCCGGCAAGCGGCCGGGCCACCAGCCACCGCCGCAGCCCGAACAGCCCCGCCTCCAGGATGCCCAGGAGCAGCAGCCAGAGCGCCCCGAGCCAGACCCCGCCCGGGTCGCGGTCGGCCACCGGGCCGTCCACCATCCACTTGAGTACGAGCGGGATGACCAGCCCGAGACCGGACGCGACCACCGCGACGAACGCGGCGGTGAACCAGCGTGCGCGTACGGGACGGAGATAGGGCCACAAGCGCTTGAGGGAACGCACGGTGGACCGGTCCGTGCGCTCGGCGGGGTTCTCGGGCATCAGGGGCGATCCTATGTTTCACCACTGACATCCCTCATGGGGTTTTCCGGCCGTCCGGGCGCTCGGCTCCGCACTGCCCCGGCGGCGGGGGCGCCGGAACTGTCACCCCGTTACGCCCGTTCGCGCCCCTCACCCCGTCACGCCCGTTCGCGCCCCCTCACCCCGTCGGCGTCACCCCGTCACCCGCAGCAGCAGCACCGAGCGCCCCGGCACCGTGAGCACCGTGCCGCCCGGGTGGACCGTGCCGGGTGCCTCGGCCTGGTCCTCCCGGGAGGTGTCGAGGACGAGCTCGTAGGAGGCGGCCCACGGCGGGCCCGGCAGCAGGAAGCCGGCCGGGTGCTCCGCCGCGTGCAGGATCGCCAGGAAGCTGTCGTCCACGATCTGTTCGCCCCGCGCGTCCCGGCCCGGGATGTCCCGCCCGGAGAGGAAGAGCCCGAGCGTCGCCGCGGGCGCGTACCAGTCCTGGGCCGTCATCTCCTCGCCGTGCCGGGTGAACCAGGCCAGGTCCCGCAGCCCGTCCGCGGTCTGGGGCCGCCCGGAGAAGAACGCCCGGCGGCGCAGGACCGGATGGGTGTGGCGCAGCCGCAGCACCCGGGCGGTCAGCTCGGTCAGCCCGCGCCATCCGGGGTCCTCCAGCAGCGACCAGTCCACCCAGCTGATCTCGTTGTCCTGGCAGTAGGCGTTGTTGTTGCCGCCCTGCGTACGCCCCATCTCGTCGCCCGCCACCAGCATCGGCACCCCGGTGGAGAGCAGCAGGGTGGTGAGCAGGTTGCGCAGCTGGCGGCGGCGGAGCGCGTTGATCCCGGGGTCGTCGGTCTCGCCCTCCGTACCGCAGTTCCAGGAGCGGTTGTCGCCGGTGCCGTCGCGGTTGCCCTCGCCGTTGGCCTCGTTGTGCTTGTGGTGGTAG
Organism: Streptomyces sp. NPDC001493; assembly: GCF_053597235.1. NCBI lineage: Bacteria > Bacillati > Actinomycetota > Actinomycetes > Kitasatosporales > Streptomycetaceae > Streptomyces > Streptomyces sp. NPDC001493. The sequence goes on from NZ_JBSFHV010000031.1 coordinate 53,667, forward strand.
CTCACCAGGTCGCGCAGGGTGAAACCGTCGTGCGCGGTGACGAAGTTGACGGATGCGTACGGGCGCCGCCCGCCCCAGGCGTACAGGTCGCTGGAGCCGGAGAGGCGGTAGCCGAGGTCGCGTACGTCGGGCAGCGCGCCGCGCCAGAAGTCACGGACGGCGTCGCGGTAGCGGTCGTTCCACTCGGTCCACAGCGGCGGGAAGGCGCCCACCTGGTAGCCGCCGTTGCCCACGTCCCAGGGCTCGGCGATCAGCTTCACCCGGCGCAGCACCGGGTCCTGGGCGATCACCGCGAGGAACGGGGAGAGCATGTCGACGTCGTGCATGGAGCGGGCCAGCGCCGCCGCGAGGTCGAAGCGGAAGCCGTCGACGCCCATCTCGGTGACCCAGTACCGCAGGGAGTCGGTGATCAGCCGCAGGACGTGCGGCTGCACCACGTGCAGGGTGTTGCCGCAGCCGGTGTAGTCGGCGTACCGGCGGGCGTCGGACTGGAGGCGGTAGTAGCCGCGGTTGTCGACCCCCCGCATGGACAGCGTCGGGCCCAGCTCGCCGGCCTCGGCGGTGTGGTTGTAGACGACGTCGAGGATCACCTCGATCCCGGCGTCGTGCAGGGCGCGCACCATCCGCTTGAACTCGCCGACCTGCGCCCCGGCGGTGCCGCTCGCCGCGTAGTCGGCGTGCGGGGCGAAGTAGCCGATCGAGTTGTAGCCCCAGTAGTTGTGCATCCCGCGCCGGAGCAGATGGTCCTCGTGCGCGAACTGGTGCACCGGCAGCAGCTCCACCGCCGTCACCCCCAGCCGCTTCAGGTGCTCGATCGCGGCGGGGTGGGCGAGACCGGCGTACGTACCGCGCAGCTCGGGCGGGATGCCGGGGTGCAGCTTGGTGAACCCGCGCACGTGCAGCTCGTAGATGACGGAATCGGCCCACGGCGTCTTGGGGCGCCGGTCGTCCATCCACTCGTCGCCCCGGGGGTCGTCGTCCACGACGACCCCCTTGGGCACGAACGGCGCGGAGTCGCGCTCGTCGCGCACGGTGTCGGCGACGTGCTGCTGCGGCCAGTCCCGCATGTGGCCGTACACCTCGGGCGGCAGCGCGAAGGTGCCGTCCACGGCGCGGGCGTACGGGTCGAGCAGCAGCTTCGCGGCGTTCCACCGCGCCCCCGTCCACGGGTCCCAGCGGCCGTGGACGCGGTAGCCGTACCGCTGGCCCGGCCGCACCCCCGGCAGGAAACCGTGCCAGATCTCATGGGTCAGCTCGGTCAGCCGGCACCGCGTCTCTCGGCCCGCCTCGTCGAAGAGGCAGAGGTCGACCGCCTCCGCCCCGCCCGCCCACAGGGCGAAGTTGGTGCCCGCCACCCCGTCCGGACCCACCCGGAACCGCGCCCCCAGGGGCATGGGCGCCCCGGGCCAGACCCGGGGCGGTACGGCTCCGTCCGGGCTCCCCGCCGGGGCACCGGACTGCGGCACACGGGTGGTGTTTCCCGACGGTCCGTCGCCCGTGCGCACCGGTCGTACCGGCTCCTGCACGGCTTCCTGCTCGGCTGCGCTCGACACTCCCGGCCTCCTGCGGCTCGTGGGGACGGGCAAGACGGGAGACGCACGCGGCGTCCCGGCCGCGGCCTCCCGGTGAAGTCCTCCCCCCTGTTCTGCCCACCGGGAGGCCCACACTCACGTTTCCCCGGAGCGACCCTGGTCGTTGGTGGGTGCGTGACTCACACAGCGAAGAGAGCACGGACCGGTCCGGCCGCCGTGCTGACATGGGCAGGACTACTGGTGGCCGCGGCCGTACTGACCGGCTGCACCGGGGGAATTCCGTTCGTCAACGGCAAGGCGCGCGCCCCCGAGGACGTGATCCTGGTCCTTCCGGCGGACGGCGCGAAGAACGTCCCGGCCTCCACCCGGATCGGGGTGGAGGTCCCGGACGGGCACCTGGAGAGCGTCGAGGTGTCGCAGATCGAGGACGCCAGGAGCGACCGGATCACCGGCAAGATCTCCGAGGACGGCCGCCGGTGGACCCCCACCGGTGGTGCGGGACGGCTCCGGCTCGCCGCGAAGTACAGCGTCGACGCGGTCGCGGTGGACCGGGTGGGGCGCAGGTCGGCCCGGCACACCACCTTCACCACCCTGATCCCCGGGCACCACTTCATCGGCTACTTCAAACCGGAGCACCGCTCCACGGTCGGCACCGGGATGATCGTCTCCTTCGACTTCAGCAGCCCCGTCACCCACCGTGCCGCGGTGCAGCGCGCCATCAAGGTCAGCGCCGAGCCCGCCGTGGAGGTGTCAGGCCACTGGTTCGGCAAGGACCGGCTCGACTTCCGCCCGGAGAAGTACTGGAAGCCGGGCACCGTCGTCACCGTCGACATCGGGCTGCGGGACGTCGAGGGCTCGCCCGGGGTGTACGGCAGCCAGAACAAGCGCGTCCGCTTCACCGTGGGCCGCTCCCAGATCTCGGTGGTGGACGCCGCCGAGCACACCATGGAGGTACGCCGCGACGGCAGGCTCGTCAGCACCGTGCCGATCACCGCGGGCGCGGCGAAGACCACCACGTACAACGGGAAGATGGTGGTCAGCGAGCTCCACGAGGTGACCCGCATGGACGGGCGCACGGTGGGCTTCGGCGGCGAGTACGACATCAAGGACGTACCGCACGCCATCCGGCTCACCGAGTCCGGCACCTTCCTGCACGGCAACTACTGGGCGCCCGAGGACACCTTCGGCAACGAGAACGTCAGCCACGGCTGCATCGGGCTCCGGGACGAGAAGGGCGGCAGCGGGTCCGCCCCGGCCGGCTGGTTCTTCGACCGCACCCTCGTCGGCGACGTCGTGGAGGTCGTCAACTCCGAGGACAAGACGGTCGCCCCGGACAACGGACTCAGCGGCTGGAACCTCGACTGGAAACGGTGGAAGGCGGGTTCGGCCCTGTAGCCCGGCCCTTCAGCCCTGTAGTCCGGCCCTTCGGGCGGTGTCCGGCGGATCATGGCCGGGGTCGCGGCGCCCGGCGAAGTGTCCCGCGCGGGGTGGAGACACCCCGCCCCCGGGTGTCCGGAGAGGTGTCCCGCGCGGGGCGGTGACACCCCGCCCGGTGAGCGTCTCCGCACCCCGTGTCACCTGCGTTTGTTCCGGCGGTACTTGGGACTGAACGGTGACATCCCCAGTACTTCACCGCGTCTTACCGTGTGGTTTTCTTCTCGATAGGCGCGCATGTTCGACGCGCGGGGGTGTGCGGGGCCCGGTCGGGCCAGGCCGTGCGAGGGGAGACAACCACGATGAGCGGGAAGCCGATACGAGGGCGTGCGGCCGGGACCGGCGGGGGAACGCGTGGGCGCCGGGGCCCCGGAATCCTCGTGGTGCTGCTGGGCGCACTGCTTCTGCTGGTGACGGCCTGCGGCGGCTCCGGCGGAAGCGGTGCGGGCAGCGGCAGCGGCGGCGGCTCCAAGGGCGGCAGCGGCCAGGTCCAGGATACCGCCGCCTCCGAGGCGGTCGTGACCGTGGCACCGGCCGACGGCGCCGCCTCCGTGGAGACCAGCGGAGTGCTCAAGGTCTCCGCCGCCAAGGGCAAGCTGACCACCGTCAAGGTGGTCGACGCCCAGGGCGCCGAGGTGCAGGGCGCACTCTCCGCGGACGGCACCAGCTGGACCCCCGAACGGCACCTCGCGGCGTCCACCAAGTACGCGGTCCACGCCATCGCCGAGGACTCCAAGGGCCGTCAGTCCGCCAAGGACACCACCTTCACCACGCTGGTCCCGAAGAACACCTTCATCGGGCAGTACACCCCCGAGGACGGCTCGACCGTCGGCGTCGGCATGCCGGTCTCCATCAACTTCACCCGGGGCATCACCGACCCCGACGCCGTGGAGAAGGCCATCACGGTCAAGGCCGAGCCCAGCGTGCCGATCGAAGGCCACTGGTTCGGCAACGACCGCCTCGACTTCCGCCCCGAGAACTACTGGGCCCCCGGCACCAAGGTGACCGTGGAGCTCAACCTCGACGGCGTGGAGGGGCGGCCGGGCGTCTACGGCAAGCAGGCCAAGTCCTTCAGCTTCACGATCGGCCGCCGCCAGGTCTCCACGGTCGACGCCTCCACCCACCGGATGGTCGTCGTCCGCGACAACAAGACCCTCAAGGACATCCCGATCTCGGCGGGAGCCCCGGCCACCACCACGTACAACGGCCAGATGGTCATCAGCCAGAAGCTCCTGGTGACCCGGATGAACGGCGACACGGTCGGCTTCGGCGGGGAGTACGACATCAAGGACGTGCCGCACGCCATGCGCCTGTCCACCTCGGGCACCTTCGTGCACGGCAACTACTGGGGCAACTCCGGCATCTTTGGCACCACCAACACCAGCCACGGCTGCGTCGGCCTGCGGGACGTGCGCGGCGGGTACGACGGACAGACCCCGGCCGCTTGGTTCTACAACCAGTCGATCATCGGAGACGTCGTCGTGGTGAAGAACTCCAAGGACAAGGTCATCGCCCCGGACAACGGCCTCAACGGCTGGAACATGGACTGGTCCGAGTGGATCAAGTGACTCTGCTGAGCAGCTGAGCAGTCGACCCGCTGAACGCGGGTGGTGGGCCCGGTGCCGTGAACGACGGCGCCGGGCCCACCGTCGTTCCGTGCCCCGGAGCCGCTTGCGGGCGCCATCGTCGGGGCGTGTCCGGCGGATGCCCCGCTCAGCCGGTGTGGGACACCAAGGCGTCGATGAGCACCGGCCAGAGCTCCCGGGGACGGTCGTGGCCCATGTCGGGGATCAGCCGGAGTTCCGCACCGGGTACGAGCTCCGCCGTGCGCTCTCCGCCGCTGGGGGCGATCAGCGTGTCGTCCAGGCCGTGGATCACCAGCGTCGGCACCCGCAGTTCGCGGAGCGCGTCCGCGCGTGAACCGCCGAGGACCATCGCGCCGAGCTGCCGCCCGATCCCCGCGGGGTAGTACGCGCGGTCGTAGCTCGCGGCGGCCAGCTCACGCAGCTCCGCCGCGTTGCCGTACCGCTTGGAGGCCCACACCAGCTCCTTCTCGGCCGCTTTGGCGTACCCCTCGCGGTCCGGCGGCTTCGGGGCGGACACCACCGCCTGAGCCTCCGGGCTGGACCCGCCGTATTCACTCTCGCCGGTCGAGGACATCATCGACGTCAAGGTCAGCACCCGCTCCGGGGTGGAGAGGGCCATCGTCTGGGCGATCATCCCGCCCATCGAGGTACCGACCACGTGGGCGCGTTCGATACCGAGCGCGGTGAGCAGGCCGAGTCCGTCGTCGGCCATGTCGCGAAGCCGGTAGGGGACCATCGCGAGGGCGGCGGGGATGTCGCCCGAGCTGACGGTGGCGATGAACATGCCCGTGTCGACAGGGTGTTCGTCGAACTTCGTGGACAGCCCGCAGTCGCGGTTGTCGTATCGGATCACGTACCGGCCGCGGTCCGCCAGCGCCCGGCAGAAGTCCTCGTGCCAGGCCAGCATCTGCGCGCCGAGCCCCATCACGAGCAGGACGGGCGGGTCCCCGGGGTCGCCGAAGCTCTCGTACGCGATGGACACCTCGGGAGACACGACAACATTCGGCATGCATGAATCCTGCCACGGGGCCGACCGCGCGGAGCGGCCACACGGACGGCACGTGACCTGGGCCTCTCCCGCCGGCCCCGGTCATCCGCCGGGTCGGCCCTCGGCCCGCCTCGTGACCGCGACCCCCGGAGCGCGGGACAGAGCCTCTAGCCTGCAGTCATGACCGTAACCCTCGAAGTACAGGACGGCGTCGGCACGATCCGGCTGGACCGGCCGCCGATGAACGCGCTGGACGTGGCCACCCAGGACCGGCTGAAGGAGCTGGCCGAGGAGGCCGCCCGCCGCGACGACGTGCGCGCCGTGGTGGTCCACGGCGGCGAGAAGGTCTTCGCGGCCGGCGCGGACATCAAGGAGATGCGGGACATGGACCACGCGGCGATGGTCGTACGGTCCCGCGCGCTCCAGGACTCCTTCACCGCCGTCGCCCGCATCCCCAAGCCGGTGGTCGCCGCCATCACCGGCTACGCCCTCGGCGGCGGCTGCGAGCTGGCGCTCTGCGCCGACTTCCGGATCGCCGGGGAGAACGCCCGGCTCGGCCAGCCCGAGATCCTGCTCGGGGTGATCCCGGGAGCGGGCGGCACGCAGCGCCTCGCCCGTCTCGTCGGCCCCTCGCGGGCCAAGGACCTGATCTTCACCGGCCGTCACGTGCGGGCGGACGAGGCCCTCGCCATCGGCCTGGTCGACCGGGTGGTTCCGGCGGACGAGGTGTACGCGCAGGCGTACGCCTGGGCCTCGGCCCTGGCGAAGGGCCCGGCGCTGGCGCTGCGGGCCGCGAAGGAGGCGGTGGACGCGGGTCTGGAGACGGACATCGACACCGGCCTCACCATCGAACGGACCCTGTTCGCCGGGCTGTTCGCCACGGAGGACCGGGAGACCGGCATGCGCAGCTTCATGGAGGACGGGCCGGGGAAGGCCACCTTCCGCTGAGCCGGCCGGACCGGGCGGGGCGCCGGGGCGGGGCGCGCGTGGTCGTGGGGGTGCGTCGCGCGTCGCCGTGGGGGGTGGTGCGGATTCATCCGTGCGGGCGGCGTCACCGGCACCCGCAGCGGCCCCCACGGGCCCGCACCGCCCGCCCGGCCGGCGAGCCGGCCAGGGCGGGCCCTTCGTGACGCCGGTGTTCCGTCGCAGGTCAGCAGGGTTGTCCGGATCATTTTTATGTCTGTGGCATATGCCGATCTCCCTACCGGATCCGGCCATTCCGGAGGTGGGATTCCTCCGGAACGGCTCCGGAAGGGGTCCGCTCCGGCCATGATGGGGGGCATGGCGGGCCTGGAGGGTGGGGAACAGTCGCGCGCGCACGGAAGTGCGACGGCAGCGCGTCGGGTATCGGTGTCGGAGGACGAACAGCCGCACCGTGTACTGGAGTTGTATGGCAACCCGACCGACGAGGAGGGTGTGCGGCTGCCGTCCCGTCCGGAGTCGGCGGCGACGGCCCGCAGGATCGCGTCGGCCGTGGTGCTGTGGCAGTGGAACCTCTCCCCACAGCTCGCCGAGTACGCCGTCCTCCTCGTCTCGGAGCTCGTCGGCAACGCCGTACGGCACACCGGGGCGCAGTACTTCGGTCTGCGCATGGAGCGCCGTCGGGGCATGATCCGTATCGGGGTGCGCGACCCTTCGCGCGGCCTGCCGTGCCTGATGCCGGTGCGGGAGATGGACGTGAGCGGGCGGGGCCTCTTCCTCGTCGACAAACTCTCCGACCGGTGGGGGGTCGACCTGCTGCCGCGCGGCAAGATCACCTGGTTCGAGATGCGGATCTCCGACCGCACGGACCGGTAGACCGCCCTGGGGCGTGCCGCTCCCCGGTGCGCGCGGAAGCTCCCCGGACGCGCGTCGCTCCCCGGTACGCGCAGAAGCCCCCGGTACACGCAGAAGCCCCCGTCCGCCGTGGTCCGGCGTGGTGGGGGCTTCTGTGGGGGGCCGTGGAATGGGGGGTGGTCCACGGCCGCGTGCATGACCTGTGCTCGGGTCGGAGGAGGTCGTGAGACGACTATGGCACATCAGCCCCCGGGAAACCAAAGGTACATTTCTGGCGAATATGGATCAATGCACTCTTTTGGTATGTGAATCGTAGGTTTCATGGAGGAAACCCCTGGCATTCAGTGAATGAATATGAGGTTCGATGGATGATTCGTAGATGCCTCGTGAAGGGTGAAGGTCGTTGCCGCTCCGTCGGTCCGGTCGCCGGTCCGGTCGTCGCGCCACCCGTCGCACCACCCGTCGGTCCGGCCGGCCGTCCGGCTCTCCACCGGCCGCCGCAGGGGCGAGCGCGGCGGCCCGTTAATCTGACCACCGTCAATCGGACAAGCGATAGGGGCGGAAAAGTGGCGGACATCGAGTCGGCACGCAAGGCGTTCGAGCATTTCGACCAGAACGGTGACGGCCTCATCACGGCCGCCGAGTACAAGAGCGCCATGGCGCGGCTGGGCGACCCGTTCGTCACCGAGACGGTCGCCCAGGCGATCATCAACTCCCACGACGCCAACGGTGACGGCCTGCTCACCTTCGACGAGTTCTGGGCCTCGCAGAACAAGGCCTGAGCCCTACGGGACCATGCCTGAGCCCGGCGGTCCCCGGCCCCATGGCGGGCCGGGGCTCACCCGGGGAACTCAGCCCGCCGCGCGGTACGGGGGCCAGCCGCGCAGCTCGTCGTCGCGGGGCGCCGCCACCACGGCGGGAGCGCCCGGACCGAACGCCATCACCGGCCGCCGCGCGTCCCAGGCGTCCCACCCCGGATCACCGGTGGCCGCGAACCGTACCCAGGCCGCGTGCATCGCGTCCGCCAGTTCCTGCGGGGCGTGCGGACCGGCCAGCGCCACGGCGTCCGGGTGGGCCAGGGTGTCGAAGACGAAGCCGATCTCCAGGGCGTGGCAGGCGCCGAGCCGCCGCACGGGGGAGGGCCAGCCGAACTCGTAGAGGTACGTACGGCCCGGGGCGCCCGCCCGCGCGTCCGCCAGGACGTTGAGAGGCACCCGCAGCAGCAGGTCCGTCGCGAGCGCGCCGAGCAGCTCGCCCGGCGTGGCCCCGGGGCGGTTGGCCCGGTACACGCGGGCCGTCGCGCCCGGCACCCCGAACTTCAGCAGCGCCAGCCGCAGCCGTACGCGTCCGAGGCGTTCGGTCAGCCCACTGGGCACGAACCAGAGGCGGTACTCCTCGGTGTTCGTCCCCATCAGCAGGTCCACCCCGCCCGCCGCGCCCCCGCGCAGCGCCTCGGCCGGGTCGCGGGGGAGCAGGTCGCCGTCGACCACGATCTGGAACGCGTTGCGGCCGGTCAGCGGATTCCCGCCGCGGGTCACCTCGCTCTGCGCGGCGAGCAGCGCCGACGGTTCCACCGCCGCCAGCGCCGCCGCCGTCGCGGGAACACCCAGGCGCCGGGCGACGAGTTCCGTCGTACGGCGTCCCGCCTCGGGCGTCGGCGCGTCCGGCGCACCGCTCTGCAGCACCGCCCGCCGGAACAGCCCCGCCGCCCTCGGCGCGGCGAGCAGCGCGGCGATGCTCACCGCCCCGGCCGACTCGCCCGCCACCGTCACCCGCCCCGGATCGCCCCCGAACGCCGCGACGTTGTCCCGTACCCACTCCAGTGCGGCCAGCTGATCGAGCAGCCCGAGATTGGCCGGAGCGTCCGGGAGTACGCCGAACCCCTCGATCCCCAGGCGGTAGTTGACCGAGACCAGCACCACCCCGTCCCGGGCGAACGCCGTCCCGTCGTAGACCGGGACGGCGGAGGACCCGTGCAGCAGCGAGCCGCCGTGAATCCAGACGAGCACCGGCAGCCCGGTCCGCTCCGGGCCGGGCGTCCAGACGTTGAGGTTGAGCCAGCCGTCCCCGGGCACCTCGGGATCCGGCAGCAGGGCGTCCAGGGGCGGGTCGTACGGCCGCTTCGGCGCGGTCGGCCCGAACGCGACGGCCTCCCGCACCCCCGCCCACCGCTCGGGCGGCTCCGGCGCCCGGAACCTGCGGGCGCCCACGGGGGCAGCCGCGTACGGGACGCCCCGGAAGACCGCCACCCCGTTCTCCCGGACTCCGCGCACGGCTCCGTGGAGGGTGGTGACGGTCGGGCGGTCGTCCGGATGTCTCTCGCGCATGTGCGTCGGCCCTTTCGCGGGTGCCCTCCAGAATGGGGTACTTCCCCGCCGGACGCAGTCCGAAGAGCCGCCCGAGGGACGGAACAGGACCCGCCGACCAGGTCGGCGGGCGCCCCCGCGATCCTGGTGGGCGAGCGCCGCCGCCCCCGTACCGCAGAACGTCACCACCGGAGCTTCCGCATGAGCACGCCCGACCGACCCTGTTGCGCCCCCGGCCGCACCCCGCACGGCACCGGCCATGTCACCGGCCCGGGCCCCGGCACCGGCGCCCGCCCCGGCCCCGACCACGGCTCCGGCCCCGCGCTGCTCGGCATACCCGCCGTCCCGCCGCCCCCGGGGGACGTACGGGCCGCCGGGCACACCCTGGCCGAACTGCCCGGCGGGACCTTCTGGATGGGCGACGCCTTCGACGAGGGGTACCGGGCCGACCGCGAGGGCCCGGCCCGCCGGGTCACCGTCGCCGCCTTCGCCATCGACACCACCGCCGTCAGCAACGCGCAGTTCGCCGCGTTCGTCCGGGCCACCGGACATCGCACCGACGCCGAACGCTTCGGCAACTCCTTCGTCTTCCACCAGCTCGTCCACCCCGACGCCCGGCGCCACGTCGTCGGAACCGTCCCCGGAGCACCCTGGTGGCTCGGTGTGGAGGGCGCCTGCTGGTCTGCCCCCGAAGGCCCCGGCTCCGGTGTCGAGGACCGCGCCGACCACCCCGTCGTCCACGTCTCCCACGACGACGCCCTCGCCTACTGCGCCTGGGCGGGACTGCGCCTGCCCACCGAGACGGAGTGGGAGTACGCCGCCCGGGGCGGGCTGAACAGCGCCCGCTACCCGTGGGGCGACGAGTTCACCCCCGGCGGCGAGGAACGCTGCAACACCTGGCTGGGCGACTTCCCGCACCGCTCCGACCGGCCCGGCGGCCCCGGCACCGTACCCGTCACCGCCTACCCGCCCAACGGCCACGGCCTCCACAACACCTCGGGCAACGTCTGGGAGTGGTGCGCCGACGCCTTCGGCCCCGGCGAGCGCGTCATCCGCGGCGGCTCCTACCTCTGCCACTCCTCCTACTGCAACCGCTACCGGGTCGCCGCCCGCTCCCACAACACCGCCGACTCCTCCACCGGGCACGGCGGGTTCCGGTGCGCCCGCGACGCGGGCCCGGCAGCACCCTGAGTACGCCGACGCGCCCCGGCCGGAAACCCGTCGGCCGGGGCGCGCGCTGTCACATGTGGTGCCGTTCCGGGCCTACTTGAGGTAGACCAGCCCGTCCGTGGTGATGGCGGGCCGGCCGCTCGTGCCGACCACGACCAGCTTCACCGTGTGCTTCGCGGCGGCCGACCAGGTGGTCGTCCAGATCGCGTCGCGGTACTTGGTGGTCGTCGACTTCAGGTCCACCGTGGCCGTCTTCTTGCCGTCCACGTAGACGTACACCTGCCCCGAGGTCGAGGCGCGCGAGACGACGAGCGCCGCCGACCGGCCGGTGAACGTCCACGTGATGCTCGCGTTCTTGGCGCTGCTGGAGTACGACTTCCCGCCGAGGTAGCTCGTCGAGGACTTCGCGGTCCAGGTGCCCGTCCGGGTGGTGGAGGTCTCCTGGAGGATCATCGGGGTGCCGACCACGGACGCGGCGGCGGTGTTGCCCGCGCGGTCGTACGCCGTCATCTTCCAGGTCGTCGACACACCCGGCTTGGCGGTCTGGGCGGCGCTGACCGTCGTCGGCGTGAAGGTCTTCGCCGCCGGTGCGGTGAGCCGGACCTCCTTGAGCGCGATCCCGTCCGCCGCCTTCCACTTCAGCGTGAGGGGGACGGCCGTGGTGTTCACCGTGCCGGCGCTCAGCGCCAGCGAGGGCTTCGTGGTGAAGGAGGGCGCCGTCTTCTCGGCGACCACGGTCGCGGCGGCCGAGAGCGGCGAGACCTTGCCCGACTGGTGCGTCGCGCGGACCTGCACCTTGTGGGTACCGACGGCGAGCGTCGCCGAGGCGGAGGTGGTGCTGCCGTTCGTGGTCGCGACCACCTTGCCGTCCACCAGCAGCTCGTACTTGGAGACGAGGGCGGCCGGAGTGGTCGACGTCCAGGCGACCTTGACGCCCGACTGCGTGTACGTCGTCGAGCCCGAGGCGCTGCTTCCGGTGACCGAGGTGATGGCCAGACCGGTGACCGGACCCGCCGCGGCGGTGCGGATCGCGCCCAACTGCCCGTAGAGCGCGGTGCCGGGGCACTCGGTGTTGAAGCCGTCGCGGTGACCGGAGATCTGGTTGAAGGTGTACGACTTCCCGGCGGTGTACGCGATGCCGGTGCCGCTCGACTGGGTCGCGCCGGCCACCAGCGTCGTCTTGCCGGCCGGGTCGCCCTTGTACTGGCCGAGCTTCCACGCGGCGAGCCGGGCCACCGCGGTGGTGGCGGGGGTCGATGCCTTGGTGTCGGTGTACATGCCGATGACCGCGATACCGGCGGTCTCACGGTTGAAGCCGTAGGTGTGGGCGCCGAACACCGGCCGGTCCACACCGCCCTTGCGGCCCTCGAAGATCGTCCCGCACTTGTCGACGATGAAGTTGTAGCCCAGGTCCTTCCAGCCGTTCGACTGGACGTGGAAGGCGTGCAGGCTCCGCATGATGGCGGGGGAGTCCGCGCAGGAGTAGTCGTTCGTCTGCGCGGTGTGGTGCACGAACACGGCCTTGACCGACGTCGTGTACTCCGGCGCCTCGTCGTTGAGCGCCTCGTTCGCACCCCACGCGGCCCTGCTGACGATCGGCGGCTTCGGCATCGTGGACACCGGCGCGGGCGCCAGGGTCGGCGAGGGACTGGCCGTCGTCGGGGTCGGTGCCGGAGTGGTCGGGGTGGCCGTCACGCTCGGCGCCGCGGTGGTGGGCGCCGCCGTCGTCGGCTCGTCGGTGGCCTCGCCGGGCAGTTCGCCGGTCTCCGGGGTGCCCTCGGCCGACTCGGTGGCGGCGGGCTCGGTCGTCTCCGGCGCCGACACGGTGTCCGTCGGGGTGGGCTCCGTGCTCTCGCCGTCCTCGGCGAAGCCCTCCGTCATGTCCTGCGTGTACGCGGCCGTCTCCGCGTCGAGCCCCGAGGCGCCCGGGTCGACCGTGTCCAGGCGGAGACCGGCGGGCAGACCCGCGGCGGAGCTGCCCCCGGAGGTCACCCGGACCTCCACGCCGTTCGAAGCCCCCACCCAGCGCGGCTCGGTGGTCCCCCGTACACCTGCCTGGCCGGTCTCGGTGCGCCCGTCGATGTCGGTCGCCAGCGGCAGCCAGCCGGTCCACTTGCCGGTCGCCACCGAGCGGGTCCGCGCCTCGACGGTGCCGGATATCTTCGCCGCCGGGTCGGTCCAGGTGACGCCCAGCAGGCTGAAGGGCTTGGTGTCCTTCTGCTCGAACCCGGCGGCGGTCCCGTCCGCCGACACCTTGAGCTCGTTCTTGTGCACGTCGGCCTGCGCGGGGGCGGACTTGGCGTCCACGCCCCCGTGGGCGCCGTCGGCGCCGGTGACCCCCTCGAACACGAGGACACCCGCCACGGCTGCCGTCGCGACGGCAGCAGTGGCCCATACTCTTCGCTTCGATCTCACGTTTGATTCCCCGAGGATGATGATGAGAGAACGGCGGACCGTCGGCCGAGGTTCTTCCTGAGGTGGGATCGGTGCGATCGGTGCGATCGGCGCGATCTGTGCGAACACCCGTGCGGTACGGGGCAACCCTCGGGAACCGGCCGACCCTTGGTGCCGGAGGGGACAGTGTCGCACGAGAGAACACCCGATCGAGTGAAGGCTTGATCAGGTGCGGGTCAAGGTATTGACAGGACGGTCCGCAGGCGCCGGATGCGGCTTCCGGGGTTCCGCCGCCGAAATTCCGGAAGCCGCATGCCGGGGGCGCCTCGCGCACCGTTCGGGTCCTCGGGAGCTCTCTCCTCAGGACCCACCGGAGGCTCGCCGCGCCCGGTGAGGGGGTCGCGCGGGACCGTTCACGCCGCGAAGAACCGGGAGAGCTCGCTCCGGTCCTCCGGCTCCACCAGGTCCGGGCGGGTGTAGCGCTCGGCCCGTGCGTGGTAGTCGAAGTCGCCCCGCACGAGGCCGCGGTAGTCCCGCACGCACCGTTCGAGAGCGATCCGCTCCGTGCCCTCGATGCCGGCCGCGTCCATCTCCACGACCAGGTCCTTCTCCGCGCGCCGGACACGTTCCGCTATCCGGGCCAGCTGAATGCCGGCTTCGTCGATGGCTTCCTGGAGCGTGCAGCCGCGGTCGCGCTGGATGAGGCGGACGGCGTTGTGTTCGTAGCCCATCGCCGCCTCCTTCTCGAAGGAACAGATGTCGTTGCAGAGACCGGAATGATCGGTCACCGCGTCCCGGAGCGCGACGTAGGCGGGAAGGCTCCGGGCGGCGTCCGTGAGATCTATGCCCGCCGTGATCTCGTGGAGATCGAGGAAGGGCTGCATCGCCACGGAATCCCGGCGGTGCTTCACGAACTCGGCCCGGGTCGGCACCTGTCCGGCGGCCCGTTCGACCGCTTCGGCGTAGTACGTCCAGAGCCACGCCACGGTGTCCCTGCGGAACTGCCGTACCCAGGCCGTCGAACGGTCGCGGTACGTGCGGTTCCGCAGCTCCTCCAGGGTCAGTTCCATGGCGGAGTGCGCCACGGCGCCGTCGAGTACCTCGACGAGCCGGGTGATGGCGGAGCCGCACATCCGGGGATCCCGTCCGGCGGGTCCGTCGTCGAATTCGTCGTCCACCAGGAAGGCCCAGAAGAGCCACTGGCAGAACAGGTCGAGATGCTGCTGGGAAGCGGTCGGGAAGATGAGGGAGATCCACAGCTCCGGCCGGGTTCGGATCATCTTCTTCCGGGCCACCGGAGAAAGTTCCACGCCATGGAAGTCCGCCCATCTCCAGGCGGCCTCCTTGGTCCTCTCCAGACCCGGATTGCATCCGGCGCTGGCGAACGGCATGTGAAACGCCGGTAACGCGATCTGGCTCATTGGTACCCCTCGTCAAGACGGTGTGGATGGAGGGTGGGTTCGGCGGGTGGTCGTGGGTGCACACGGAGCGCGAAGTCGTCGAGAGCTGGCGGAACGGGGCGTTCCGGAAACCGTTTCTTTGGCCAAGGCATCACCCTGCGAGGTGAGGCGGTTGTGGCGGTTCCTCCCTCTTCCTTCTCTCTGTCGTACCGGGACCGCCGAACGGGTGTATTCGGCGGTCGGGTGGAACCGGGCTCCGAACCATGGCGTCACCATGCGTGACACCCAGTCAACCCCGGGCGAGCGGCTGAGGGAAGTCGCCCGTGACCGAAATTGTATGGTGCCGCCGAACGCTGGTGACTTTATGAGCGGTTGATGACCGTCGTAGTCCACTCCGTGGCGTACCCGCGTCAACCTCACGCGTACTCACCCGTCTCATGGAGCGGTCTCGGCGCGCCCTCCCGCCGATGTCCCGAAATCGTCGGCGCGCTCCCCGCGATCCCCCCCGGCCCACCACCGGAAGCCTTGGCGTTACTGCCCTCCGGCGCCTTCCCGCGGTCCGTCGGCCGCCCGCCGGACGTCCGCCCCCGTCCGTCCTCCGTCCGTACGCCCCCCGATGGCGCGAGCGCTTCGCCGGTCCCAAGGTGGTGTGAGGCGAAGTCGTGTTCGAAGGGCGGTGGTGGAGCAGTGCCGGACGACGACCTCCCGTCGGCGGTCCCCCCGGGCGACCCGGCACCCCCCGCTCTGCTGCACGCCCTCGTGACCGCCCCCGTCATCCGTACGTACGTGGTCGACCGGGACCTGCGCATCGTCCGGGCCGGCGCGCTGACCTTCGGCGAGGCCCCGGACCAGGTGGTCGGGCGGCTGCTCACCGAGGTCTTCCGGCTGGAGGACCCGGACGCGGCGGCACGCGCCCTGGAACCGGGCACCCCGGAAACCCCCGCGACCCCCGAGTCCCGGGCACCCAGGCCGACCGAGCGCGCCCCATCCGCCCGGACCGAGTACCCCGGCGAGGGAGAGGCCGGACACGTCGGCGTCGTCCGGGCGTACCGCACCGACCCGGCCGGCACCGACCGCACCTTCGCCGTCGCCTTCCAGCCCCTGGCCGCCGACACGGACCCCGGCACGGACCCCGGCGCACTGCCCGGCGCCTCCGGGCCGGGACCCGCGGCACTGCTCGTCCTGGCCGCCGACATCACCGCCCAGGAGCGCACCGCCGCCCGCGCCGCGGCCCTGGACTCCGTACGCGAACGGGTCGGCCAGTCCCTCGACCTCGCTGTCACCTGCGAGGAACTTGTCCTGGCGCTGGTGCCCGGCTTCGCCGACATCGCGGTCGTGGAGATCGTGGACGACGTCCTGCGCGGCGCCGACACCCCCGCGGGCCCGCCCGCCCGGGGCACCCCGCTGCGCCGCATCGCGTTCCGGGGACCCCTCGGCAAGGACGGGGCGGCCCATCCGGTCGGCGACGTACGGGAGATGCCGCACCCGACCCCGTACTCCCTCTCGCTCGGCGACCTCCGCCCCCGCCTGGTGCAGCTCACCCCCGGCCTGCCGTGGTACGACATCGACCCCGACCGGGCCAGGTCCATCGAGGAGTTCGGGTCGCATTCGATGATCGTCGCGCCCCTGGCGCTGCGCGGCACCGCGCTCGGCGTCGTCAGCCTCTACCGGTGCGGCGGCAGCGAGCCGTACGACGAGGGCGATCTCTCCTTCGGGGTGACGCTCGCCGCGCACACCGCGCTGAGCGTCGACAACGCGCGGCGCTACGAACGCGACCACACCGTCGCCTCCACCGTCCAGCGGCGGCTGCTGCCGTCCGGCCCCGCGTCCCCGATCGCCGTCGACACGGCCCACGTCTATCTGCCCGGACGCAACAGCGGCAGCTGGTTCGACACCATCTCTCTCTCCGGCGCGCGGACCGCCCTCGTCGTCGGCCGGGTCCACGGCCAGGGTGTCCAGACCGCCACGACCATGGGCCAACTGCGCACGGCCGTCCGCACGCTGGCGGCGCTCGACCTGTCGCCCGAGGAACTGTTCTCGCGGGTCAACGACATCGCCGTCCAGCTCGCCGAGGAGCGGGCCGCGCTCCCCGTCGGCGACGCCCTGCGCAACCGTCCCCTCACGGCGACCTGCCTCTACGGGGAGTACGACCCGTTCACCCGGCTCTGGACCGTGGCACGGGCCGGGGCGCCGATCCCCCACATCGTCCGCCCGGACGGAACCCCGCAGGCCTTCGACCTGCCCGAGGGGCCGCCGCTCTCCGCGACCGAGAACCCCCCCTTCGCCACCGCCGAGATCCCGCTGGAACCGGGCAGTCTCGTCGTCCTGCACAGCGGCGGCAACAATCTGCGCGAGCGCCCGGGCCGGCGCCCCATGGAGGAGGTGCTCGCACCGCCCGACCGGGACCTCCGGGAGATCGCCGACGCCATCCTGTACAACTACCCGCCCGTCGACCCCCCGGAGGGCGCGGTGTTGCTCCTCGCCCGCCCCACGGTCGCCGCCTCCGCCCAGGTGGTCACCATCGGACTCCAGGACGACCCGGGCGCCCCGGCGAAGGCCCGTACCGCGACCCGTGCGCACCTCGCCGAATGGAAGGTCCCCAAGGACGCGCTGTACGCGGTCGAGCTCATCGTCAGCGAGCTCGTCACCAACGCCGTGCGCTACGGCACCCCGCCGCTGTCGCTGCGCCTGGTCCGCACCCACACCCTCACGTGCGAGGTCCGTGACGCCAGCCTCGTCGCCCCCCATCTGCGGCACGCCCGGCTCGGCGACGAGGGCGGCCGGGGCCTCTTCATCATGTCCCAGCTCGCCTCCCGCTGGGGCACCCGCTACACCCACGACGCGAAGATCATCTGGGCCGAGGTGGAGCTGTAAAGAGGCTTCCTCCCAGGTCAGGGAGTTGCCGAAGTTGTCGGAGTGTTGGGCAGCCGGTCGCCGGTGCGACATCCGCCCGCCCCAGTGGGCTTTCTAGCGTGCGTGCATCCACCTCGATTCGTTGCTGGGAGCACGTATGCACACCACCCCTGACGGCAGCCCCGGCGCCCCGGAGCGGAGCCTGTCGACGGAAGCGGCCGCACACTCGGCCGACTGCGGCTGTCCGCGTACCGCCGATCTCGACGGCGAAGGGCTCGCGGCCAGGAGCCGGCGCACCTTCCTGCGCGGCGCCGGTGTGCTCGGCGCCGGTGTGGCCGCCACGGCGACCGGACTGCTGGGCGCGACGCCGGCCTTCGCGTCGGGCGCTCCCGAAGCGCAGCACGAGAAGAAGACCAGTGCCGGCAAGCGCGGCACGTGGAGCCCGGACCCGGAGAACCCGCGGTTCACCTTCGTCGTGATGCCCGACACGCAGTACATGTTCGACATCGACCGGATCCACCCGGCCCCGATGGAGGCGTCCTTCCGGTACGTCCTCGACCCGGCCGGCCGGGCCGGCGGCAACGACGAGAACATCGTCTTCCTCGCCCACCTCGGCGACGTGACCAACAACGGCCACGCCGAGGAGTACGCCGCCGTCACCAAGGTGTTCGACATGCTCGACGACGCGGGCGCCGCGTACGGAGTGCTGGCGGGCAACCACGACGTGGGCGGGGACGACCAGCGCGGCCGGACGCCGTACCTGGACACCTTCGGCCCGGCGCGCGCCAAGAAGTCGCCCGCGTACCACTCCTCCAGCCCCGACGGCTACAACACCAGCCACATCTTCCGTGCGGGCGGGCGCAGTTGGATGGTTCTCTCGCTCGACTGGCGCATGTCGGCGGCGGGGTTCGCCTGGGCCAACGCCGTCATCAAGGCCAACCCGACGCTGCCGGTGATCGTGACGACCCACGAGATCGTCGGCTCGTACGACGACGGCTCCGCCGAACTCTCGGCGTACGGGCAGCAGATGTGGGACGGGCTGATCAAGGACAACGACCAGATCTTCCTCACCCTGAACGGCCACTACTGGCCGCCCGGCTCCACCGTGAAGAAGAACAGCGCCGGCAACGACGTGCACCTGCACATCACCAACTACCAGGACCGCTACTACGGCGGCTCCGGCATGCTGCGCTCGTACCGCTTCGACCTCAACCGGGGCCGGATCGACATCGCCACGTTCTCACCGTGGATGCGGGAGCGCGCGGCCGAAGGCGAACTGAACGCGGCCGCCGCCCAGGAGATCGAACTGACCTCCCCCGTCGACTACTTCTCCATGGACATCGACTTCGAGAAGCGCTTCGCCGGCTTCGCCCCCGTCCCGGAGCGGGCGCCCCGCGCCGCCCGGCGGATGCTGGTCCCCGGCACCCTCGCGTACTGGCGGTTCGACGGCTCCGGCGCCGAGGGCGGCAGCCTGCCCGCCGGTACGGTCGTCCAGGACCAGACGGGCCACGGCAACGACCTCGTCCTCCAGCAGGTCCCGGGCGCCGCCGCGAACGCGCTGACCTGGACCGGCGACCACCACCCCGACCAGCCCGGACACGGCGGCCTCGTCTTCGCCGGCCAGGGCAACCCGGTGGCCGGCGCCTACCTCCGTACCGTCGACAAGGCCCCGGTCAACGCGGAGACCTTCCCGCACGGCTACACCATCGAGCTGTTCTTCAAGGTGCCCGCCGACTGGAACGGCGGCCGCAACGGCTGGTCCTCGATGCTCAGCCGCGCCGGCACCGCGGCCGAGGCCGGGAAGAACGGCCCGACGTCGACCGCCGACGAACCGGTCATGACGCTGGGTCTCAGCGGCTCCCTGGAGATCCAGTGGAACGCCTACCCGCTCAACATGGACGGAGCGACCACCGCGTGGAGCCACCTGCTCCAGCAGCAGGAGTGGTGGCACGTCGCCGTCGTCAACGACGGCAAGGTCAGCAAGCTCTACGTGAACGGCTGCGAGGAGGGCCGCAACCCCACCTCGAAGGCGGTCGGCCTGGCCTCGCTCCACAAGCCGTTCCTCGTCGGCGGCTACCAGTGGGCCGGGAACGTCAGCCAGGTCTTCCACGGCACCCTCGGCGACGTACGCATCGTCGACCGGGCCCTGCGGGTGGACCAGTTCATGAACGCCTGACCGGGGCGGGGGCCGGTGGGGCGCGCTTTCGCGGGCTCCGCCGGGTCCCGTCAGTCCGCCGAGACCGGCTCGATCCTGGGCTCGGCGACGGCCCGGAAGTCGGCTGTGGAGAGGGCGAGCGAGCGGTCGAGGCGGCCGGCGTTGAAGTAGATCTCGGGGTGGACCAGCAGTGCGGGGTCCACGACGAGTTCCAGCCGGTCGTCGAAGGTGAAGGGGAGGATCGTGCCGCTCGGCGACTTGGCCAGGTCCTCCGCGATGTCGGGCGAGGCGAAGGAGGCGTAACTCCCGCCGTAGAGCGCCTTCACCGCCGCCAGGTCGACCCGCTTGTCCCCGGGCACGACGACCAGCACGAAGTGCTTCTCCTTCTTGCCGACCTTCACCATCGTGACGATGCACTTGGCGGCCTGGCCGAGCGGGTGGCCGCGGAGCAGGCTGACCGCCTCGGAGTTGCCCTCCGGGGCGTGCTCGATCACCCGGTACGTGGCTCCGCGCTCGTCCAGCAGTGAGAGCAGCTTGCCGTAGATGCCGTCGGTGTCGTCCGCAACCATCTTGTTCTCCCGTCCAGTCGGCTCTGGTGCCCGTGTGGGTCGGGTCGACCGAAGCTGTGCGAACCGTTGGGCGTGGTGTGGTGCTGGGACAGCACCGTCAGGTCGCCAGTCCAGAGGGCCTCCATCGCTTCCTCGGAGTCGTCGTCGACCGGCGAGAGATCGTCGAGGCCGAGAATGTCGTTCACGCCGCCACCCCCGCCTGCTGCGGCGCCGGGGTGGCCAGCACCCGGTGATTGGGGCGAGTTGCGCTGGTCGTGCAGGCCGCGAACGGTCCATCCGGCGCACGTAGGTGCGCCAGAGTTTGGTCCAGGTGGTCGCGGTGCCAGGTCGAGGGGCCGGACAGGCCGGCCTCCGTGTCGGTGAACTGCTGCCAGGCGAGCCAGAGTGCGTGGAGCCGGGCGACGGCCTCGGGGTGTTCGTGCCAGTGCGCGCACCAGGGACGGCTCGTGCTGATCTCCCGGCCGTACACCGGCAGGAAGAGGTAGTTCACCCAGTCGCTGAGGGCAGCGAGTTCGACGGCGTACTCCTTGCCGCCCAGGGCGAGGATGAACACCGAGGCGGGGCCGTCGAGCTTCTTCCCGTCAGCCGCCTCGGCTTCCGGAGCGCCGTCCGGCGGCTGGATGGCGCCGGGGTCGGGCTCGGAGCCGAGGCGGTCGAGGATGACGCCGTGCTGCCTGACCTCGGCCATGGTCTTGGCGAGGGTGCTGGCGAGGTCGTCGAGGTCTGCGTCGGGGACGCGGTACGGCTCGGGGCCGGGGGAGGTCGGGCTGGTGTCGGCCATGGGGGGTGTGCTCCATCTGTGAGACGGCGACATGCCCGAGAGGATCCGGAGAAACAGCGGTTTGGTCCGGCCGGAAAAACGCGGTAGTGGAGCGCTGTCGGTCGGCGCAGCGGGGGAAGGGGGGCGCCAGCAACTGCAAGGCGTGCGCAGCCTGTTGTGGGACGACGCCGTTGCCGAGCGCCGTGAGCTGCGCCGGACGGCCGAGCCCCGGAGTCGCGGTGACCCAGCCGGCGTCGAGGCCCTGCATCCACTCCACGAAGTCCGCGCGGAGCCGACCGGCGCCGTCCGTGGGGGCCGGGGCCGGGCGGGTGCGGCTCTCCCATCGGGTGATGGTTATGGCGATCCCTGAAAACTGCCACCCCGGACTCAGGTGTTGACCAGACCTTCGCACCTTGATGCCCCACCCGCGGTGGTTGACCTGGGGGAGCGCCAGAGCCCCGGGGCCGCCCGTCAGCCAGACCGCCACCAGAGCCAGCCAGGCCAGTCCAGCGTGGGCGAAGCCCATCGCGTCAGTGATGCCGAAGGCGTCCCTGACGAGGCGGGTCGGGTCGAACACTCAACGGATGGCGGCCCCGCGACGCTCGCTGGGGTCCGGCCAAGGTGAACCCCAAAGCCGACATAGAGTGATCTTGGTGGATCAGTAGTGCAGTCCAGGATCCTCCGGAGCCCGAAAAAGCGAGTAGCGGCTTACCGTGTCCTCGGCGCCGTGCTGCATCCAGCGCTCGTTGTGGGTCACGGCCAGATTGAGCAGCATGGTCCGCTCGCCATCGGGGTCACGCGCTTCCCGGCAAGCCGCAGTAGCTGCGGTGAGCACCTCGATCGCCTGGTCGAACTGTCCCAAGCTGCGCAGTACGGCCCCCAGATTACCCAGCGCACTGCTGGCAAAGCGGGGGTCATTCATCTCCATGTAAATGGCCGTAGCGGTCCTGAAAGCCTCCGCAGCCTCTGTGAATCGACCAACGTGCACCAGTTCGGTTCCGAGGCCGTTCCAAGCGACTGCCCGGCCGTCGTCGTCGTCGATCTCTTCGCAAATTGCCAGTTGGTAGCGCAGGGCCTTGATCGCTTCGTCGTGGTGGCCCATGTGAGACAGGGCGCGTCCCATGTGGCCCAGCACCTGGACCTCACCGGGACGGTTGCCGCCCCTTCGGAACATGGCGTCTGCCGTGTTGAGAGCCTTGACGGCGAGATCCAGTCGGCCAGTGTCGATCAGTGTGGACCCGAGGTTGCAGAGTGTCTGCGCCTCGTCCTGAATGCTGCCGACTTCCTTGAAGATGCCGCCTGCCGAATCCAAGGCCGTGAGTGCCTCGTCGAACCGACGGCACAGCGTCAGGGCGGTCCCGAGGTTGAGCAACGCCCTAGCCTTCGCCTCGGATTCCCCGTTCTCCTCGCAGATGGCGACGGCTGCGGCGAGGGCATCGACCGCGCCCTGAAAACGCTGCCCGTCGACCAAGACTGTGCCGAGGTTGCACAGCGCTTGGTGTTGCCTGACCCGCTCCCCTGCTTCCCGGAAGCTCCTGACCGAATTGCTGGTGATCGCGATCGCGTCCTCGATATACCGGCGTCTCCGCAGGAACGGAAGAAGGACGAACGACAGGTCCGCGCCCGCAGGATGTCCCAGCGTGGTGGCCATGTCCGAGACCGCCATCAGGTTCACCCGCTCGGCTTCCAGCCAGGCGATCGCTTGTTGCGGGTCGGCGAAGACGTCGTTGCGGGGCTGCGGCTCGACATCGGTGTCCAGGACGAGGTGAGTGGTGGCTGCCCGGGAGACACCGAGGTAGTGGTCCAGCAGGCCGGTCAGCGCGGCCGCCCGGCCGTCCTCATCGGCGTGCCGAAGTCCGCTCTCTTGGGCGTATAGCCGGATCAGGTCGTGCATGGACCAGCGCTCGCCCGCACCCTGTAGCAACTGGGCGCGGGCGAGGTCGGCCAGCAATCGGCGGGAACTGACCGCCCCAAGCAGTGCGTTGGCGGACTCCGTCGAGATGTCTGGGCCCGGGGCGGCTGAGAGCAGGCGGAATGTCCTTTGGTGTTGCTCCGTCAGGTGCTGGTAGGAGAGTTCGAAGGTGGCGCGGACAGCCATTGGCCGACCGTGTTCGTCGGTGTCGTCGTAGTGCAGGGCGTCCAGACGGGTGCGAGCGTCACCGAGCTCCGCGACCAGGCTGGCGAGGGGGCGCGCCGACTCGTCACGCAGCAACGACGCGCAAATGCGCAGGGCCAGCGGGAGGCCTCCGCACAGCTCGGCCAGGCGGCGAGCGTCGTCAGACTGGTCGACGACCCTGGTGTTGTCCGGGTCCTCCTCGTGCAGCACCCGTTCCAGCAGGCCGACGGCGTCGTCCATGGGCAGGGGACCGAGATCGACGCGGCGGGCGGATGCCAGCGGTCCGGAGAGCCGGTGTCGGGTGGTCATGATCGCCCGGTGGGGCGGTGAGGGCAGCAAGTGGGAGACTTGGCCGCTGGTCCGCACGTTGTCCAGCACCACCAGCAGGGGGCGGCCGTCCCCGGCGAGGCCCTGGAGTGCCATCTGCCAGGCGTCGCATTTGCCGTCGTTAGTGGGCGGCAGGTCCTTCTCTTTGACGCCTAATGCCCGCAGGAATCGGCCGGCGACCGCTCCCGCCTCCGCTTGCTGCCCAGGAACGTATCCGCGCAGGTCTGCGAAGAGCGCTCCGGCCGGGAACCACTTCTTCGCCCGGTGGGCCGCGTGCAGGGCGAACCCGGTTTTTCCGACCCCGCCCATCCCGGTGATTACGGAGACCGCGGGTGCTCGCCGCTCGTTGTTGACCTGAGCCAGGTCGAGGTGAGGGTCGAGCCAGCCCAGGGTCTCGCGCAGCTCGGCCTCACGGCCGGTAAAGCCGATGGGCGGCGCCGTGAGCGTGACTGGCGCCGGGAAATCGGGTTCACGCCTGGTCGTAGGGCGTCCTCCCCGAGCGGCCTCGCGTTCGGCCCGCGCTCTGAGTAGGAGCTCGTCCCAGAGCCCCGGCGGCACAGGCCGGTACCCAGCGGTCCCCCTTTGTCCCGCTCGGGCTTCGAGGAACCGCACGACGGCTTGGAAATGGTTCCTGTATTCGGGCGCTGGCACGGACTTAGCGTTGAGCCAGTCGTGGATCGTGGAGGCTCCGGCGGCATACTGCCCAGACCGGCCGGTCCCCCGTTTTCGGAGTCCGAGTTGATCTGCTAGGGCCGTGAGTTGGGACAGCGTCGGCTTGTCCGCCTGGTCATACGCGTGCCGCATCTGCTTCCAGAGTCGTTCGCTCGCCGTCGTCGCCATCCCGCCCCAGCCTTCCCTCCGTCCGGGCCATGAGGTGCTCCGGAACGCTCCTCCCCGCCGTGCTGACCAGGCTAGTTGGCCGCACTGGGTGCGGGTGAGCCTTCGCCGGAAACTCCCCGGAAGCGGGGTTATGGCAGCCAGCCCGGCCGCACCAGCGGCCAGCACGAGCACCTCGGGAGCTGACATGACCCACGATTCCCGCACCAACGACAAGGGCGAGCAGCGCAGTCGGCGAGCAGCCGCTCTCCGCCGTATCGCCATGGCCATGATCGAGCGCGTCGCCGTGGTGGTCGCCTCCGACCTCGCCCGGGAGCTCATCGACTGGAGCGTCAACTCCCGCTGACGAGAGAATGAGTATGGAGTGGGCGTGAGCCGGAAGCGGCTCGCGCCCACTCCGTTGGTGCGACTTCAGTGCCAGCAGCAGTGCGAACCGTGCTCGTCGGAGTCCCTGGCCTTCTTCGCCCAGGCCCACTTCTCCTCCAACGGGGTGAAGAACACTTGCAACTCCATAGCAGCTGTTGGGCTCACCTTGGCCAGATCTCTCGCTCGCTGAACCTCCCACTCGCTTCAAGGCTCAACGAGCCGGGGAATCGTGAGCGGGGGCGGGGACTACTGAGACGTCTTTGACAGGTGAAGTCGGCCGTCACGACGCACACCCGATGGGCGGTGGTCCACTCGACGGCTGTGATATCGCCCAGGTTCGGGACGTCGGGCCAGGATGCGTGAGGCGTTTCGGTCGACCACGGCGTGCCAGGCCAGGGTGCCGCCGAGGGCGGCCTGCACGCCCAGGTCGAGGCCGCCGTACCCCGAGCAGAGAGACCCGATCAACGGAGAGCGCAACGGGGCGGCGAGGCTCGGGTGCAAGGCGCGTAGATACGGCGCGGCTGTGGAGACGGGGTAGATCAAGGCGAGTTCCAGGGGCAGAAGTGGGCTGGTGGGGAGGGCGTCTCACGGGTGGCCGCGCGAGGGTGGTCGGGCTGCTGACAGCGTGGGGAGACGGCTGGCCGGGGCTGGGGGTGGCGCGCCTGGGCGGGGTGTGCTGCGGGCGCGGGCGGCCTTCACTCGGTCGGGCGGCGGCTCGGCCGCCGACGGAGCGGATGCCGTGGCCTTCGGAGCCGGACTGCTGTTCGCGGTGGCCCAGCGGGCACGTACCTTGTCGAGCGGACCGAGTTCGTGCAGAGCGTGGTTGATCAGCCGGCCGGGCCCCAGGACCTCGTCCTGGGCCAGGGTCCGGATGGCTCGCGCGGAGGCGGCGGCGGTGCGCGTGACGGAGGAGCGCATCACCCGCTGTCCGAACCAGTCAGCGCTTCCGGGGACCATGCCTTCGCAGACGGCGGTCAGCTGCTCGCTCGACACAGTGCCGTCGGCCAGCAGACCGCGTCGCTGGGCCTCCCAGAGCAGGGTGATCCGGTCGATGGGTTCGCCCCGGTGGTGCAGCGCGCCCAGGCACCGGTAGAGCTGCCCGTGGGTCGGGTCGGCGAAGTCTCCCGGCCGCAGCCAGGCCACCACCTCGCCCATGGCCCCCGGCTGTTCGGCGAGGACGGCCAGGAGGAAACGCTCGTCCTCGGCGACCTGGCCGCTCTGCGCCGGAGGCGGGATGTGCGTGGCCCGTCGGTGGGTGGGACCGGTCGGGGGTCGGTTCCCCAGCGTCGCGCAAGGTCGGTGAGTACGCCGGTCAGGACGTCCGCCGTGCGCAACGCTCCCTCGACCTCGCCCTGGACGGCGTCGGCCCGAGCCGCCTGGTGGAGACGGATCGCGTGCTGGGCGACGGTGCGGTGAATCGCCCCCTCCAGCACCATGCGGCCGTACACCGGGGCGTGCTCGGTTCGGGGACACGCCTGGATCAGGGTGTGGGCGTACGCCGCGGTCAGCCCGCGCACGTGCTGTCCGGCCTCCTCGACCGCGTCGGTCACCCACGACAGCGGCAACGGACCATCGGCCGAGAGCGCGGGATGCCCGTCGTTGCGCAGCTTGCGGAGCGCCTCGAACAGCGCCTGGTGGACGGGCCGATAGAAGTGGTCCGCAGCGAGCCACTCCAGGTGCGTGAGCTGCTCGGGGTCGAGGAGTGCGGCACCGAGGACCGCCTGCTCGGCACTCATCAGCGGGTTCACCGCCGGCCTCCGGGATCAACGCAGGACGCCTCTTCCTGCCGGACGAGGAGATTGGCGACTGCCTGGTCGGCAGCGGCCATCGACAGCGCGAAGTCGTCCAGGACGGCAGTGAAGGCGGGATCGGAGGCGGGAACCGAGCCTGTCCCGCCGTCAAGCCACCACCGGCCACCGCGCAGGACGACCGGAGCGTGGGCCAACCGCCCCTGCTGTGGTGTGGGCGCGCTCATGCCGACAGTCCAAGATCGTCCTGGCCGATGCTCTTCGCGAGGGCACGCTCGGTGATGGCCTTCGTGGCACGAGCGGAAGCCGGGCCGACCACCTTGGCGGAGGGCTCCTTGTACCAGGGCTTGAGGTTGAGCATGGCGACCCGGATGCCGGTGGCCAGCAGCAGTACCTTGCCCTTGGGCA
Organism: Streptomyces sp. NPDC001493; assembly: GCF_053597235.1. NCBI lineage: Bacteria > Bacillati > Actinomycetota > Actinomycetes > Kitasatosporales > Streptomycetaceae > Streptomyces > Streptomyces sp. NPDC001493. Next base: position 80,392 of record NZ_JBSFHV010000031.1, read on the forward strand.
GGGCACGGATGGCGTCCGGCGGAAGGATCCGCTCCGTGCGCATGCTCACCGAGGTGGACTTGCCGCCCTCGCTGGTCGACACCGAGGTGGTCTGGACGTCGTGATCGCCGACCTGGCGGCTGAGCCGGTCGGCGAAGTCCGCGTCATCGATGCCAGATCCGATGATCTTGATGGTGGCGGCGGAGTACAGGGCGTCCATACCGGCCTCGCCCCAGCACCGCTGGCCCTGACGGTAGGACTGCAGGATCGTCATCGGGATGACGCCTCGGCTGCCCAGGTGGCTGTAGAGATCAGGGAGGTCCGAGATGCGACACACGTTTGCCGCCTCGTCGAGGACGCACAGGGCGGGCGGGTCGAGTCGCCCGCCGGAGCGCTCGGCGACGATCACGGCCGCGCGCATCACGGCGTCGGCCGCCGCCGCGATGATCGCGGACGCACTGCCGCCGCCGTCCTTGCTCAGCAGATACAAGGTGTCGCGGGACGTGGCGAAGGCGAACGGCTGGAACTCGGGAAGGTCGTCGTTCGGGGTGACCCAGGCGGCGACGTCCGGGTCGAGTAGGCAGCTCGCGTACTGCCTCGCGGTCTCATAGATGCCGTCGCGCGTTTCGGTCGCGCCGGAGACGGTGCCCTGAAGCTGGGCGGCGACCGCATGGTGGCCGACGTCGGTGAGCAGGTCCACCGGGGTGCGGTCGGCCGGCATGGCGAGCCAGGCCAGGACGTCGGTGATCGGCTGCCGGTGGGACGCTGCGGCGAGGAAGAGGGCACCGAGGGTGTTGCTCGCGGCGGTGGACCAGAAGTCGGAGCCGCTGGACTCGTCCACGCTCGCGGTCACGAAGTGCCCCGCCAACCTCTTCGCCCCGGCGAGATGGGCGTCAGCGAGGATGTCCCACCACATCTCGCGCGGGTGGTGGGCGATCTGCTGCGGATCGAGGGTCCAGATCGTGCCGACCTCGGCACGGGCGTCCACCGTGGTGGTGAAGGCGTCGTTCGCGGCTTTGTTACTGGTGAGCAGGACCGGGCCCGGTGCCGAGAAGATCGCGGGGATCGCCAGCCCGGACGTCTTGCCGGAACGCGGGGCCATGATCGCGACGATCACGTCCTCCCAGGACGCGCGGACCTCCGCACGGCCGGGATCGAGGATGCCGAGCAGGATGCCGCGGTCAGCGGGCAGGACCTCTTTTACTCTCCCGGCCGCCCAGGCTCGGGCGCAGGCTCTTCGCCTTGGCGACGATCTCCTTGTCCAGCAGCGGCGCCAAGTCCGCCTTCCGGGCGAGGCCGGACTTGGACCCGGCACGCCACCGCATCCACAGCACGGCAGTGGTGACGACCAAGGCAACGGTGAACAGGGCAGGGACGACGCGGGCGCCGACCTTCAGCATGCTGGTGCTCAGGGTCGGCCACAGCACCTCCGGGTGCAGCAGCGCGTCCGTTATGCGAAATGGGTCCCATGTCCCGCTCCCGACCAAGGTGTTGGTGAGATTTCCGGTCAGCCAGGCCAGGGAGCCGAAGGCCATGGCGGCGCCGAGGATGCCGAACAGGAGGTAGAGGAGTGCGTCCGACCCGGTGGTGGTCGAGGGCGCGCTGGCGCGCGGGGAAGGCACGGCGTTTCCTTGGGTGTGCGAGCGGGCAGCGGACGGCACAGGAGCAGCCTCGGCACCGAGGACATCGTCGAGCAACTCCCGGCTGCGGAAGACGTTGGCCATCTGGTGGTGCCGGGGGTCCGTGCGCTCTGCGGGACAGGCAGCGAGACCGTCCTCGGCGACTTCCTGCTCACGGACGTCCTGGAGCATCCCGTACGCGGCTGCCAGTCGGGTCCACGTATCGAAAGCCGGATGGTGATGCGGGTCGTCGAAGTCGAGGCGGGCGCGAGTCCAGTCGGCGGCAGAGGCGACGAGTTCGGTCAGCTCGGGCAGAGCCCCGACCAGTGCGCCGTTGACCTCCTCGATGATGCCCGCCACCTCATCGGGCGAGGCGTCCTCGTGGAGGCGAGAAAAAATCCCGCGAACCGAGTACGGATCGGCGGAAGCGCTGGGCAGGCGCCTGACCTGCAGCGGCTTGTCGGAGCCCGGTGCCACGCTGTGGTGGGCGAGCCGGATGTTGTGCTGCATGGCCGCACCGACGGCCTCGCCGATGCTGGAGTAGTACTCGGGCACGTTTGCCTCTTCGGGTGAGTGGTCCTTGACGGGTGAGTCGAGCGGGGGCGCGCGACGTACTGGAGGCCGACGGCGGAGAGGGCGGCCGGGGTCACCGTCGGGGGGTTGAGGCGCGCGGTGGGTGACCACCGACGTGAACCAGCTGCTCGGACAGATCGAGGTAGAGACCAAGCGCTCCGCGAGAACCCGCGTCTTCGGTTGCCTGCTCACCCCGGCGGCCGCCACCCAGGACGACGCTGCCGAAGCGGCTCACGACAGGATTGTGCTGGTCAACCACGGTGCGGCTGTGAGGCGCTATGACGTGCTGGCCAGCCGGCTCCGCCAGTACGATGCGCTGTGCGGTGAGAACAACGCCGAAGCACGCGGTGCGGCCCGCACGAGGATCGAGGCACTCCTGCCGCAAGAGGACCGTTGGCTGGGCAAGCTGCTCGCTCCCTCTCGCGGGCGGCTCATCACCGCAGACGATGTAAGTAAAGTCTTCCCGTCGACGTGACGCCAAGGAGTGCTGCTCGGGCAGTGCCGCGATCCACGGCAGCCTCTAAAGAGGCCACCAGATGGGTGGCCAGAGTCCGATAGGCATGCTCCAGCGTCGTAGATCGCCGTGCGCAGGGTGGCCTGCTGAAATACTCAGTGGCGAGCTAGGCCGCTCAACCGAGGATGTTCTACCTGACCTGGGCGGTTCAGAGCACGGGTGAACGGACGGCGGGAAGGATTCCCGGGTGGCCAGTGGTCTGGTTTAGCGTGGCTCACGCACACCAGCACACGGTCCCACCCGTCCACGAAGAGGGAGAAGCGACGCACAGTGGCCACATCGGTGCACGACGTTCTCAGGATGATCCGCGACAGCTCCCACACGAATCGTGACCGCGGTACCCGCTTCGAACAGCTCATGGTCCAGTACCTGCGAACCGATCCGCAGTGGACCCAGCAGTTCAGCCAGGTATGGATGTGGTCCGACTGGCCGGGGTCCGAGAGCGACAAGCGGGATGTCGGCATTGATCTCGTGGCTCAGGACCGGGAGACGGGCGGGCTCTGTGCCATCCAGTGCAAGTTCTACGAGCCGCAGCACACAGTGCAGAAGGTTGACATAGATTCCTTCTTTACTGCGTCCGGCAAGGGCAACTTCACTCGTCGCATGATCATTTCAACGACGGAGAAGTGGGGCTCCAACGCCGAAGCAGCCCTTGAAGGCCAGCAGATCCCCGTCACGCGTGTCGGTCTCGCGGAGATCAACGACAGCCCCGTTGACTGGGATATCGTCTGGCCCAAGCCGGGCGAGACTTTCGAGCTCCGCCTGAAGCATAAGAAGGCTCCGCGCCCGCACCAACGAGAGGCGATCGACGCGGTCTTCGACGGCTTCGCGGACCGCGACCGCGGAAAGCTGATCATGGCCTGCGGCACGGGTAAGACGTTCACCGGCTTGCAGATCGTGGAGCGGCTACAGAGGGAGCGAGCCGAGCGCGGCGAGGGCGGACACACTCGCATCCTTTTCTTGGTGCCGTCCATCGCGCTGCTCTCGCAGACTCTGCGCGAGTGGACCGCGCAGGCACAGGTCCCGATGAACAGCTTCGCAGTCTGCTCTGACACAAAAGTCAGTAAGCAGGCCGCCACGAGTGGCGACCTGCAGGACATGGCTACCTACGATCTTGCGTTTCCCGCCACCACCAACCCTGCAAAGCTCATCGAGCAGATGGAAAGCGTGGAGGCCGGCCCTGGTCTTACCGTAATCTTCTCCACCTACCAGTCGATTGCTACGGTGTCCCAGGCGCAGCAGGCTGGTATGGGTGAATTCGACCTGATCTTGTGTGATGAGGCGCACCGCACCACCGGGGTTTCGCTCACCCCGCAGGACGAGTCCAGCTTCGTGAAGGTTCACAACAACGACTACGTCAAGGCAGCCCGCCGCCTATACATGACGGCGACCCCGCGCATCTTCAGCGATGACACCAAGACCGACGCCAAGCAACAAGAAGTCGCTCTGGCCTCCATGGACGACGAGGCTCTCTTCGGGCCGGAATTCCACCGCCTCGGCTTCGGCAAGGCCGTCCAGCAGGGCCTGCTTACCGACTACAAGGTTCTGATCCTCACCGTCGATGAGCAATACGCCGCCGAATCACTGCAGCAGCAACTCGCCGACCAGAACAGCGAACTGTCGAATCTCGACGACGCCGTGAAGATCATCGGTTGCTGGAATGGCCTGGCCAAGCGCACCGGTACCTTCGCCGACGGAAGTGGCTTCAAAGCGGGCGAGGCGCCGATGAAGCGAGCTGTGGCCTTTGCTAAGAACATCGCCGACTCGAAGAAAATCACTGAACTATTCGCCGACGTCGTCGACGCCTACGACGGCACCGACGACAATATTTTGCAATGCGAGATCCAGCACGTCGACGGCACCTACAACACCCTGCGTCGCAACGTCCTGCTGGACTGGCTCAAGCAAGACCCCGGCGAGAACAAGGCCCGGATCCTCTCAAACGCCCGTTGTCTCTCAGAAGGCGTCGATGTCCCCGATCTAGACGCCGTGCTCTTCCTCCACCCCCGAAACTCCGTGGTGGACGTCGTCCAATCCGTTGGACGCGTCATGCGCCTGGCCGAGGGTAAGAGCTACGGCTACATCATCCTGCCTGTCGGAATTCCCGCAGGCATGGCCCCCGACAAAGCCCTCTCCGATAATCAGCGGTTCAAGACTGTTTGGCAGGTCCTCAACGCGCTCCGCGCCCATGACGACCGCTTCAACGCGACCGTCAACCAGCTGGAACTGAACAAGAAGCGCCCCGACAACATCATGGTTGGCCACGCCGGCCCGGAGACAGATTCCCTCGGTGAGGGCACCGGCCATGCGCAGGGCGATGCAGCTGCGGCCCGCTGGGTGCAAAGCGCCTTCGGCGTTGAGGACTGGCGTGAGGCGATCTACGCCAGGATCGTCAACAAGGTTGGCGAGCGGCACTACTGGGAGGACTGGGCCAAGGACATTGCACAGATCGCCGAGAAACACGTCGCCCGCATTAGGGTGTCCCTGAAGCTTCCGCAGAAAAAGAAGGCGTTCGAGACGTTCGTCGAGGAGCTGCGCGCGAACATAAATCCCGGTGTCAGCGAAGACGATGCCATCGACATGCTCGCCCAGCACCTCATCACGAAGCCCGTCTTCGACGCACTGTTCAAGGATTACGCGTTCTCCGAGCACAACCCCGTCGCCCGCGCCATGCAGCGCGTGCTAGACACCCTTGAAGACCAGGCGATTGGGGACGAGGCCAAGAAGCTCGAGAGCTTCTACGAATCCGTACGTGTACGAGCCGAGGGCATCGACAATCACGAGGGCCGTCAACGCGTCATCACCGAGCTGTACGAGAAGTTCTTCAAGACCGCCCTGCCTAAAACAGCCGCCGCGCTCGGCATCGTCTACACCCCTGTCGAAGTCGTGGACTTCATCCTCCGGGCGACGAACCAAGCCCTGAGCAAGCACCTCGGTCTTTCCCTGTCCGATGAAGGCGTCCACATCATCGACCCCTTCACGGGCACGGGAACTTTCGTCGTGCGCCTCTTGCAGTCCGGGCTCATCAAGCCGGAAGACTTGCTCCGGAAGTACGTCGGCGAACTCCACGCCAACGAGATTGTGCTCCTGGCGTACTACATTGCCGCAGTCAACATCGAGGCCGCATTCCACGATCAGTGCGGAGGCGATAAATATATCCCATTTGAGGGAATCGTCCTCACCGACACTTTCCAGCTTGCCGAGGACAGCGCGGAAAACCTGTTCAGCGGGCTCGAAGGTAACAGCGAGCGGGTCAAAAAGCAGCAGGCTCAGGACATCCGAGTCATCATCGGTAATCCTCCCTATTCCGTCGGGCAGGACAGCCAGAACGACGATAACCAGAACCTCAAGTACGAGGCGCTGGACGAGCACATCCGCACGACGTACGCTGCCAAGTCGACTGCATCAAACAAGAACTCCCTCTACGACTCCTACATCCGCGCCATCCGCTGGGCCTCAGACCGCATCAAGGATGAGGGCGTCATCTGCTTCGTTTCTAACGGCGGCTACATTGACGGCAACACGGCGGACGGCCTGCGCAAGTCGCTCGTCGAGGAGTTCGATGCGATCTACTGCTACAACCTTCGTGGCAATCAGCGCACTGCCGGTGAACTGTCCCAGAAGGAAGGCGGCAAGATCTTCGGCTCTGGCAGCCGCAACACCGTTGCCATCCTCCTCTTGATCAAGAGCGGTGGCGCGGCAGAAACCGACTGCGAGCTCCACTACCGGGACATCGGCGACTACCTTAACCGAGAGCGAAAACTCGCCATCGTCGCTAGCCAGGACCTCAGCACAGTCGAGTGGGAGCAGATAGTTCCCAGCGCCGAAGGGGACTGGATCAACCAGCGCGACCAGCGTTTTGGGGCGTTCCGGGCCATCGGGGAGAAGGGAAAGGCTCCCCAGCCCGAAGCTGTGTTCACACTGCACTCCAGCGGCCTGAAAACCGGACGTGACGCCTGGCTCTTCAACTTCTCCAAGCGGAAACTTTCGGCGAACGCTCGATCAATGATCGATTTCTACAACGGTCAGATGGAAGGGTTCGCGGAATACTGCAAGGTCGCAGAGATTGCCGCTGCAACAGCGGCGGACGTGTCGAAGTTCATCGACTTGGACCCCAAGAAGATTAGCTGGAACGAGTCGGACAAGGACCAGATCAGAAAGGGTGTCGTTTACGCCTTTGATGGGGAGTCTGTCTGTACCAGCAACTACCGTCCGTTCACAAAGCAGTGGGTGTACTTCGACCAGCGCCTGAATCAGCGGTCCTACCAGCTTCCGCAGATCTTCCCGACACCCGAGCACGAGAACCTCGGTATTTACAACGTAGGAAACGGTTCTGCCGTGCCGTTCTCCGTGCTCATGACCGACTCGCTGCCGGACCTGCACGTAACGGGAGCGGGAAGCGGAGGTCAGTTCTTTCCCCGCTACTCTTACCGTCAGCTCGGTGCTGGTGACGATCTATTCTCCGCTACCGAGGGCGACGGTTACGAACGCGTCGATAACATCAGCGATGCCGCTCTATTCGACTATCGCAAGACGTATAACGACGACTCCATCACCAAGGACGACATCTTCTACTACGTCTACGGTCTCCTGCACTCTCCGCAGTACCGTGAGCAGTTTGCTGCAGACCTGAAGAAGTCCCTGCCGCGCATCCCCAAGGCTCAGGATTTCAGCGGCTTCGCCGACGCCGGCCGTAAACTCGCAGACCTGCACATCAATTACGATTCCGTCGAGCCGTACGCCGGAATCGTAGAAGAATTTACCGGCGCCAAGGACGCGCCCCCGTCCGAACGGTATCGCGTGGCCGCCAAACTGAAGTTCCCCTCCAGGAAGGGGGATAAGGACAAAACCACGATCATCTACAACAGTGGCGTGACCCTCTCCAATATCCCGGAGGAGGCGTATCGGTACCAGCTCGGCGCGCGTTCCGCGATTGAGTGGATCATTGACCGCTATTACGTTAAGACTGACAAGCAGAGCGGCATCGTCAACGACCCCAACGACTGGTCCGACGATCCGCGCTACATCATCGACCTCCTCAAGCGGATCGTGACCGTCAGCGTAGAGACGGTGAGGATTGTGGAGGCTCTCCCCCCACTGGATATCTTGGAGTAGGCCTACACCCGGCTCCGGACCATCTCGCACGTTCACGGATGGCGGCGAGTAGTCCGGACCTGCCCAAGGGCAGGTCCGCTGGCCGAGTAGACGGCAGACCCATCGTGACCTACTGCTGCAACGCGCGAGCTAAGGGCTGTCCCGCAATCCCTGGTGGGTGCGCGACGACAGCTACGGCACCTCGCCGCGTTGTCGGAACGTCCGCATACATCCAGTATGCGGA
>NZ_JBSFHV010000032.1:0-80385 GCF_053597235.1 Streptomyces sp. NPDC001493
CCCGGCACGCACGCTCGCCGCGTTGTCGGGATCACCCCGATACATCCAGTATCGGGGTGACCCTCCGCCTTGCGATCGCACGCACCGGACGCCGCCGGACCCGCCCTCCGGGCGGACGGCGCCACTTTCGACACACGGCCTAGCACGTCATGCCCGAACCGAAGCCCAACTCCTGTGGCAGGAAATCCCATTGAATGCCCGTGTGGAGCACGGAGAGGATGCCGCACAGCACCTTTCCGGTCGGGCAACGGCTTCCGGCCCGAGTGCCGGAACCGACGCTCCTTGCGCGGCAGGAGCGGCTCGATCCGCTCCCGCACGTCATCCGACACGATCCACGGCGAAGTCCCCATGCACCGCCAACGCCCAACTCCTGACGCGGACACGGCCACCAAGGCCCAGCCGGCAAATGATCACGATGGGGGTGACTGCGTCGCGTTAAGCTGAGATGCCTTTCGTCCAGGACAACGATCTAGGCTGGCTCGATGGGGAATGATCGACGTCTCCGCCACCTCGTGGTCAACGAGACTGTCTGGTGTTGGACTGTCCGGCAGCGAGTGAGACGGGACTACGCCAACTGCCGGCTGACGCTTTCTCTCTTCCCAGAGGTCCCAGCGCAAGGCGTTCGACGTCGATTGACCTTGGTCTTTGCCCCGGGACCGGACAGAATCGTTTCGAACTCGTACTTCGAGGCAGGCACGGTCGTGCGCCTCCCGGACCGCGCCTGGCTCAACCTCTACGAGCCGGGAACGGTTCGACGCCTGCTCGACGCTGCGGCGCCTGCTCTGGACACCCGGCCATCGGTGCAGAACCTCGAAGTGGACGGCTGGCCCTACTTCGCTGAAGTCGTGGACCACGGCAATGCCGCCGAGTCTCATACTTGATCTTGAGGCTGGTCGTGGTGAGTTGACGGATGCGGCGTGGGAGCGGACAGCTCCGTTGTCGCCGGTGCTGGATGGCCGGGGGTCCTGGCGAGATCACCGGCAGGTGATCAACGCAGTGTTGTGGCCCTTGCGGACCGGGGCTCCGTGGCGGGATCTGCCGGAGCGGTACGGGCCGTGGTAGACGGTCCATGAGCGATTCGCCCGGCGGGAAGCCGACGGCACTTGGGCACGGTTGCTGGACTATGTTCAGGTCCGTGACGACGCGGTTGGCCACGTGGAGTGGACGGCTTCGGTGGACTCCACCATCAACCGGGCTCACCAGCATGCCGCCGGCGCCCGGAAGAAGGGGACCCGAACGGGGGCACACTGGAAGATCCGCAACGCTCGGCGCCGCGGCAGGCCCTCGGCCGGTCCCGCGGCGGGCTGACTACGAAGGTCCACCCGGTGATGGACGGCCGTGGCCTGCCCCTGTCGTTTGCCGTGACTTCCGGGAACGTGAACGACTCCACGGTGTTCGACGCGGTGCGGGATGCCATCAAGGTGCCCCGCTCCACGGTCGGCAGGCCGCGACGTCGTCGTCCCGACCGGGTGCCGGCCGATAAGGCGTATTCCTCCCGGGCCATCCGGGCCGACCTTCGGAAAACGCGGCGTCAGGGCCACGATCCCCGAACGCTCCGACCAGGTGGCCAATCACAAGCGCCACGGCGGGGCGTGTCACGCGTTCACGGACGCCAGGCGGCGAGGTAGTCCGGGTGGCCGGAGTGGGGCAGCGCCAGGTGGCGCACGGCCAACAGGACGGCGCTGCGCTCCGTGGCCGCCGAGAGGCGGTTCGCCGAGTCCGGCAGCGCGTCGCTCGACTCCGGCTCCTCGTAACGCCTCAGGAGCTGCCGTACCGCGTCGATCTCCCGCAGGGTGTGCTCCGGGTCGTGCAGCGCGATGTGTTCGGCGAGAGCGGCATCCTCGTCCGACCCGCCGACTTCCGGGCCGGTCGTGGCGAGCGGCGGGACGTCGTCCGCGAGGGCGGCGGCGGAGTACACACCCGTGCCCAGGGCCCGCCACGAGGAGTCATCGCCCCCGCCTCCGGCCGCGAGCGCCGCTGTTTCGCGCTCGGTGAGACGGGCCTGGAGGAAGGCCACCAGAGCATCGGACATGTTCGGTTCCTCGCTGTCGCGGACGTGGGGTCGTACGGGCGGACGATCTTCCCGCCTCCCGGCGGATGGTTCAAGGATGCAGCATTGCCTCGGGCACGACCGTGGAGGCGTGCTGACCCGCGAGGGCGGCTGCTCCCTGTGACGCGCGGCGGCAACTCCCACCCAGCAGGGATTCCTGTCACCGGCCGGCCGGTCGCCGGGCGGTGCACGAGCCGAGGCACGGTGGTCGCCAAGGGGCAGACGCACACTGACGCGGGGCCGGATCGGTGGGCGGGCACGGCCGGTTGAGCGCTGACGTGGATTCGGGCGGCAGGGGACTGTCAGTGGCCGGTGGCAGGATCACCGGCATGGGACTCGTACGCACTACGCCACCACGGCCGGTCGAGGTGACAGCTGTCTTTCCCGAACTGGCTCCGCTGGCACGTCCTGCGATGCGGCTGCATCCGCGTCCGGGGGCGCCTTCGGCCAGGGACAGCTCGGTCGGTGGGCCGTTGCTGTGGCCGGCGGGGGAGCCGTGGCCGCACTGCGAAGACGCGCACCTGCACGTGGACAGTGGATTCCGCCGGTCACCGGCCGAAGTACGGCTCGACAGACGCCTGCAGTCACGGTGGCGCCCCGACGGCCCGGCCGCCACGCTCACGCCCGAGGAAGAGGCGCTCAAGGAGCGCAATGCCGCGTGGCTCGCCGAGCGGCTCGACGCCGGTCCTCCCGGGCCCGCCGAATGCCCGGTGCCGATGCTGCCCGTGGCTCAGCTGTTCCTGCGTGACATACCCCTGTTGCAGCCGCCCGGGCAGGCCGATCTGCTGCAGATTCTCTGGTGCCCGTACGAGCACCGCCCGCACTACAAGCCGTCGACCGCACTGTTCTGGCGGTCGGCCGCGGAGGTCGGTGACATCCTCGCCGTACCACCGGAACCGTATGAGGCGGATTACCCGGGTTATGTGCCGGAGCCGTGCGTGCTGGCACCGGAAGCGATCACCGAGTACCCCAACCTCCTGGACCTGAGCCCGGAGCTGCGGCGGATGCTGGAGGACTGGGACAGGTGGCAGGCCGCCGGCACCGGCGTGGACAGCTCCTACGCGGAGTATCCGCCCGAGTTCTACTCCGTCCATCTGGGCAACGCGCCCGGCTGGAAGGCCGGCGGCTGGCCCCCGTGGGGCCGCACCGACCCGGTTCTCCGGTACTGCGCCGTGTGCGAGGCGCACATGGTCCCCCTGCTGACGATCGCCTCCTGGGAATGGGACGGCGGTGGCGGGCACAGCTGGGCGCCGCGGGAAGACCAGGCCGCCGCTCGCGCCGACTCCCACCACGCGGGCCGGTTCCCTTCGCAGCCGACGAGGGTGGAAGTGGGCAGCACGGACAACATGCAGATCTACGTCTGCCCGGCCTCCCCCGAGCATCCGCACACCGACCTGATCCAATGAGCTGCTGTCCAGCCGGCCGTGATCCCTCGGAAACGCCCGGCCACGTGATCGGCCGGGGCGGACGCGGTCAACCTTCCGATGGCCGGCAAAGACGGGCCAGATACGCGTCGAGCGGCTCGTCGGGGTGCCACCAGTGCACGGCGCCGATCTCGTCGTTGGCCTCGAACGGGAGGGGGCGGTCGATCCGTCCCGTGTACAAGGCCAGGAATTCGGTGCGTCGTTCCAGCCCCAGAAGGAAGTGCGCGAGCCCGACGAACCGCACCGGGCCGTCCGGTATCTGCCCTGTCTCTTCGAGCAGTTCGCGCAAAGCCGCCGCGCGGGGTGTCTCCTCCGGCTCGATCATGTCGCCCGGCAGCTCCCAGGACTTCCGGTACCGATCGTGGACGAGCAGCACCCTGCCTCCGCACCAGAGCGCCGCGGGCATGGGGTGATGCGCCGTGGTGAGGGCGTGCTCGGGGCCGTGGGTGAAGGAGACCGGCGCCTGACCGGTGGCGTCGACGGCGAGTGGCCGACGGTCTGTTCCGTCGTCCGCGGGTGCGCTCGTGGTGTCGTCGGGCATGGGCCGAGAGTGCCCGGGCGCTCCGTCTCCCACGCATGCGGTGGTGGGACCTTGTGTCCTCCGACCCGGCCGGCTCTCGTGCACCCGCCTCAGCGGGCCACCGTCGCCACGACGACCTTGCCGCCGCCCTCCCGGCTCCGCACCTGCACGTCGTGGGCGAGGCGCCGGATCATGGGCCAGCCGAAGCCACCGGTGCGGCCCGTGAGGTCGGGCGTGCGGTCCTGGGGGTGCGCGGAACTGTGGTCGGAGACACGGATCTGCAGGACCCGGCGATCGGCGGCGAGCCGGAGCGCACAGACGCCACCCGCGTGACGGATCGCGTTGGTCACCAGCTCCGACACGAGGAGGAGCAGGTTCTGGACCGCGTCGGCCCGGGGCGGTGGATCGAGTTGTTCGAGGAAGGCGGCGATCGCGTCCCGGGCCTCGGCGGCGCGCTGCGGCTTGCAGACGAATTCGACACGTGAGTCACGGGAGGTCGAATCTTTGGTCAGAACCTGGTGGTGCATATGAATTACCCCGTCAAGAGAATTCGATGGTCCCTCCTCGCGTACCCCGAAGGAAAGAGTTCAAGGACGGAGCCCGTCGATCGGTTGCGGAGAGTGTGCGGAAATGTGCGGGGCGCGTGAAGTCTCCTCGCGTGCGCGGTGCGCTCGCCCGTGCGGGAGTCTGTCGTAGCTGGTCACGGCGGCCCGACTGCAGGTGAGCGACGGCTGTCGGAAGCGTCTCGGGCGAGAGAGGTGTGCGCTTCGGAAGGGCGGGCACATGAATGGCCGGAGGTTGATAATCATGGTCCCGCTTCTTCTTGTTCTGCTTCTCGCTCTCATTCTCTTCGGTGCCGGATTCGCGCTGAAGGCATTGTGGTGGATCGCTGTGATCGTACTGGTGGTGTGGCTGCTGGGCTTCTTCGTACGCCCGGCTTCCAGCGGCCGGAAGGGACGCTGGTACCGCTGGTGAATCCGGCCCGCAATTCGTGACGGGACGGATTCTTGACCCACTGCCGGTCTGCGGGTGGCCCCGGTGACACGACGTCGCCGGGGCCGCCCGCGTTCCGTTCCGTCCCGTTCGGTGTTCTGTCCGGCCGGTGCTCACGAGGCGGTGCTCACGAGGCGATGCTCACGAGGCGGTGTTCATGAGCCCGGGGTGAGAAGGTCCGAGAGGTGCGCGGTGAAGGCGGTGAGACGGTCGAGGTCCGGTCCGCTCCGGGCGACGCGGAAGCCGTGGTGGATTCCCCAGTAGGTGGCGGTGACCGCGTGCCACTGGGCCCAGCGTCGGACGCGTTCGCGGTCGATTTCCGCCGCCTCCGCGTAGATGTCCAGCGTGCGGTCCACCGCACGGCGCAGGTTGTCCGACCCGATGAGGGAGAGGGCGCGTGATTTCAGGAAGGTCCCCGCGTCGTAGGCGGGGTCACCGGCGCAGCCCTTCGGGTCGACGGCCAGCCACGGTTCGCGGTCGGCGCGCAGGACGTTCCGGCCGTGGAGATCGCCGTGGACGACCGTATCCGGCTGAGCTCGGCCGAACTCCCGTACGGTCGACCGGGCATGGTCGACCACCCGGTCCGGCACCGCGTGTGGCATCCGTACGGCGTGGGCGCGCAGCTCCTCCTCCCAGAGGTCCGCCCGCTCCCGCAATCGGGGCAGGCCGGGCGGTGCGGGGACGGCGAGTCTGCGGCTGAGGGAGCCGGTGACGGCCGCGACCGTGTCGCCGTCCTCCGACTCCGCAAGCGTGGACGCCGCCACCCGTTCGAGGAGCATGGCGAACCGTTCGTCGTCCCGTTCGTGCAGCAGTACGGCACCGCGGCCACCCCACACCGAGAGGCCGTCCGGCTCGTGGACGTTGCCCGGATGAGGGAAGGACACCTTGATCACAGCCGGCCCCTCGGGCCGCCCCCGGACCGGTACGACGATCCCGACGCCACCATGGGTGACCTGCCCGTCCGGGGCGCAACTCCACCGGTCGAGCAAATCGTCGACGAGTGAGGGAAGTTCGTCGAGCCATGCTCTTCCGCGCGCACCCTCGCGGCCGACAGTGGCACGGGCGAAAGCGTCCGGAATCTCGGTCATCCGCTGAGGCTAAGGGCTGTCCCCGCCGGACCGTCCCGGCCCGGCCTCCGCCCGGACCCGCCCGGCCTCCGCCCGTCCCCGCCCGGACCCGCCCGAACCCGCCCGGCCTCCGCCCGGCCTCCGCCCGGCCCCCGCGGACGGTTCTGCGGGCGGGCTCGGAAAACGTGCTCGGAAACCTTGCGAGGATGAACGGACGGGCATCGCTCAGAGCGGTGGCGCCTCCACTTCCCGCACGCCGGCACAGCGGCAACTTCATTGTCACGTATGGGGTTTGGCCAGGTGGCGGGCGGTTCGCGGCCGCCTGCCCGCCCGCTCCTTCCGAAGCTGTCGGCCGATCTCTGCTGCATCTATTGACGGTCCAGGGGCCTCCTCCTACGGTATGCGCCGGGAGAGCGCTCTCTCCGAGTTCTCCTCTCTGCATCAGTTCTGATGAACCTTCACGCACTCTGACGGGCGGGGTGTGCGGCTGGGTGAGAGAGCGCTCTCCCGTAGGGTGGTCCGCCGGTCGGCGGGCTGCGGTGTGCGTTCCGAGAAGGAGCAGCGACATATGAGATTCAGACCCGGCCGAGCCGCGGCGGCAGTGGTGGCAGGCATCCTCGCCATCCCCGTCCTGGGAGCTCCGGCCTTCGGCGCCGACACGCCGGTCCTGCTGTCGCAGGGCCGGACCGTGACGGCGTCCTCCGAGGAGAACGGCGGCACCACGGCCGCGAAGGCGGTCGACGGCGACACCGGCACCCGCTGGTCCTCCGCCGCATCGGACAACCAGTGGCTCCAGGTGGACCTCGGCACGTCGTCCAGCATCAGCAAGGTGGTGCTGAACTGGGAGGCCGCGTACGCGAAGGGGTACCGCATCCAGGTCTCCGGGGACGGTTCCAGCTGGACCGACCTGCGCACCGTGTCGGACGGGGACGGCGGCATCGACACGCTCGACGTCAGCGGTACGGGCCGCTACGTGCGGGTCCAGGGCACCGTGCGGGCGACGCAGTACGGCTACTCCCTCTGGGAGTTCCAGGTCTACGGCTCCGCGTCGGGGACCACGAACCCGGGCACGGGCTCGGGCAGTTGCGGTACGGACAACGCGGCGCTCAACCGTACGGCCACCGCATCCTCCGTGGAGGGAGCCGGCACCCCGGCTTCCTCCGCCTTCGACGGCAACGGCGCCACCCGCTGGTCCAGCCTGGCGGCCGACCCCCAGTGGATCCAGGTCGACCTCGGCGCGGTCAAGAACATCTGCCAGGTGGACCTCTCCTGGGAGGCGGCCTACGGCAAGGACTTCGCCATCCAGGCGTCCACCGACGGCGCCACCTTCACCGATCTGAAGAAGGTCACCGGCGCCACCGGCGGCAACTCCTCCTACCAGGTGCAGGGTTCGGGCCGTTACCTCCGCATCGCGGGCACGGCCCGGGGCACCGCGTACGGCTACTCCCTCTGGGAGGCGGCCGTCCACGTGCAGGACGGCTCCACGGCGCCGATCCAGGGCGGTGGTGACCTCGGCCCCAACGTCAAGGTCTTCGACCCGTCCATGTCGGCCGCCACCATCCAGCAGCAGATCGACACGATCTACCAGCAGCAGGAGTCGGCGCAGTTCGGCGAGGGGCGCTACGCGCTGGCCTTCAAGCCCGGCAGCTACGACGTCAACGTCAACACCGGCTTCTACACCTCGGTTCTCGGCCTCGGGCGCAACCCCGACGACGTGACCGTCAAGGGAGTCAGCGTCGACGCCGGATGGTTCAACGGCAACGCGACGCAGAACTTCTGGCGCTCCACCGAGAACCTCTCCATCGCCCCGTACGACGGCACCGACCGCTGGGCGGTCGCCCAGGCCGCGCCGTTCCGCCGGATGCACGTCAAGGGCGGGCTCAACCTCGCGCCGTCCGGCTACGGTTGGGCGAGCGGCGGGTACATCGCCGACTCCAAGATCGACGGCACGGTCGGCCCCTACTCGCAGCAGCAGTGGTACACCCGCGACAGCTCCATCGGCGGCTGGACCAACTCGGTCTGGAACATGGTCTTCTCGGGAACCGAGGGCGCCCCGGCGACCTCCTTCCCGGAGCCCCGGTACACGACCCTGGACACCACCCCGGTCAGCCGTGAGAAGCCCTACCTCTACCTCGACGGCTCCACCTACAAGGTGTTCGTGCCCTCCAAGCGGGTCAACGCCCGCGGCGTGAGCTGGGCCAACGGCTCGACCCCCGGCACCTCGATCGGCCTCGACCAGTTCTACGTGGCCAAGCCGGGCGTCTCCGCCGCCACCATCAACCAGGCACTCGCCCAGGGTCTCCACCTGCTCTTCACCCCGGGCGTCTACCACCTCGACCGCACGATCGAGGTCAACCGCGCCGACACGGTGGTCCTGGGCCTCGGCCTCGCCACCCTCGTCCCGGACAACGGCGTCACCGCGATGAAGGTCGCCGACGTCGACGGCGTCAAGCTCGCAGGCTTCCTGATCGACGCGGGCACCACCAACTCGCCCACCCTGCTGGAGATCGGCAAGCAGGGCGTGCACACCGACCACGCCAACAACCCGACCTCGATGCAGGACGTGTTCGTGCGGGTGGGCGGCCAGTTCGCGGGCAAGGCCACGACGGCCGTCGAGATCTACAGCGACGACACGATCATCGACCACACCTGGATCTGGCGGGCCGACCACGGCTCCGGCGTCGGCTGGAACGTCAACGCCTCCGACAACGGCCTGCTGGTCCACGGCGACGACGTGCTCGCGACCGGGCTCTTCGTCGAGCACTTCAAGAAGTACGACGTCGAGTGGTTCGGCGAGCGGGGACGGACGATCTTCTTCCAGAACGAGAAGGCGTACGACGTACCCAGTCAGGCCGAGTGGATGGACGGCAGCAGCAAGGGGTACGCGGCGTACAAGGTCGACCCCGCCGTCAACACCCACGAGGCATGGGGCGTGGGAAGCTACTGCGCCTTCACCCTGACGAGCATCGAGACGGACCGGGGCTTCCAGGTCCCGGTGAAGTCCGGCGTGAAGTTCCACAGCATCCTGGCCGTCTCGCTCGGTGGGGCCGGGCGCTACAACCACGTCATCAACGACACGGGTGCCCCCGCGTTCGGGACGGACACCGTTCCGTCCACGGTGACGAACTTCTCCGGCTGATTCCGGGGTAGTCGACGGTCACACCGGCCTTCGGGCCGGTGGACCCGGCGGGGCGGGTGCCGGACGGCGGTCCGGTACCCGCCTTCGTCGTTCCGGGCGGAGGCGGCTCCTCGTGGACCTCGGGGGGTCAGCCCGCGCTGCAGGAGACCGTCGGCCAGGTCGTGGCGCCGTTGGTCTGGATCGTCACTCCCCAGTTGTTGCCGCTGCCGTTGGGCTTGGCGGTCAGTACCTGGGCGCTGGGGTAGGCCGCGGCGATGTTCCACGTCGCGATGATCTTCTCGGGGGAGGGGACGTTCATGGTGACGGTCCAGTTGGCGGAACCGGTGACCGAGACGTTGAGGTTGTAGCGGTCGCTCCACTGCTGGCCCGCGGAGAGTGTCGCGGAGCAGCCGCCGCCGGTGCCGCCCCCGCCGCCGGTGGTGCCTCCGTCCGGTGCCACGGCGCGTCCCGTCTGCGGCGAGATCATCCCCGCGCAGAGCCCGCGGGCCGCCAGCCCCTGGGCGATGCGCGGGATCGCCGCGAGGGTGGCGGCGGGCCATTCGTGCATGAGGATGACCTGGCCGTTGGTGAGTCGCCCGGCGGCCTGGACGATCGCGTCGGTGCTCGCGCCGTTCCAGTCCTGCGAATCGACGTCCCAGATCACCTGCGTCAGACCGTACTTGGCCTCGACGGCCTGCAGCGTCGCGTTGGTCTCACCGTACGGAGGCCGAAAAAGTTTCGGAGTCCCGCCGCCCGCCGCCGCAATGGCCTGCTGGGTCCGGGAGACCTCGGAGTCCACCTCCGCCTGGCTCTGCTGGATCAGGTGCGGATGGGTGTAGCTGTGGTTGCCGACCCACATGCCGGCATCGACCTCCGCCTTCACCTGGGCCGGGTAGGAGGCCGCGAACTGGCCCTCGTTGAACATGGTCGCCCGCAGCCCGTTCTGCTTGAGGGCGTTGAGTACGGCGGGGGTGTGGTCGTTCGAGGGGCCGTCGTCGAAGGTGAGCCCGACATAGCCGCTGCACGTGGCGGCGTACGACGGGGAGGCGGCTGTCGTGAGGGCGGCGACGGTGGTCACCGTCGTCATGATCGCCGCGAGGCCGGCGGCCAGGGAGCGCGGCGAGAAGACCGAGGGTGTTCGCATGTGTTCCTCCGTGGGGGAAGGCGCGCTGCTACCGGGCCGTGCCGGAAGACGGTTTTTGCAGCAGGGTGGTACTCGTCAAGTCCGGTGCTGCTGAGTCGAGTTCGGGCGCTGCGGTCGGATCGGCGCATCGGGGGTTCCGGGTCGGCGATCAGTGTTGACGTGGCTCCTTGGGCTGTCAATGGTTTCGGTCGCAGTGGCGAAAGATTCGAAGTGGTCCCTTCGGTGGGAGACGCATGCATCGGCAGAACATGGACGTGTGTCGGCCACGGCCTTCTGGAGGGCGCGGAGAGAGCAGGTGTGGGCGTGTCGGAGCGGGGCCTCCGCGGTCGAAAGTTTCGACGCCTGTTGCGGCACCGTGTCGGCCCGGCGGGTGTGACGGTTGTTCACGCCGGACCGCGTGAAAGTCGCTTGCGCGGGCCCGCGTGGCGGCTGCTCACGCCGGCCCGGGGCGGAGCCGTGAGGCGTCCGGTCGGTGAGTGAGCGCGCCCCGTCGGCGGGTGTCCCGCGCGGGCGGGTGACCCGCGCCCGGTGGCGGCGGGCTCGGGCGACCCGCGCCCGGTAGCAGCGGGCTCGCGTGTTCCGGTGGTCCGCAAGGGCATTCCGCCCGTACGTCGCACCGCCTCCGGGTCGCGCATGGGCGGTACGGATCCCTGACGGCCCCTCAGGCGGGGGGATTGGCTCAAAAGCTCCTTGCGGGCTCTGCCTGCGAGGGGGAGGCGGGAGCGTTCGCGTCGGCGGCGACACGGCGGCGAAACCCCTTCGGCCGCCTGCCCCGTGCAACGCCCCGCGTTCCGCCGGTTTGTTGGGCGCGTTTCCGTCGTGTGAACGGTACGCCCTCAGGTCACAAATTTCTATCGTTGAAAATTTTCTGTGCACGACCGTTGTGACAGGGCTGGGGGCTGTGGCTCAATGATCGACCATGTGCGGTGCCTCGCTCGTTCGAGGCGCTCAGCTCCTTCGTGAGGACAATGCCATGAGACGACAACTACCGCGCCGACGTGCGGCTTTGACGACGCTCGCTTGTACGGCGGCCCTGGCGATGCCCCTCGGCATCACCATGGTCCCGGCGGCTGCCGCGGCACCTGCCGGCCACTCGGCGTCCGAGGCCACGGCGCCGGCGTTCGTATCCGAGAACCCGGCCACTCTGGTCCACGGGCTCAAGGGCGAGTACTACGCGATGTCCGCCCCCGGGGCACGGGACTTCGCCAAGCTCGGCGCCACAGCCCTGGACCCGGAGATCAACTTCGGGGATCTCACGGGTACTTTCAAGTCGGCCACGGGCCAGACCGAGAACACCACCGCGCGCTGGACTGGCCAGATCCAGGCCCCGGCGACCGGTGACTACACCTTCTCCGCGAGCGGCGACAACGGCTTCCGGCTGCTGATCGACGGCGTTCCGGTCATCGACCACTGGGTGGGCGACTGGGACGTCGAGCAGACGAGCAAGACGGTTCACCTGGAAGCGGGTGTGCAGCACGACTTCAAGCTGGAGATGTTCCAGGACGTCGGCGGCGCCAACATGTACCTGCGCTGGTCGAGCCCGGCGCTCGCCAAGCAGATCATCCCCGAGTCGGCGTTCACCCCGCCCGCGGACTACGAGGTCTACCCGGTCGCCCTGACCGTCGCCGAGGACGGCAAGCGCCTCCAGGCCACGTTCGACGACAAGGTCGGCAACCTCGCCGCCGTGAAGGACCACCTCGTCATCGAGGCGGACACCACGCCGATGCCGATCAAGTCCGTCGTCAAGACGTCGGGCAAGGGCAACTCGCTCATCGTGACCCTGTCCGAGGCCATCCAGAAGGGCCAGCAGGTCAAGGTCACCTACGGCACCGAGGGTGGGCTCACGGTGGGCGGCGAGACCGTCCCCGACATCAGCCGCAGCGCCAAGAACCTGTCGACCAAGCGCCTCACCACGGTCTGGGGCGACAAGCTCGACCGCAACAACCCGCTGCCCGAGTACCCCCGGCCGCAGCAGGTCCGCAACCAGTGGAAGAACCTCAACGGCACCTGGGAGTTCGCCGGTGCCGCCGCGGGCGAGCAGCCCGTCTTCGGCAAGAAGCTCGCCGAGAAGATCACCGTGCCGTTCGCGGTGGAGTCCCAGCTCTCCGGACTGGAGCGCCACGAGGACCACATGTTCTACCGCAAGCTCGTGACGGTGCCGAAGAACTGGAAGGTGGGCAAGTCCGGCAAGGACAAGCGGCTGAAGCTCAACTTCGGCGCGGTCGACTACAACGCGACCGTCTTCGTCAACGGCAAGAAGGTCGCCGAGCACACCGGCGGCTACACCGCCTTCGACGCTGACATCACCGACGCCCTCAAGGGCACCGGTCAGCAGGAGATCGTGGTCGCCGTCACCGACACCACCGGGGACAACCAGCCCAAGGGCAAGCAGTCCTCCAACCCCGGCGGCATCGAGTACACCGCCACCTCCGGCATCTGGCAGACCGTCTGGATGGAGCCGGTCTCCACCGCCTCCATCGACTCGCTGACCACCACCCCGGACATCGACAAGGGCCGGCTCGCCGTCACCGTCAACTCCGGTGATGCCTCCGCCGACGCCCGCGTCACGGCCGTCGCCCGGGACAAGAAGGGCAAGGTCGTCGGTACCGTCTCCGGTCCCGCCAACCGTGAGCTCAGCCTGCCGGTGGCCAAGGAACACCTCTGGTCGCCCGACGACCCGTACCTCTACGACCTCGACGTCAAGCTGACCGACGGCCGTTCCACCGACAAGGTGGGCAGCTACTTCGGTATGCGCTCGCTCAAGGTCGAGAAGGTGGGCGGCTACCAGAAGCTCACCCTCAACGGGAAGCCGTTCTTCTCGCTCGCCCAGCTGGACCAGGGCTTCTACCCCGACGGTCTCTACACCCAGCCCAGCGACGACGCCCTCGTCTTCGACCTGAAGGCGCAGAAGGACCTCGGCTTCAACGCCGTGCGCAAGCACATCAAGGTCGAGTCGCCCCGCTGGTACTACCACGCCGACCAGCTCGGACTCCTCGTCTGGCAGGACTTCGTCTCCGCCGGCATCAACAACGAAGCCGGCCAGCAGGCCTTCGTCTCCCAGGCCCAGGAGGAGATGAAGCAGCTGCACAACTACCCCTCCATCGGTGGCTGGATCGTCTTCAACGAGGGCTGGGGCGAGTGGGACCGCACCGCGACCGGCAAGCTCACCGAGGCCGTCAAGGCCGCCGACCCCTCGCGCGTCGTGAACGCCCACAGTGGCGTGAACTGCTGCAACTCGAAGGGTGACTCGGGCGCCGGCGACATCATCGACCACCACGACTACGGCAACAACGACCCCGCCTTCCCGGACGCCACCCGGGCGGCGATGGACGGCGAGCACGGTGGCTTCACGCTGCGCTCTCCCGGACACATGTGGCCGGGCGCCCCGACGGTGATCTACAGCGGGGTCGAGGACAAGGCCGCGCTCACCGCCAAGTACGTGGAGAACACCGAGAAGTACTACCTCGAAGCGGCCGGCGCCGAGCTCTCCGGCTCCGTCTACACCCAGGTCACCGACCTGGAGCACGAGCTGAACGGCCTCTGGACGTACGACCGTCGTGAGGCCAAGGTCGACATCGCGGCGGTGCGCGCGATCAACGAGAAGGTCATCGCGGCCGGTGCCGCGGCCGGCAAGCGCGACGAGGTGAAGGGCGGAGCCGCCTGGAACCTGGACGAGAACAAGGGCACCAAGGCCGCCGACAGCGGCCCGAACCACGCTTCGCTCACCCTGACCGGTGGCGCTTCGTGGACGCAGGGTGTCTCGGGCTCCGCGCTGAAGTTCTCGGGCGACGCCCAGTACGCGCAGACCGCCGGTCCGGTCGTGGACACCACGAAGGACTACTCGGTCTCCGCGTGGGTCACGCTGGACCAGCTGCCCAGCAACTACGCCTCGGCGGTCAGCCAGGACGGCCGGCGCACCGAGAACCCGTTCTACCTCCAGTACGGACAGGGCGCGTTCGCCTTCTCCCTGCCGGGCGGCAACCGTGCCCGCGCGGTGACCACCCCCGAACTGGGCAAGTGGTACCACCTGGTGGGCGTGCGCCAGGGCGACACCATCTCGATCTACCTCGACGGCAAGCTCGCGGCGAGCGCCCCGGCCGGCGGTGCCGGTGACGTGAGCACCGGTCCGCTCTCCCTGGGCCGTGCCAAGTGGAACGGCAACCCGACCGACTTCTGGAACGGTTCGGTCGACCAGGTCCAGGTCTTCGACAAGGCGCTCGGCGCCGCCGACGTGAGCGCGCTGTACGCCGCTCACGCTCCGAAGGCCTGATCCGACGGTGGCCCGCCGGCGCGTCCATGGCGCCGGCGGGCCACCTTCCCGGCGGGGCGGAACGCTTCCGTGCGTCCGTGCCCGCCCTCTTGAACCTAACGGTTTTCCACCGGTGTTGGACCCTCAGCGGTCCGCAGCGGTGCTGTCGCGCGCCCGCATACGGCGCGGGCGCGCGGGTGCGCGCGAGCCGGGCAAAGGCCCCGTCCCTCGCCCCACGACACATTTTGGAAACGCATCCGTCGTGCTCTTGCCGTCGCGCCGAAGCCGCATATATAACGTTGTAAACCGAGCCGCCGACAGGCCGCGCCGCCCCTCCCGACCCCGGTCCGTACCCACGGAACATGTCGAGGACAGGCAACCGGCATCAGCCGCACATGAGCTGATGCTTCATCAGAAACAGCCCGACCGCACGTGGTTCCGCGTGCCGTCATCCCGCCCAAGGAGCGTCCCGCGCATGATGATCCAGCGCCGATCCCGTACCCTCGCCGCGGCCTGCGTGCTCGCCGCCACCGCAATGCTCACCGCGGCCGGCTGCTCGAAGTCGGAGACCAACGACACCGCCTCCTCCTCCGACACGGGGCAGGCCGCCCAGGCAGCCACCACGGCTCCCGACAGCACCTCCGGCTCCGGCTGCTCCCTCCAGACCTACGGGGCGCCCAAGCTCGACCTCAAGAACGCGATCGTCGGCTTCTCCCAGTCGGAGAAGGAGGCCAACCCGTTCCGTATCGCCGAGACCCAGTCCATCAAGGACGAGGCGGCCAAGGTCGGCGTGAAGAAGCTGCTCACCACCAACGCCCAGTCGCAGCTGTCGAAGCAGATCAGCGACATCCAGGACATGCTGTCCCAGGGTGCGCAGTTCCTCATCGTCGCCCCGCTCAACTCGGACGGCCTGGAGCCCGCGCTGAAGGCCGCCGCAGCGAAGAAGGTCCCGGTCCTCACCATCGACCGCAAGCTCAACGCCGGCGCCTGCAAGGATTACGTGGCCTTCCTCGGCTCGGACTTCGTGGAGCAGGGCAAGCGCGCCGCCGACGCGATGATCAAGACGACCGGTGGCAAGGGCAAGGTCGCCATCCTCCTCGGCACCTCCGGCAACGGCGTCACCACCGACCGCACCAAGGGCTTCGTGGACGAGCTCGCGGCGAAGGCCCCGGGACTGGAGATCGTGGCCCAGCAGACCGGCGAGTTCGCCCGTGACAAGGGCCAGCAGGTCATGGAGCAGCTGATCCAGTCGAAGCCCGAGATCACCGCCGTCTACGCCGAGAACGACGAGATGGGCCTCGGCGCCGTCACCGCGCTCAAGGCCGCCGGCAAGAAGCCGGGCAAGGACGTCAAGATCGTGTCGGTCGACGGCACCCGCAACGCCGTCCAGGCCGTCGTCAACGGTGACTACAACGCCGTGATCGAGTCCAACCCGCGCTTCGGCCCGCTGGCGTTCCAGACCGCCCAGAAGTTCTACGGCGGCGAGGAGATCCCCGAGAACGTCATCATCTCGGACCGTGCGTACGACGAGACCAACGCCAAGGCGTCGGTCGGCGGCGCGTACTGATCCGTCGTCCAGCCGGACACCACCTGAGGCTCTCCCGCGACCGCCGTGGCGCGAACCGTGCCACGGCGGCCGGGAGTTCCCTCCGTCGCCAACCGGTACGGGGGACCCTCCACCCCCGTGCCCGCCCTTTCGGCACCTTGGAACTTGGAAGGCCAGGATTCATGGCACCACCCGAAGCAGTAACCCAGCCGCCCGAGCCCGTCGCGACCGGCCAGGGCCCCGCCCAGGAAGCCGGCTCGGTCCTCGAAGCCCGCGGCGTCAGCAAGCGGTTCCCCGGCGTCGTCGCCCTGGACGACGTGTCGTTCTCCCTGCGGGCCGGCGAGACCCACGCCCTGGTCGGTGAGAACGGTGCCGGCAAGTCCACCCTCATCAAGGTGCTCACAGGGGTCTACCGGCCCGACGGCGGCGAACTCCGGATGAACGGCGGAGCGGTCCGCTTCGCCCGGCCCTTCGAGGCCCAGCAGGCAGGCATCTCCACCATCTACCAGGAGGTGAACCTCGTCCCGCTGATGAGCGTGGCGCGGAACATCTTCCTCGGACGCGAGCCCAAGAACCGCGTCGGGATGATCGACTTCGGCCGGATGCACCGCGAGACGACCGAGCTGCTCGACGGCTTCGGCGTCCGCGTCGACCCCAAGCGTCCGCTGAACACCCTCGGCATCGGCACCCAGCAGATGGTCGCGCTCGCGCGTGCCGTCTCGGTCAACGCCCAGGTCGTCATCATGGACGAGCCCACCTCCTCGCTGGAGCCCCGCGAGGTCGAGACGCTCTTCCGGGTCATCGCCAACCTCCGTGAGCGCGGCATCGCCGTCCTCTACGTCAGCCACCGCATGGACGAGCTCTACCGGATCTGCGACCGGGTCACCGTGCTGCGCGACGGCCGCCACATCCACACCGGCGACCTCGCCGACCTCAACCGGATGCAGCTCGTGTCGATGATGCTCGGCCGTGACATGGCCGAGGTCAAGCGGTCGGGCCTCACCAACTTCACCGAGGGCGGCCACGACACCACCCGTACGCCGGTCCTCACCGCGTCCGGCGTCTCCAGCCGCCACCATCTCGACGACATATCCCTGGAGTTGTACGGCGGCGAGGTCCTCGGACTCGGCGGCCTCCTCGGCTCCGGCCGCAGCGAGACGGCGAAGGCCCTCTCCGGCGCGCTGCCCGTCGACGCGGGGAACATCACCGTCGACGGCAAGAGCCTCGGTCGGCTGACCCCGGCCGCCGCCATCAGGGCCGGGATCAGCCTCCTCCCCGAGGACCGCAAGGCGGAGGGCATCATCCCCGGCCTGTCGGTGCGCGAGAACATCGTGCTCGCCGCGATGCCCCGCCTCTCCCGGGCCGGAGTCGTCTCCCGCGCCAAGCAGGATCGCGTCGTCGAGATCTTCATGAAGCGCCTGCGCATCAAGTGCTCCAGCCCCGAGCAGAAGGTCGGCGAACTCTCCGGCGGCAACCAGCAGAAGGTGCTGATCGCCCGCTGGCTCTGCCTGGAGCCCAAGGTCCTGCTCCTCGACGAGCCCACCCGCGGCATCGACGTCGGCGCCAAGGCCGAGGTCCAGAGCCTCATCGACGAACTCGCGGGCGAGGGCCTGGCGGTTCTGCTCATCTCCTCCGACATCGAGGAGCTCATCGAGGGCGCCGACCGCATCGTCGTCCTGCGCGGCGGAGCCGTGGCGGGCGAGCTCGCCGGCGACGAGGTGGCCGAGAGCCGGCTGCTCGAAGTGCTCGCCGACCACGCCCCGGACGCGTCGCCCACGAACGCGCCGGCCACGCCGGAGAAGACCCCGGTCGCACAGGAGGAACCCCGATGACCCAGGCCACCCTGGCCCCGCCCGCAGCGAACCCGCTGGCCCGGCTGCGCACCCCCGCGTGGTGGCAGGAGTACGGCGTCTACGCGGCCGTCGCCGTGCTGCTGCTCTTCAACGCGTGCTTCACCGACCACTTCCTGACGACCGACAACCTGCGCACGCAGCTCGTCCAGGTCGCCCCGATCGTGATCGTCGCCCTGGGCATGGCCCTGGTCATCGGCACCGAGGGCGTCGACCTCTCCGTCGGCTCCACCATGGCACTGGCCGCGGCGCTCCTGCCTCTCTACCTCGGGTACGGCCTGGTACCGGCGCTCGGCATCGCCCTGCTTGCCGGAGCGGTCGTCGGTGCGGTCAACGGATCGCTCGTCTCCCTGGTAGGGCTCCAGCCCATCGTCGCCACCCTCGCGCTCTTCGTGGGCGGCCGCGGCCTCGCCCTGGTGATGGCGGACGGCCAGCTCAAGCAGATCGAAAACCCCGATCTGCTCGCGCTCGGCACCGACTCCTTCCTCGGCATTCCGCTGGTCGTGCTCATCGCCGGCGTCCTCGCCGTCGCCGTGGCCTTCCTGATCGGGCGCACCACCTTCGGCCGCCAGGTCGTCGCCATCGGCGGCAACCGCGCCGCCGCCGGACTCGCAGGACTGCCCGTCAAGCGCGTCCTCATCGGCGTCTACGTGCTCTGCGGCGTGCTGGCCGCCCTGGCCGGCGTGCTGGCCACGGCCCGGCTCACCGCCAGCGACCCGTCCTCGCTCGGCACCCTGATGGAGCTCTCCGCCATCACCGCCGTCGTGGTCGGCGGAACCCCGCTCACCGGCGGTTCCGTCCGCGTGCTCGGCACCGTCGCCGGAGCCCTGCTGATGCAGCTCCTGCGCGCCACCCTCGTCAAGCACGACCTGCCCGACTCCACCGCCCAGATCGCCCAGGCAGCCATCATCATCGCCGCCGTCTACGTCGCCCGGGAGCGCCGGTCCCGATGAACGAAACCTCCTCCGCCCCGGTGGCCCGGACCACGGCCCCGCACGCGACCCCCGCTCCGGCCAAGGCGCCCGAGCCCCGTCTCCAGAAGGGTGCCGGCTCCACCGGCCCCACCACGGGACAGCGCGTCCTCGACCTCCTCCAGCGCCAGGGCGTCCTCGCCGTGCTGATCCTGGTGATCGTCGGCGCCTCCATCAAGTACCCGGCGTTCCACAGCCTGGACAACGTCCGCGGTGTCACCGTGCAGGCGTCCTTCCCCGCCGTGATCGCCCTCGGCATGACCATGGTCATCATCACCGGCGGCATCGACCTCTCGGTCGGCTCCGTCTTCGCCCTCGGCGGCGTCCTCGCCGCCTGGGCCTCGCAGTACGGATTCCTGCCCGCGCTGCTCGTACCGCTCGTGGTCTGCTCCGCGATCGGCCTGCTCAACGGGTTCCTCATCGCCCGTGCCGGGATGGCCCCCTTCATCGTCACCCTCGCCACCCTGCTCGGCGCCCGCGGTCTGCTGCTCTCCCTCACCGACGAGGGCGGCACCACCTACCTCGTACCGAAGGACTCGGCCTTCGCCGAGCTGGGACAGGGCGCGGTCTGGGGCTTCGGGTACCCGCTCCTGATCGCCCTCGCGCTCTTCGGGATCGGCGGACTCGTTCTCCAGCGCACCTCGTTCGGACAGTCGATCTTCGCCGTGGGCGGCAGCAGCGACGCCGCGACCCTGATGGGTCTCCCCGTCGCCCGGACGAAGATCATCGTCTACACGCTGAGCGGTCTGCTCGCCGGCCTCGCCGGCGCGCTGAGCGCGGCACGGCTCACCTCCGGCGTCACCATCGTCGGCGTGGGCATGGAGCTCGACGCGATCTCCGCCGTCGTCATCGGCGGAACGCTGCTGGTCGGCGGCGCCGGATCGATCAGCGGAACCCTCTGGGGCGTGCTGCTGCTCGCCGTCATCCAGAACCTGATCAACCAGATCGGTACCCTCAACTCCTCCTACCAGTCGGTGGTCAGCGGCGGCTTCCTTATCGTTGTCGTGGTGGCGCAGCGCTATCTGTCGCGCAACCGCAGAACCACGTGAGCGGAGCCGTTTCTCATAGCCGAACCGAGTGAAGGAGTGCCGTGGGCGTCAGCCTCAAGGATGTCGCGCAGCGGGCGGGCGTGTCGATCAAGACCGTGTCCAACGTGGTCAACAACTACCAGCACGTCACCCCGAAGATGCGGGCCAAAGTGCAGCAGGCGATCGACGAGCTCGGCTACCGGCCGAACCTCACCGCCCGCCACCTGCGCAAGGGCCGTACGGGCATCATCGCGCTGGCGGTCCCCGAGTTCGGCAACCCGTACTTCGCCGAACTGGCCGGAGCCGTCGTCGACGCCGCCGCCCGGCACGACTACACCGTGCTGGTCGACCACACGGCAGGACTCCGCGAGAAGGAACTGCTGGTCAGCCAGGGGTTCAGGTCGCATGTGATCGACGGGCTCATCATGAGCCCGATCCATCTGGAGACCGAGGACCTGATGGCCCGCGAGGAGACCGCACCCCTGGTCCTGCTGGGGGAGCGGGAGTACGAAGCGCCCTACGACCACATCGCGATCGACAACGTCGCCGCCGCCCGTACCGCGGTACGCCACCTCCTCGACCACGGGCGCAGCAGGATCGCCTTCCTCGGGTCCCGTACCGGCCGTGAACGCCAGCCCGCGCACCTCCGGTTGCGCGGCTGGCGCGAGGAGCTGACGGCCGCCGGCATCGAACCGGACGAAGCGCTGGTCGTGGTCACGGACGGATTCGGGCGTGAGGACGGCGCCATCGCGATGGCATCCCTGCTCGACCGGGGCGAACGGCCCGACGCGGTCTTCGCCTACAACGACCTGATCGCGATCGGGGCCATGCGCACCGTCACCGCACGCGGGCTGTCCGTCCCGGACGACATCGCCTTCGTCGGCTTCGACGACATCGAGGAAAGCAGTTACGGCACCACCACCCTCACCACCATCGCCCCCGACAAGGAGGCCATCGCCCGCCTCGCCGTCGACAGCCTCGTCGAGCGGCTCGCGGGCGAACCGGTGACCGAACCGCGGCGCCCACGCCCCGGCTACCGGCTCGTCGTCCGCGAGTCGACGGTCCCCCGGCCGCCCGGCCCGGCTGCCTGAACGGCCGCCCGACCGGGGCGCTCCACCGGCGCGCGCCGGGGCACCGAGCCCCGGCGGCGCGGGCCGCCCTGCCGGCTCGCGCCGGGCCGCGCGGCCACCCACCCGTCCACGACGGCCGTCGGCCGCCGTCCCTCCGGCCGACCGCTGCGCCCACCCGCACCGGCCGGCCGCTTCCACCAAGGAACGCCGATGCCCCGCCCCACCGCGCACCGCACCCCCTTCGGCTCCGCTCCCGGTAACGCCGAAGCAGACCTCTGGACGCTGGATTCCGGCACCGGAGTGCGGGCCGAAGTCCTCACCTACGGGGGCGTCCTGCACCGTCTCACCGTGCCGGACACCCACGGCGAGAGTCGACAGATCGTCAGATCTCTTTCGACGATAGATGAATACGCGAAGGACCACCCCTACTTCGGGGCGCTCGTGGGCCGTTACGCCAACCGCATCGCGCACGGCAGCTTCGCACTCGACGGCACCACCCACGAGATCCCCGTCAACGACCGCGGCCACGCGCTGCACGGCGGACCCGAAGGCTTCAACACCAGAATGTGGGAGGCCTCCGGCAGGGAGGACGGCGACGCCGCCTTCGTCGACCTGCGCCTGTACAGCCCCGACGGCGACATGGGCTTCCCCGGCGCCCTCGACGTCCGTGCCACCTACGCCGTCGACGCCTCGGGCACCTTCTCGCTCGACTGCACCGCCACCACCGACCGGGCGACCGTCGTCAATCTCACCCAGCACGCCTACTTCAACCTGGGCGACGACGACATCCTCGGGCACACCCTGGAGGTCGACGCCGACCACTACCTCCCCGTGGACCCCGAGGGCATTCCCGAGGGAGACCCGGCCGAGGTGCGCGGCACCCCGTTCGACCTCACCTCCCCCCAGGTGCTGCGCGAGCGCCTCGCCCTCCCGCACGACCAGCTCGCCTCGGCCGGCGGATTCGACCACTGCTGGGTCCTGCGCGACGAGGCCCCCGGCACCGGCGGACTGCGCCGCGCCGCCCGGCTCACCGCGCCCGACGCCTCCCGTGTGATGGAGGTGTGGACCACGGAACCCGGTATCCAGGTCTACACGGGCAACCTGCTGGACGGCACCTTCACCGACGGCGAGGGCCGCGTGCACGACCGCCACGGCGCGGTCTGCCTGGAGACCCAGCACCTGCCCGACTCGCCCAACCGCGCCGGCTACCCCACCACGGTCCTGCGCCCCGGCCAGACGCTCCGCACCCGCACGGAATGGCGCTTCCCGCACCTGAACACCGACCGGTAACCACCCGGCCGCTCCACGCCCCGCACACGCGCGAGCGCCGGTGCGGGCCCCGCGGACGGGCCCGCACCGGCGTTCACCGGCGCACTACTTCAGGTACGGACCGGCGGTGCCGACCTGCCCGGGAGCGGCGTTCTTGCCGCCCAGGTCGAGCACGTACACCCGGAGGTTTCCCTTGCCCGGCGCGGCCACCGTGAGCGTGCCGTCGGACACCGTCCGGACGTCCCCGGTCACGGCGTCCTTGTAGGTGCCGTTCGGGATCCCGGTGTACGAAGCGCCCCCGGTGACGGTCACCAGGGCGAAGGAGTCGACCCCGCTCGCCGCGTCGGTGTACCGGCGCTTGTACGCCATCGAACCGCTGATGCCCTCCGTGGAGTACTGGCCCATCTGGAGCGCCGGAACGGCCCGCCGGATCTGGTTGAGCCGCTGCACGTGCTTGACCAGCGGCTGCGCGAGGGTGTCCGCGACCGTGCCATTCGCCGAGGAGACCTTGCTGAAGTCCGAGGCCGTCACGTCACCGGCGATGCGGTCGCCGAAGTACGCCCGCCCGGTGGTCGCCAGCGGGCAGGTGGGCCCGCAGTCGATCTTCTTGCCCGCCTGGAACTCGACCTCGGAGCCGTAGTACAGCGTCGGGATGCCGCGGAAGGTCCACATCAGGGCCATGTTTTCCGCCCACGCGTCCGTGCCGCCCGCGTACCGCTCACTGCTCTTGTTGGGCCCGTAGTCGTGGCTGTCGACGTAGACGACGTTGTAGGTGGCGTCGTTGTAACTGTCGTCGGAGTCCTTGCCGTTGCTGTAGGCGTTGTTGGCGTCACCGAAGTTCATGTGCATCCGCATGTCGATG
This sequence comes from Streptomyces sp. NPDC001493, assembly GCF_053597235.1. NCBI lineage: Bacteria > Bacillati > Actinomycetota > Actinomycetes > Kitasatosporales > Streptomycetaceae > Streptomyces > Streptomyces sp. NPDC001493. The sequence goes on from NZ_JBSFHV010000032.1 coordinate 23,162, forward strand.
ACGTTCATCCCGGAGAACTGGCTGTGGTCCGGCGTGTGGTAGGCGTTCCCCTTCAGGAAGGCGTTGTCGGAGACCGGCTGCTGCCCGGTGCCCAGCTGCTCCTCGTAGGTGTACATCTCCAGGGAGGCGGCGGCGTCGTCCGCGCTGTACTCCTTGCGCTCCTTCCAGGTGTAGAACTGCGCGGAGTGGTTGACCGAGCCGCGGTTCCACTTGTCGTTGACGAAGGCGCCGACCTCGCCGAAGACGAAGAAGTTCTTCGCGGCCTCGGCGCCGAACCGCGAGGTGACACGCTCCTGGATCGCCGGCAGGAAACGGCGGTTCCAGGTGGTACGCGGGATGTGCACGGCGGTGTCGATCCGGAAGCCGTCGACGCCCATGTCGATGTACTTGTCGTAGGCGCCGATCAGGTAGTTCTGCACCGGGGCGCTCTCGGTGTTGAAGTCCGCGAGGTCCTCGTGGAGCCAGCAGCTGCGCGAGTCCTCGCCCTCCCAGTTGCCGATCCAGCAGTTGTGGTAGTACACCGTCGGGAACATCCCGGACGTGGCGTTCGGCCACTGGCAGTTGTAGACCTTGTAGCCCTCGGCGGACGTACTCCCGGTGGGCTTGCCCCAGTTGAGGCAGGTGTTGCCCGACGGCTCGGCGGTCGACCACAGGTCGCCGTTGTAGTAGGACTTGCCGGACTTCGTCTCGACGGTCAGCCCGTCGTACTCGAAGCCCTCGTTCTTCTCGTCGTAGTACCAGCTCCACTGGGAGTCCCGCACGCCGTAGACCGTCGGGGTGAACAACCCCTTGGCGCCCCACCGCGAGGAGTGGTTGTAGACGACGTCCTGGTAGATCTTCATCCCCTTGGCGTGCGCCGCGTTGATGAGGTCCTGGTACGAGGCTCCGGCGGACTCCAGGCGCGGGTCGACCTTGTAGAAGTCGTAGCCGTGGTAGCCGTGGTAGTCGTAGTCCGAGCGGTTGAGCACCACGGGCGTGATCCAGATGGCCGAGAAGCCCAGCCCCTTGATGTAGTCGAGCTTCTTGACCAGGCCCTTGAAGTCGCCCCGGAACATGGGGTCGTTGTTGGCCGCGTTGCCGGACTTCACGTCCTGGCTGCCACCCCGGTTGTTCGTGCTGTCACCGTCGTTGAAGCGGGCGGTCAGGACGAAGTAGATCGGGTCCTTGCGGGGGTCGGTGCCGAGCGGCTGCCCCGAGGCCGCGGTCGGCGGCTTGTCGCCGGTGGCGGCGGTCGCCGCCGCCGAGGCCGCCGAGACGTTGCCCGCCGCGTCCACCGCCTTGACGGTGTAGCTGTACGCGGTCCGTTCCTCCAGCCCGGTGTCGGAGAACACCGTGGAGCCGGTGTCCGCCACCAGGGTGCCCTTCGTCCCGCCGGTACGGGTGACCTGATACTTCGTCACCCCTGTGTCGTCCGTGGAGGGTTCCCAGGTGACGACGACCGATACCCCGTCCGCTGCGGCGGCCGCCTTCGTCGGGACCGTCGGGGCGGTGGTGTCCGGGACCGCGGCGGCGCACGGGTCGGCGGCGTTTGGGGTGACCTGATGGTCCTTCACCGTGGTGCGCCCGGTCTTCAGGGCGTAGTTGGCCCCGTTGTTGTTGTCCCAGACGCCGTTGCCGTTGTTGAACGTGGCGTTGAGCCCGGTGGCCGTCCCGAGGTCGACGGTCCGCTTCACCCAGCCGGTGCAGGCCGCCTCCATGCCCACCCCGGGGACGGTGGTCCACGCGCCGCCCACCGGCTGGTAGTGGAGATTGGTGGTGGTCCAGCCCACCGTCGCGGTGGAGTAGTAGACCTCCGCGCTGTTCGTCCCGGTGGGGGAGGGGCTCGGAGTCGTACCGCTGTCCGCGCACGGGTCGCTGTGGGCCACCACGCCGTCCTTGACGGTGATGTTCCCGGTGCCCAGCGCGTAGTTGTTGCCCGAGTTGTTGTCCCAGACGCCGCTGCCGTTGTTGAAGGTGGCGGCCAGGCCCGTCGCGCTGCCGAGCGGGACGGTCAGCTTCACCCAGTCGGTACAGGCGGCGGTCATCGCGGTCCCGGGCACGGTGGTCCACGAACCCCCGTCCGGCGCCCAATGGAGGTTGTAGGCCGACCAGTTCTTCGTCTTCGTCCAGTAGAAGACGGTCGCCGAGTTCTCGGTGGCGGCGACCGGCGTCGCGGACACCTGTTCCGGCGCGGGTATCGCGGTGAGCAGGCCCAGCAGCGCGGTCGCCGTCGCGGCTGCCGCCACGGGGCGTCTCAGCAGCCGTAGGGGGGAGCGTTTCATCATGTCTCCAGGGGGAGGCCGTGGCGGGGGAGGCCGCGGCTGCCGACAACGCCGGTGCCCGGTACGGGCATCGGCCGAGATCCCGCCGGAGAACCCGGACGCGCCTCGGGGTTCGGGCGAGCGGAAGGATTCCGACGGCAAGAGCTGTCGGAATCTTTCTGCAATCTCTTGCGCCCAGGAAATTACCGGTGCATGTCAGGCGCGTAAAGGGTTCTGACAAGGAAGGGCCCGGGGAGACGCCGGCGCGCTCCCCGGGCCCTCCGGATCTCCCCCGAGGAGACCTCAGCCGGCCAGCAGGCTCGCCCCGAGCCTGTCCTTCGCGTCCTTCACGCCGGGCAGCACGAGGAAGTAGCCGCCGCCCCGCGTGACGGTGAAGTCCGCCAGGGGCTCGCCGTCCAGACGCCGCTGCACCGCCTCGAACTGCCGCCCGATGTCCTGCTGGTAGCAGCAGAAGTTCAACCCCACGTCGAGCGCACCATCGGGAGCCAGGCCGCGGTCGAAGTTGTAACTGCGGCGCAGCGGCAGCGAGTCGGCCGTCTCGGGCGTCCTCGGGTTCGCCCGGCGGATGTGCGAGTCGAAGGAGATCTTCCGGCCGTCCGGGTCCGACCGGTAGTCGGGAAGGTCCGTCTCCTTGGTGCCGGTCAGCGGAGCGCCCGTCGCCTTGTTCCGGCCGAAGGCGCGCTCCTGCTCCGACACCGGCAGCCGGTCCCACGCCTCGACCCGCAGCCGGGTCGTCCGCAGTACCTGGTAGCAGCCGCCCCAGGCCCAGGCGGGCGCCCCGCTGCGCGAACCCAGCCACAGCACCCGGTCCATCTCCCGCTCGGACGTCGTGTCCGGGTGGGAGATGCCGTCCTTGAATCCGACGATGCTGCGCGGCGCGCCGCTCGGCCGGGGCGGGTTGAGGAACCCGTCGCTCCGCCACCTCGGGGCGGCCGACCCCCGCAGCGCCAGCTGCAGATCACGCATCACCCCCAGGACGGCGTCGGGGTGCTCCGCGCAGACCTGGACCGACAGGTCCCCGTGGCAGGCGTCCGGGTCGAGGGCGTCCCCGGGGAACGCGGGCATGGTCCGCAACCCCGCGGGCCGGCGCGACCGCAGGCCGAAGCGCCCGTCGAAGAGGGACGCCCCGACGCCGACCGTGATGGTCAGGCGGTCGTCGGGACCACCCTGCGCGGAAGCCGCGGTGAGGGCCCTCGCCCGCTTCGTCAACACGTCGAAGACGTCGGCCAGTCCGCCCCGGTCCGTCGCGAGCACGTCGAAGGTGACGAACGCCACGAACGCCTGCTGCGGCGTCACGATGCCCGCCTGGTGCGGTCCGTGGAACGGCACCGCGGCCTTCCGCGCCACCTCGCCCGCCGCCTCCGGCCGCCGGACCGGTGCCGCGAAGGCGTCCGGCGCACCCGCCACCGCCCCGGCGAGCCCGACCCCCGTCAGTACGAACCCCCGGCGTCCGGGGAGGGGGTTCGGGCCGGCGGTCGAACGGTCGTCGATGTCTGTCATGGTCGCGCCTCTTCCACGTGCTCGATGTGCTGGCTCCGGCCGCGCCCTGTTTCGGACGCGGCCCAGTGAGCCCTACCAGCGAGGCGCGCACGCGGGCGCAAATTCATTCGTGCGGGTCACCGGCCGTGCGCCCTTCGGTCCCGTGCGCCGCGCGCACACCCCCTGATCGGCTGACTACTCAGCGTGGTGAACATGTTCCGGAGGGTAACGGGAATATAGCCGGGGTCCGGTCCCGGTCGGGGGCGGACCTGACCACCCATCAGCCGGACCGGTCCCTGGGAGAACCTCGGTGGAGAACACGGAAACCGTACGCAGCTGCCCCTTCGACTTCGCGCAGCAGCTCGAGTTCGACCCCCAGCTGAAGGAGTTGCTGACCACCGCACCGGTATCCCGCATCCGGATGCCGTACGGAGAAGGGGACGCCTGGCTGGTCACCCGGTACGAGGACGTCCGGACGGTCACCACCGACCGGCGCTTCAGCCGCAGCGCCGTGACGGGACGGGACTTTCCGCGGATGACCCCCGAACCCATCGTCCAGGACGAGGCCATCAACCTCATGGACCCGCCCGCCAGCAGCAGGCTCCGCAGTCTGGTGGCCAAGAGCTTCACCGCCCGCCGCATCGACGCCATGCGCGTGGGCACCCAGCGCATCGTCGACGGACTGCTCGACGCGATGGAAGACGGCGGAACCGCCGCCGACTTCATGGCGGCGGTCGCCGCACCCCTGCCGCTCGTGACCATCTGCGAAGTGCTCGGCATCCCCGAGCCGGACCGGCCCTGGCTCCGCGCCCACGCCCTCACCATGATGAACGTCGGGGCCGCCGGCAAGGAGGACGCCGTCCGCGCCAAGGCGGAACTCCGCGCCTACTTCGGCGAACTCACCGCCCGCCGCCGCCGGTCGCCCGGCGAGGACCTCATCAGCACCCTCGCCACCGCGCGGGACGGCGACGAACTCCTCGGCGACGACGAGCTGACCGTCATGGCCATGGTCCTGCTCATCACCGGACAGGACACCACCACCTACCAGCTCGGCAACATCGCCTACTCGCTGCTCATCCGCCCCGAACTCACCCGGACCCTGCGCGACTCCCCGGAGCGCCTGCCCCGCACCCTGGAGGAACTCCTGCGCCACATCCCGTTCCGCAAGGGCGTCGGCATCCCGCGCGTCGCCCTGGTGGACGTGGAACTCGGCGGCGTCAGGATCCCCGCCGGCGACGTGGTGCACGTCTCCTACCTGACCGCCAACCGCGACGCCGAGAAGTTCGAGCGCCCCGACGACCTGGACCCCGACCGGCCGTCCATCCCCCACATGACCTTCGGCTGGGGAGCCCACCACTGCCTGGGGGCCCCGCTCGCCACGATGGAACTGGAGACCGCGTTCTCGTCGCTGCTCCGCCGGTTCCCGCACCTGCGTCTCGACGCGCCGGCGGAGGACATCCGCTGGAACACCACGTCGATCTGGCGCTACCCGCTCGCCCTGCCCGTCACATGGTGACGTGAGCCCCCGCTCCCAGACACGAGGAGAACCCATGGCGACCCTGTGCCGCCCGGCCATCGCGGTGCCCGAACACGTCATCACGATGCAGCAGACCCTGGACCTCGCCCGCGAGACCCACGACGGCCACCCCCAGCGCGAGTTGGTCCTGAGGCTCATCCGGAACACCGGCGTGCAGACCCGCCACCTCGTCCAGCCGATCGAGGAGACGCTGCGCCACCCCGGCTTCGAGGTGCGCAACAGGGTGTACGAGGCCGAGGCCAAGAAGAGGGTCCCCGAAGTCGTGGGCCGGGCACTGGAGTACGCCGAGGTCGAGGCGGCCGAGATCGACCTCATCGTCTATGTCTCCTGCACGGGCTTCATGATGCCGTCGCTGACCGCCTGGCTGATCAACACCATGGGCTTCCGGCCGGAGACCAGGCAGCTGCCGATCGCCCAGCTCGGCTGCGCCGCGGGCGGGGCGGCCATCAACCGGGCCCACGACTTCTGCCGGGCCTACCCGCAGTCCAACGTCCTCATCGTGTCCTGCGAGTTCTGCTCGCTCTGCTACCAGCCCACCGACATCGGCGTCGGATCCCTGCTCTCCAACGGCCTGTTCGGCGACGCCGTCTCGGCAGTCGTCGTCCGGGGCGAGGGCGGCACCGGGATGCGACTCGAACGCAACGGCTCGCACCTGGTGCCCGACACCGAGGACTGGATCTCCTACGCGGTCCGCGACACCGGATTCCACTTCCTGCTCGACCGGCGGGTCCCCGGCACCATGGAGATGCTCGCCCCGGTGCTCCAGAACCTGGTCGATCTGCACGGATGGTCGGTGCAGGCCATGGACTTCTTCATCGTGCACGCGGGCGGTCCGCGCATCCTCGACGACCTCTGCCACTTCCTGCGGCTGCCGCCGGGGATGTTCCGCTACAGCAGGGCCACCCTCACCGAGCGGGGGAACATCGCGAGTTCGGTGGTCTTCGACGCGCTGGCCCGGCTCTTCGAGGACGGCGGCGCGGACGACGACGCGCAGGGCCTCATCGCCGGATTCGGCCCCGGCATCACGGCGGAGTGCGCGCTCGGAAGCTGGGTGCGCCGGCCCGACCACGAACTCGGCCGGGTGGACGAACTCCTCGCGTCGGGCGGAGTGCTGCCCGCACCGGGCGGTGCGCTGCTCGGCTGAGCGGGGAGCACCGAGGGGCCGGGGCCCGCCGCGTCGGCGGTGCCGTTCCAGCAGTTCAGTAGTCCAGCCGTCTGCGCGTCGGGACCGTGCCGCGCACGCGAGCCCGCGCTCCACCTCCACGACACGAGCGGCACGGCCCGCACGCGGCGACGCGGGACACTCACTCGAAGCGGGTGGTGTCCCCCGCCCCCTTGCGCACGACCGTGACCTCGCCGTCCGAGAAGTCGATGACCGTGGTCGGTTCCGTCCCGCAGTCGCCGGAGTCGACCACCGCGTCCACCTCGTGGTCGAGCCGCTCCTTGATCTCCCACCCCTGCGTCAGCGGCTCCTCCTCGTCGGGCAGCAGCAGCGTGCTGGAGAGCAGCGGCTCACCCAACTCGCTCAGCAGCGCCTGGACCACGGCATGGTCGGGGATGCGGACGCCCACGGTCTTCTTCTTCGGATGCAGCAGCTGGCGCGGCACCTCCTTCGTCGCGGGCAGGATGAAGGTGTAGCTGCCCGGCGTCGCCGCCTTGATCGCACGGAAGACGTCGTTGTCGATCTGGACGAACTGGCCCAGCTGGGCGAAGTTCTCGCACACCAGGGTGAAGTGGTGACGGTCGTCGAGATGCCGGATCGACCGGATGCGGTTGATCCCCTCCCGGCTGCCCAGCCGGCACCCGAGGGCGTAGCAGGAGTCCGTGGGGTACGCGACCAGGGCGTCCGAACGGATGAGATCGGCCACCGTGCTGATCGTGCGTCGCTGAGGGTTCTCGGGATGCACGTCGAAATACTTAGCCATCCGCCGAGTCTACGGGGTGCGCCCGGTCCGCCCCGCGAGGTCGGTACGACGCCACGCTCCGGCGGCGGCCCACCGGGTGCTGCGGCAGAGTGGCGGTATGAACGACCTCAACGCCCTCGCGGACGAGCACCTCGCCGCGGCGCGCAGCTCCCCGCACGGGCGCAGCGCGCACCGTCTGCTCCAGCAGCCACCACTGCGGCAGACGGTGATCGCCCTCACCTCCGGTTCCGCGCTGGACGAGCACAACGCGCCGCTCGCCGCCTCCCTGTTGGTGCTCCGCGGCGCGGTCCGCATCACCGCGCCCTCCGGTGACGTGGAACTGACGGCCGGCGGTCTGGGACCGATCCCCAGGGAGCGGCACGGGCTGCTGGCGCTGGAGGACGCGGTGGTCCTCCTCACGGCCGTCAACGACTGACGGCCGGGCGGCGGGCCCGGCGGCCGTGCGTGCCCGTACCGTTCCCTCGGGACCGGCCGCGTCCGAGCCCGGGACACCGATCCCCGGCGGCGGCCGAACCGGGCTCCCGGGGTGGCGGTGTACTCCCGCGAAACCGAGGCATGAGACAAAGGACGGCACCGGCGGCGTGACCGTGCGACCAGCACGGGCGTCCCGGGTGCCCCATCCCGTCCACGTCCCCCGGAGCGACGCGTGTTCCGCAAGTCCGTTGCCCCTGCCCGCGAGGCGGGCGACGCCCACCCGGCCGGCCGCGCCGCCGCCTGGTCCGCCGCGCTGCGACGGACCCCCGTCTCGCTGTGGAACGACGACATATCCGACTGGGCCGCCGCCCAGACGTACTACGCCATCCTCGCCCTGCTGCCCGCCCTGCTGGTCACCGTCTCCGTCATCGGCCTGGCCAGCCCCGGCGCCACGGCCGCGCTGATCACGGACATCACGGCCTTCGCCCCGGCGGAGTCCGGTGCGGCGCTGCGCCAGCCGCTCCTGGCCGCCACCGAGCAGCGCGCAGCGGGCTGGGTCCTGGTCGCCACCGGCAGCGTCAGCGCCGTCTGGTCGGCCTCCAGCTATCTCGCGGTCTTCCGCCGCGCCCTGCACGCCATGCACCACGAGCGCGACACCCGTCCGGCGCTGCGCAACGCGCACACCATCGTCACCTCGGCGATCGGCCTGCTCCTGCTGATGCTGACCAGTGCGTTCGTGCTGGTACTCACCGGTCCGCTCGCCCGCTGGGCGGCCCGGCGGCTCGGGCTCGCGGAGGCGGGACAGGCCTTGTGGTGGTTCCTCAAGTGGCCGGTCCTGCTGGTGCTGGTCACCTGTCTCATCACGGTCCTCTTCCGGACGGGACCGCGCTCGGTGCGAGGCACGCGCCAGGGGCTGCCCGGCGGGGTGCTCGCCGCCGTGCTCTGGCTCGTCGCCTCCGCGGGATTCGCGCTCTACGCCTCGCGCGTCGGCACCTACAGCCGGTTGTACGGCTCCCTCGCGGGGCTCGTCGTCTTTCTCATCTGGGTCTGGTTCACCAACCTGGCCCTGCTGGCCGGAGCACAGTTCAACGCCGAGCTGGCGGCGGAGCGGAAGGCTCGGGGCGCACGGCCGGCGGTGCCCCCGCAAGGGAGCGGCGAGGAAGCCGGCGAGGGGTCCGGGGGAGGGGACTGACCGGTCGGTGCGGGGTGCCCGCCGGATCCGTCGGGCGTGGCCGGACGGACCTTGTGGGAGCGCTCCCAGGATGGCATGCTCCCGGCCATGGGACAGTCCGCGTACATACGCTCCTACCGCCCCGGCGACCGTGCCGCGCTCGCCGACATCTGTGTCCGGACCGCCGACAACGGCGGTGACTCCCGGCACATCTACGCCGATCAGGAGTTGATGCCCAGTCTGTTCGCCGCGCCGTACGCGTACCTCGAACCCGACCTCGCCTTCGTGCTGGACGACGGTTCGGGCCGGGCGGTCGGATACGTGCTGGGCACCGCCGACACCACGGCCTTCGCCGCCGCCTTCCGGGAGCGCTGGCTGCCCCTGGTGGCCGGCCGCTTCCCGGCCTCCGACGCGCCGCCCAGCACGCCCACCGAGGAGATGATCGCGCTCCTGCACCGCCCCGAGCACATGCTCGGCCCGCAGGTCGCCGCGTACCCGGCCCATCTGCACATCGACCTGCTGCCGCCCTGGCAGCGCAAGGGCCACGGGCGGGAGCTGATGCGGGCCTTCCTCGACGCGCTGCGGGCCAAGGGGGTCGCCGACGTGTACCTCTCGATGCTGACGGCGAACAAGCCGGCCAGGATCTTCTACGACCGGCTCGGATTCCACGAGATCGACGTGCCCGACCCCGGGCCCCTGACCTACCTGGGCCGGACCACCGACAGCACCGGTCTCTAGGCGGTGTCCGCCGGCTCACGGGGCGGCGCGGTACCCGGCGACGATCGGCATCGTCTCCCGCAGTACCCGGACGCTGTCGTTGGCCGCGTCCCCGAGGCGGTGGCCCTTCCAGGTGCCCCGGGCGCTGGAGAAGCGGCTGATGCCGCGGCAGTGCTCACCGCAGGCGGCGCGGTAGGCCATGATCGTGTAGTACTGGCGGTCCTCGGTGACCCATCCGGTGTTGTACGGACGGGTGCTGCTGACCTCCATGGCCCCCTCGGACCCGCCGGCGAGCGTCGTACGGTCGTGGGCCAGGCCCAGGTTGTGGCCGATCTCGTGGCTCGCCGAGTCGAGGGCGATGCCCTGGACGTCCACGACCGCATAGGCGTACGCGTCCGAGTCGGCGGTGAGCCGGGGGGTGTAGTCCCCGGTGCCGCCGCCCCGGCCGGACGCGTCCACCACCAGCGTCACCAGGTCCGCCCCGAAGCTGTCCCGGCGCTGTCGCGCGAGCGGGCCGAGGGCGGGATCGTTGCCCTCGCGGAGCCCCTCGTACGCCGCGTCGAACTCGTCGGAGCCCTCGTACCCCTTCGCCGTGTACGGGTGCACGATCCGGATGGAGCCGCAGACACCGCCCGCGAGCAGGGACTCGTTCATCCGGGTGGCGATCTCCTGCGCCGACACCGGCACCCGGTGCACACCGCCCACCGCCGCCGCGGCCTTCGGCGTGTACACGGTGAGTACGTCGACCACCGGGCAGGAGGCGGCCGGCCGGGCTGCCGTCACCTCACGAGGGCTGTTCGGCGCGCTCCCGGGGGCGGTACCGCGCGCCGAAGGCGCGAGGCCGAGCGCGGCGACGAGGGGCAGGGCCAGAGCCGCCTTGAGAGCGGTCGCGGGCATGGGCGCATCCTTCCGTCCGGGACGGGTCGTGCCGGTCGCAAGGAATGTTTCTTGATCGATGCCGGGCGAAACCGGGTCGCGCCCGCGTGAAGAAGTGCGGGACGGCTTCCCCGTCGGCGTCCTGAGCGCTCGGGGCGTGTCGACGACACACCCTGGCGGGGGAGCGCGGACGCCGGTCCGGGGACGAGGGGTGCGGCGGTGAGGAGTTGGGCAGGTACATCTGTGCGAAGGGGGCCGGCGGCCGGCGGAAGAGCACGGATCAAGGGGTGGGGAACGTGACGGAACAGAACGGGTGGCGCTTCTCGGACGACCGGGGCCGGGTGTCCCGGGCCGGGCGGACCCCTTCGCGGGTGCTGGCGTACGTCCAGGCGGGGGCCACCCTCTGGGACCTCGGTGTCCGGTCCTACGGCGTCTTCGGCTCCGGCCACGACGGTGCCGGGATCGACCCGGCGAAGAGCGGGGAACTCCCGGTGGACGAGGTCGCCTACCTGGGTGCGGGTACCGCGCTCGACGTGGACACCCTGCTGCGCGACGCGCCCGACCTGGTGGTGGCCGTCAGTTACGGCGGCGGCCAGGTGTACGGACTCGACCCGGACACCGCCAAGCATCTGGAGGAACAGGTCCCGGTCGTCGTGATCGACGTCGGGCAGTCGCGCACGCTGGCGGGGACGTCGGACCGCTTCGCCGAGCTGGCGCGCTCGCTGGGTGCGGGCGAAATCCCCCGGGCGGACGAGGAGCTGGAGGCCGCGCGGGCCAGGCTGCGCGCCCCCGCTCCGGGCGGCGCGGTCCGGGTGGTGGCGCTCTCCCCGGCCGGCCCGGACCAGGCGTACGTCGCCCGCCCCGCCCAGTGGCCCGAACTCGCGGCCCTGGACGAACTGGGCGTCGGCCTCGTCGACCCGCCCGCGGGCCCCGGCGTCAACTGGCACACGGCCCCCTGGGCCGAAGTGGCGGCGCTCGCGCCGCACGTGCTGCTGACGGACGTACGCGTCAACGCGGCGCCGCTGGAGAGCCTCCGCGCCCAGCCGGACTGGGCCGCGCTGCTCGACGCCGGAACGCTCGTCGTGCCGTGGAACCCGGAACCGCTGTGCAGCCCGCACGCGCACGCACGCTTCCTCTCGACGGTCGCCGACGCGCTGGACACCGCGCGCCGGAACTGAGAGAAAACCTGTTCGACGCGGCTCGGTGCCGTACACGATCATGCGTCCATGCCCCTGAGAGAGACACTTGCCCGAGTCGACGCGGACCTGGCCGCCGGCCGGATCCCCGTCGCGCGCCAGCGCCTGCGCGGTCTCGTCTCGTCCTTCCCGCACGACCTGACGCTCCGTCGTCGCCTGGCCGAGGTGTACCGGCTCTACGGTGACGCCACCGAGGCCGGACGCTGGATGTACCTGGAGGAGGACCGGAACGCCGACGAGACCGCGGCCTTCGAGGCTCGGTACGGGTCTCCCGGGCGGCGGATGAAGGCCCTCGCCTGGCGCGGTCCCGAGGCGACGGCTGCCACCGCTTTCGCGGAGGGACAGCTGGTCGCGGTGCGCGCCGCCCGCGCCGAGGAGCTGGGACGTCCCGTCGACTGGGACGACCCCGCCTCGTACCGGGGTGGCCCGGAAAAGGAGTCCTCCGAGCCGTGGACGGCCGGCGGCGTACTGGCGGGCACCGGCTGTCTGGTGGTGGTCCTGGCGGCCCTCGCGATCTGGGTGAACGGACTCGTCGCCCTCTTCGGCTGAGGGAGTCCGGTCCCCAGGTCCCCTGGCGGGCCGGACTCCCCCGGTGGTGCGACGGGACGTCAGCCGGTCGCGGTCCACGGCCCGTCGGGATCGCCCGGGGCCTGATTGCGGGTGTACCACTTCGCCCGTACACCGTTCCCCGGACGGCTCGGCCCGCGCCCCGTACGGGCGGCCAGGGATCGCGTCCAGGGGCCGGGCTGGAGAAAGTGGTCGGAACCGGCATCCGTCCCGCCCGCTCCACCGGAAGAGGAGGGGCGGGGCCGGCCCATCCGTCCCACCGTCCCCCGGGAGCCAGTCATGCAGCAGGACAAGCACCCCGACTACCGGCCCGTCGTGTTCCGCGACCGGTCGGCCGGATACGCCTTCCTCACGCGGTCCACCGCGTCCAGCCAGCAGACCATCGACTGGGACGACGGCCGGAGCTACCCCGTCGTCGACGTCGAGATCTCCGCCGAGAGCCATCCCTTCCACACCGGCCATGCCCGTGTCGTCGACGCGGAGGGACAGGTCGCCAAGTTCGAACGGCGGTACGGAGAATCGGGAGATGAGGACGGTTCCTGAAGCTCCGTCCCGCGCGCTGCCGGGCGGCTCGGGAACTCCGCGGGTGCGACCGGGGCGGGCCGGCAGAGGGAATGGTGACCGGGCCGCAAGCCGCCACCGGTTGGGCCGATCTCCACTCGTACAGGTGAACGTCAGTCACCCGTTCGGCGGTGTCGAACGCATCCGCGCTGTGTGTTGTGCCGCTCGCATGACAGGGTACGGGCCGATCAGGGGAGCGGGGCGACGGGTGACGAGCGGACGGGCGGCAACGGGCGCCGGTGGCGGCGGCGTACGTACGGCGGTGCTTGAAGGCGTCGCGGGATGGGTGCCGGGAAAGCCGGTGGGCAACGACGCACTGCCCGAGGCCTGGGGCGTGGACGACGCGTGGGTGCGCCGTCGTACGGGCATCGTGAGCCGCCACCGGGCGGGTCCCGGGCTCTCCACCGGGGACCTCGCCCACGAGGCGGCCCGCCGCCTCGTCGACGGTGCCGCGCCCGGCCGGGTGGACGCGCTGGTGCTCGCCACGGCCACCCCGGACCACCTCTGCCCGGGTACGGCGCCCGCCCTCGCGGCCCGGCTCGGCCTGGGGACGGTTCCCGCCTTCGACATCGCGGCCGTCTGCAGCGGCTTCGTCTACGGACTCGCCGTCTGTCACGGGCTGGTCGCCTCCGGCCTCTACCGCCGGATCCTCCTGGTGGGCGCCGACGTCTACTCCACCTGGCTGGATCCCGGGGACCGTTCGGCCGGAGTGGTCTTCGGCGACGGGGCAGGGGCCGCGCTGGTCGCCGCCGGACACAGCGGCGACCCCGGTGAACTCCTCGCCTTCGACCTGGGCAGCGACGGTACGGGCCACGACCTGATCACCGTGCCCGGCGGCGGCGCGCGGGCCCGCGCCACCGGCGGACCGCCCGCCGAGAAGGACTCCTTCTTCCGGATGCGGGGCCGCACGGTCTACGAGCACGCCGTGCTGCGGATGACCGCGTCCTGCCGGGCGCTGCTGACGTCGGTGGGCTGGGACCCCGCCGACGTCGACCACTTCGTGCCCCACCAGGCCAACGGCCGCATCATGAGCGCCGTGGCCGAGCGTGTCGGCATCGGGCCGGACCGCTGCGTCACCCATCTGGACCGGGTGGGCAACACCGGCGCCGCCTCCATCCCGCTGGCGCTGGCGGACGCCGAGGGGCGGGGGCGCCTGCGCGCGGGGGACCACGTGCTGATCACCGCGTTCGGAGGCGGACTCACCTGGGGTTCGGCGGCACTTCGCTGGCCGGGGGCCCTGCCGACGACCACGACGGAAGGAACAGAGCATGTCGCAGTTGGCTGACGAAAGCACCAGGGCCACTTCTCGGGACCGGGCCGCCGAGTCGGCGAGAGCTGCCTGCCGCACCGCGCCACGCGGCGCGCGCCACGGGAGCCGGGCCGGTGCCGTCGTCGCCGTCACCGGTCTCGGAGTGGTCACCCCGGCCGGAGCGGACGAGCACTCCTTCTGGGCAGGGCTCTGCTCCGGCCGGTCCACGGCCCGTCACTGCGACGAACTCGCCGGACTGCCCGTCGACTTCGCCTGCCCGGTGGACAGTATCGACCTCGACGCCGCGATCGGCGGACGCTCCGTCTGGCGGATGGCACGCTTCGTGAAACTGGCCCTCGTCGCCGCCCGACAGGCGGTGGCCGACGCCGGGCACGACCCCGCGCGCTGGGACGGCGGCCGGGTCGGCGTGGTCCTCGGAGTGGGGGTGGGCGGTGTCTCGGTCCTCGTCGACAACGCCCGCAGACTGGCCGACGAGGGGCCGGACGCCGTGTCCCCGCTGCTGGTTCCCATGATGATCCCGAACGCCGCCGCCGGGGAGGTGGCCATCGCGCTCGGCGCCCGCGGCCCGAGTCTCGCCCCCGTCACCGCCTGCGCCTCCGGCGCGACGGCCATCAGCATCGCCCGCGATCTGCTGGACAGCGGCCAGTGCGACCTCGTGGTGGCGGGCGGCGCCGAATCCGTTCTCACCCCCCTCGTCGTCACCGCCTTCGCCCGGATGGGCGCCCTCTCCACCCGGTCCGGCGACCCGGCGAGCGCCTCCCGCCCCTTCGCCGCCGACCGGGACGGCTTCGTCATGGGCGAGGGCGCCGCCATGCTCGTACTGGAACGCGAGGAGGACGCGACCGCCCGGGGCGGGCGCACCCGCGCGCTGCTCGTCGGGGCCGGTTCCAGTACGGACGCCTACCACCCCACCGCACCCGAACCGGACGGCCGGGGTGCGCAACGCGCGGTGGAGGAGGCCCTGCGGCAGGCCGGCTGGTCGCGCGGCGAGGTCGACCACGTCAACGCCCACGGCACGTCCACCGTGCTCAATGACGCGATGGAGACCGCGCTCATCGGGCGCCTCTTCCCGCACGCGCCCACGGTCACCGCCCCCAAGGGCGTCGTCGGGCACACCCTGGCGGCGGCCGGAGCCATCGAGGCCGTGGCCACCGTCCTGACCCTGGAGCACGGGCTCGTACCGCCGATCGCCAACCTCGACTCGGTGACCGACGCGTTCGAGCTCGACTGCGTGGTGAAGGAGCCGCGCGGCCAGCTCGTCGAGACCGCCGTGAGCCACTCCTTCGGCTTCGGCGGGCACAACGTGGCGCTGGCCTTCCGGCGCGCCTGACGGGCGGCGGGGGCGCGCACCCGGAAAGGCGCGCCGGTGAGGGACCGGCTTTCACTCCAGCCAGGCTCCGTCGCGCATGACGACCCGCCCGGGCAGTTCCGGTTCGCCGCGCCAGGCGCGCACGGTCTTCGGGACCACGCGTACGTACAGGAAGGAGCCCTCCTCCCCGCGCGGATCCCAGCCGAACTTGCCGGCGAACGCCTCCGCCGCGCCTTCGGGCACCTCGGTGTCGGGGAAGTACTCCGCCTCACCCTGGAGGAGCACCACGTCGGAGGTGTCCGGCAACGACAGGCGCACGCGCGGTTCCGCGCGGACGTTCCGCGCGGTCGCGGACCCGGCGCCGGTGCACATCCACACCGCTCGCCCGTCCCACAGGAACCACAGCGGCACCTGGTGCGGCCCGTGAGCGGGATGAGCCGTCGACACCCATATGTCCCGCTCGATGGTGAGCCGCTCCAGGGTGACGCGCACCCGCTCCGCCGTCCCGCGACGGACGCTTCCGGTGGGGTCGGTGGGGTCGGTGGTCTCGGCGGTCTCCGTGGTCTTCATGAGGGCCGACCCTAGCCAGGCGTGGACGGAGCGCGCCTGGGGCGCGGGACCTACTTCCAGCGGCCGATGGGACCTCAGTCGTACTTCCGGAAGGCCGGCTTCGCCAAGACGCCGGCGCGACACGATGCCTGACGCGTAGTCACGTAAGCCGACCGTCGTCGGTCCCATCCCACGCGTTCGCGCCGCTCCCGTGCGGACGGGCTCTCGGCAGGCCGAACGCCGCCATCCGCTTTTCCCGGACGTGCAACGGCCTAGGCGCGGGTCGCCGATCCGCGTGCGCGGCGCGTGCCCGGTGGTGCACCGGCCGGGCACACGCACCGGGTGCCGGTACGGCGGCGGGTGTCCTCGCCGTCCCGCGATCGTTCAACGAACATGACCCCTCGACCGACCGCGGCGCTGCCGCCTGCCGTCACGGACGCCCTGACCGCTGTCCTCTTCGGCCCCGACTTCCGCCGGGAGCACGCCTTCTGGCGTCGGCTGACCACCACCGAGCCCTTCCGTGGCCGGCCGGACACCACCGACCCGGAGGGCCAACTGACCCGCGCCTACGACCGGTTGCGGCTGATCAACCGCTCCCTCGACAGTGCGGCCCGGCTCGCCTCCGACGTACGTGCCCTCACCGCGATGCACGAGTGGCTCGGGCCGGTCGACCCCACCCTCGCCACGGTGGCGGGGATTCACTACAACCTCTTCCTCGGCAGCCTGCTCGACCACGACCCCGAGGGCCACCGCGACCTCTCCGGACCCCTGCACATGGACGAGGTCGGCACCTTCCTCTGTACGGAGGTCGCGCACGGCAACGACGCGACGGAGGTGGAGACGACCGCCACCTACGACCCCGCGCGCGACGGCTTCGTCCTGCGCACCCCGCACGCGGGCGCGCAGAAGTTCATGCCCAACACCAGCCCGGCGGGCGGTCCCAAGAGCGGGCTGGTCGCCGCCCGGCTCGTCGTCGACGGGACCGACCACGGCGTCTTCCTCCTGCTGGTCCCGCTCACCGACGCCGTCGCGGCCCTCCCGGGCGTACGGGTGCGCAGGCTGCCGGCCCGGATGGGGTCGCCGGTGGATCACTGCCTCACCTCGTTCGACGGCTGCTTCGTGCCCCGGTCGGCGCTGCTCACCGGGGTGCAGGGGTACGTCGGGGACGGCGGTGAGTTCGGCAGCGCGCTCCCGAGCCGGCGGCGGCGCCTGCTCGTCTCCATCGCCAGGGTCACCCCGGGCAAGCTGGCCATGAGCGCCTGCGCGGTCGGCTCGGCGCGAGTCGCGCTCGCCGTCGCCGTGCGCTACGCCGGGCACCGTACGGTCGCCGGGCCGCGCGGCACCGGTGTGGTCCCCGTCTACGCCCACCGCACCCATCACGGGCCGCTGGCCGAGGCGTTGGCCACGGTGTTCGCGATGAGTCTGCTGCACCGCCGGGCGCTCGACCGGTGGGAGGCGGGCGCGGGCGAGACGGACCGGGGGGCGGCGGAGCGGCTGGTGGCCGTCGCCAAGGGGTGGATCACCTGGCGGGCCAGGGACGTGATCGTGGAATGCCGCGAACGCTGCGGCGCCCAGGGGCTGCTGGAGCACAACGGGCTCGCCGCGCTGGTCACCGGCATCGAGGGCACCATCACCGCCGAGGGGGACAACCTCGCCGTGCACGCCAAGGCGGCGGCCGAGATGCTGCTCTCGGCCCCGGAGCACGCCGCCGACGGGAAGGCGGGGAAGGCGGGGAACGCAGGGGAAGCAGGGAACACGGAGAGCGCGGGGAAGGTGGAGGAGGCGCCGGGAGACCTCCGGGACCCGGCGTTCCTGCGCGGGCTGCTCGCCGCGCTGGAGGCCCTCCGTTTCGCGCGGGCCCGGTCGCGGATGGGCGCCGCCCCGCCCGGGGACCCGCTCGGCCGCTGGAACGCGGCCTCGGGGGACGCCCTGCGCGGTGTGGAGGCGCACGCGGTGGGGCAGGCGGCCGGGGCGTTCGCGGAGTCCCTCGCAGCCCTGCCCGAGGGGCCCGCGCGCGAACGGCTCGCCGAGGTCGAGCGGTTGTTCCTGCTGCGACAGGTCGGGCAGGGCAGCGGGGAGCTGCTGGCCGACGGGGGGGTGACGGCCGAGCAGGTACGCGCCCTGCCCGGCCTGTACGAGGAGGCCCTGGCCACCGTCGCCGGACACGTCCCCGCGCTGGTGGAGTCGTTCGCGCTGCCGGACGAGCTCTTCGCCGACCGGCCGATCGCGGGGTCCGCCTACGCCGACGCCTACGACGATCCCGAAGGCCCCTGGCACCGGGATTCCGCCCGCCCGGCCCGGGAGGGCGCGCGGTGACCGGTGGAGCGGGCCGCCCGGTGACCGGCGAGGGAGGGAGCGCGGCGACCGCTTCTCGGGGACGCGTCCGACGGGTACGTGAGGCCATGGGCTCACTGGGGGTGAGGGCCACCCTTCTGGCGTACTGGGGAACGGCCTTCGTTGTCTCGATGGGGCAGAAGAAGCCGCAGGTGGGCGTAGAGGAATCGGTTCGCCGGAAGGCGTAACCAGATGGGGCTCAGCCAGTTACCGAGATGGGCCCGATGAACGCGCCCGCCACCCCCCAGGTATGTGCCGAATACAAGAGGAAGATCATGAAGGCCATTCATCCGAAGATCGTCGGCGTGCTGACCGATACGTTCAAGGTGCCCCCGGCCGAGATTCACCCGGAGTCCACGATGGACAGCCTGGAGATGGACTCGCTGGCGGTGGCGGAGTTCGCGGTCATCATCAAGGAAACCCTCGGCATCCACACCCCCGTCGACACCCTCCACCGGGACGCCACCCTCGCGGACATCTCGGAGTTCATCCGTACCGCCTCCCGCCGCGGGGAGCCGGTGAGCAACACCCGATGAAGAGGCCCGAGATCGCCGTCACCGGACTGGGCATGATCACCCCGGCGGGCAACGACACGGCCTCCACCTGGGAGGGCGTGCTCGCCGGGGTGTCCTCGGCCCGTACGGTTCCCGAACTGGAGGGGTGCGCGGTCGACTTCGCCTGCACGGTCACCGGCATCGACCTGGACGACGCCGTCGGCGGCCGGACCGCCTACCGGATGGGCAAGTACGTCAAGTTCGCGGTGCTCGCCGCCCGGGAGGCGGTGGCCGACGCCGGTCTCGACCCGGGCGGCTGGGACGGCGCCCGGGTCTCGGTCGTGGTGGGTACCAGCAGCGGCGGGTCGGCGGCCCTCTCCGAGCAGGCCGTGGTGCTGGACCGGCTGGGGGCCGAGGCGTCCTCGCCCGCGGGCATCCTGCTCACCATCCCCAACATGCCCGCCGCGGAGATCGCGATCCAGCTCGGGGCCACCGGCCCCAGCCTGGCTCCGTGCACGGCCTGTTCGTCCGGGGTCACCGCCCTGTCGGTGGCGCGGGACATGCTGATGAGCGGTCAGTGCGACATCGCCGTCGCCGGGGCGACCGAGTCGATCGTCTTCCCGGTGGCGATGACGGGCCTGGCCCGGTCCGGTGCGGCGGCCCTGCCGGACGGCGACCCGTCGCTGCTCTGCCGCCCGTTCGCCGAGGACCGCGCGGGCCTCGTCATGGGCGAGGGCGCCGCCATCATGGTGCTGGAACGGGCTGAGGACGCCGTGGCCAGGGGGGCGGTCCCCAGAGCGTTGATCGCGGGCACGGGAGCCACCACCGACGCCCACCACCCCACCAGCCCGCACCCCTCCGGCAAGGTGGCCAGGGCGGCTGTCGACGCCGCCCTGCGGGACGCCGACTGGCGCGCCGAGGACGTCGGCCACGTCAACGCACACGGCACCGCGACCCCGCTCAACGACGCCACCGAGGCCGCCCTCATCGCCCGGGCCTACCCGCACCGGCCGCCGGTCACCGCGCCCAAGGGCGTGCTCGGCCACTGCATGGGAGCGGCGGGCGCCATCGAGGCCGCGCTCACCGTGCTGACCCTCCAGCACCAGCTCGTCCCGCCGATCGCCAACCTGGACGCCCCGGCACCCGGGTTCGACATCGACTGCGTCACCAAGGCGCCCCGGCCCGTCGCCGTCCGCCGGGCCGTCAGCCACTCCTTCGGGTTCGGCGGCCACAACGCCGTGATCGCACTGCGGCTGCCCTGACCCGGGAGCCGTGAACAGCGGGGCGCCGCCGGACGACCTCCGGCGGCGCCCCGTCGGCGTACCCGGTCCGGGGCCGTGGCGGTGGTCGTACGGCACCGAACAGGCATCCGGCCGGCGCGGCGGGGCGTGATAGCTTCCCAGTGCCAGTCGCACTCCACACATGGGGTCAGGGAATCCGGTGAGAGTCCGGAACTGACGCGCAGCGGTGAGGGGGACGGGCGGGGCCACGGCCACTGGGAGACCCACGGGTTTCCCGGGAAGGCGCCCCGTCCGCACGAACCCGAGTCCGAAGACCTGCTGGCGCCCTGCGACCCGTACGGGCCGCAGCATTCCGTACAACGGGCCCCGCGCATGGGCCCAGAGACGCCGAGGTACCCCGTGCCCCCCATGGCCGTGTTTCGAAAGCCCCGCCCGTCGGGCGACGCCTGGCACGCGCGCGTGGCCCGATCCGCCCGCCGCGCCGCCCTGCTGACGGCGGGGCTCCTGCTGACGACCGCCTGCGGCGGCACCGGAGACGACGCACCGGCCGCCGCCGGTGCGGCCGTCGACGGATACCCGGTGACGCTCCACAACTGCGGACGCACCGTCACCGTCACCTCCGCCCCGCACCACGCGGTCTCCCTCAACCAGGGATCGACGGAGATCCTGCTCTCCCTCGGCCTCGCCGACCGGCTCGCGGCCACCGCCACCTGGACCGACCCCGTGATGAAGGGCCTGGAGAAGGCCAACGCGAAGGTCCCGAGGCTCTCCGACAACGCCCCCTCCTCGGAGAAGGTGCTGGAGCGGGAACCCGACTTCGTCAGCGCCTCGTTCGAGTCCACCCTCGGCAAGGGCGGGGTCGCCCCCCGCGAACAGTTCGAGGACCTGGGCGTCCCCACCTACGTCTCGCCCTCCGACTGCACCGGCAAGGACAACAGCGGCGACGGCGACGGCGCCCGCTCCACCGCCCTCACCCTGGACAGCGTCTACGGCGAGATACGCGACCTGGCCCGGGTGTTCGGCGTACCGGAACGGGGCGAGAAGCTCATCCAGGACCTGCGGGCCCGCGTGGCGAAGGCGACCGACGGCATCGACGCCTCCGGCACCACCCTGATGTACTGGTTCGCCAACTCCGAGGCCCCGTACCTGGCGGGCTGCTGCGGGGCGCCCGGCATCATCACCACCGAACTCGGCGCGAAGAACGTCTTCGACGACACCCACGAGGAATGGCCCCAGATCAACTGGGAGACCATCGCCGACCGCGATCCGGACGTCCTCGTCATCGGCGACCTCACCCGCAAGTCGCAGACGGCCGAGAGCGCCGAGAAGAAGATCGAGTTCCTGGAGTCCAACCCGGTCACCAAGAACATGGACGCCGTACGGAACAAGCGGTACGTCCTGCTCAGCGGCCAGGCCATGAACCCCACCATCCGCACGGTGGAGGGCATCGAGCGCGTCGCGGCGGGGCTGCGCGAGTTCGGCCTCGCCGGATGACGGCCGACGGCGACCCGGCGGGCGCCCCTGCCGCCGTGCCGGCCGGCACCCGCCCGGTGCCGGCCGACGCCGGCGCCCGGTCCGTACCGTACGGGCGGCGCACCGGCCTGCGGGCCGTGCCCGAACCGCTCCTGTGGGGCGGCGGAACCGTACTGCTCCTGGCCTCCGTCGCGGTGGCCGTCACCATCGGCCCGGCCCGGATCTCCGTCGCCGACGTGTGGTCGGTGGTCGCCGCCCACCTGGGCCTCGGCGAAACGGAGCTGAGCCCGATCCGGGACGGCATCGTCTGGGACCTCAGGATGCCGCGCACCCTGCTCGCGGCCGTCTGCGGCGCCGGGCTCGCGGTGTGCGGGACCGTCATGCAGTCGCTGCTCCGCAACCCGCTCGCCGACCCCTTCGTCCTCGGCGTCTCCTCGGGGGCGTCCACCGGCGCGGTCGTGGTCGTGGTGCTGGGCGTCGGCGGGGGAGCGGTCTCCCTCTCGGCGGGCGCCTTCGTCGGAGCGCTCGCCTCGTTCGCGCTGGTCCTCCTCCTCAGCCACACCCTCGGCGGCACCACGGACCGGGTCGTGCTCTCGGGCGTCGCCGTGATGCAACTCTTCTCCGCGCTCACCTCGTTCACCGTGATGACCGCCGCCGACGCGGAGCAGACCCGCGGAGTGCTGTTCTGGCTGCTCGGCTCGCTCAGCGGTGTCGGCTGGACGGATGTCCAGCTCTGCACCGGCGTGGTGGTGGTCACCTTGGCGATCTGTCTGGCACACGCCCGTACGCTCGACGCCTTCGCCTTCGGGCAGGACGCCGCGGCCACGCTGGGCGTCCACGTCGCCCGCACCCGGACCGTGCTGCTCTGCACCACCGCGCTGCTCACCGCCGCGCTGGTCAGCTCGGCCGGGGCGATCGGCTTCGTCGGCCTGGTGCTGCCGCACGCCGCCCGGGCGCTCGCGGGCGCGGGACACCGCAGACTGCTGCCCGTCACCGCGCTGGCCGGCGCCGTCTTCCTGGTCTGGGTCGACACCCTCGCCAGGACGGTCCTGGACCCGCAGGAGGTGCCGGTCGGCGTGGTCACCGCACTGATCGGGGTACCGGCCTTCGTGCTCGTCCTGCACCGCACCCGGAGGGTCGTATGACCGCCCCCGCCCAGGGACTGCGGGCCGACCGGGTGAGCCGGGCGGCCGGCGGCCGCCTCATCCTCGACGGTGTGACCCTCGCCCCGCCGCCCGGCGCCACCGTCGGCCTGATCGGCCCCAACGGCTCCGGGAAATCCACCCTGCTGCGGGTGCTCGCGGGCGTCCTGCCACCGGACGGCGGCCTCGTCACACTCGACGGCGAACCGCTGGCCGCGACCGGTCGGCGCACGGTGGCCCGGCGGGTCGCCGTGGTCGACCAGCACGCGGCGACCCAGGTCGAGCTGAGCGTCCTCGACGTCGTACGCCTCGGGCGCATCCCGCACCGCCGCGCCTGGTCCGCGCCGGGCCCGGCGGACGACGAGGCCGTCCGGCAGGCCCTGGAACGGACCGGACTGACCGACCGCGCCGGGCAGTCCTGGCACACCCTCTCCGGCGGCGAACGCCAACGGGTCCAGATCGCCCGCGCCCTCGCCCAACAGCCCCGCGAACTCCTGCTCGACGAGCCCACCAACCACCTGGACATCCAGCACCAGCTCGACCTGCTGACCCTGGTCTCCTCACTGCCCCTCACGTGCGTGGTCGCCCTGCACGACCTGAACCTGGCCGCCATGTTCTGCGACCTGGTCGTCGTGCTGGACGGCGGACGGGTGGTCGCGGCGGGCACCCCGCACGAGGTGGTCACCGAGCGGCTCATCGAGGACGTCTACCGGGTGCGCTCCGTGGTCACCCGGGACGGCCCGCAGGGGCGGCCCAGCGTGCGGTTCCTGCCCAGCGTGCGGTTCCTGCCCGCCGCCGGGGCGTGACCCGGGCAGGGCGCGGGGCACGTGAGCAGGGCGCGGGGGCGGAACCGTCACTCCGGTTCCGCCCCCGCGCCCTGCTCGGGTCGGCCCTCGGTCCTGCTCCCGGGACGGCCGGAGGTCAGCGACGTCCGCCCGGCCCGAAATCACCGCCCATGTCCTTGCCGGTGGTGGATTCCGTGCCGTCCGCGTAGTCGATCTTCTCCTTGCGGACCTCGGCGGAGACCTCCTTCTGCTCGGTCACCCGGTCCCTCTCCAGCCGTACCCGTTCCACGGCCACGGCCTCCTTGCGCACGGTCGCGCGCTCGGCGTGCAGGGTCACCTCGACGTCCTGCTCGCCGATGGCGCTCTGCCCGGTCACCTTCTCGCCCGGCGCCAACGGCTCCCGGACCACGCGAACCTCCTCGTGCGAGACGGGCACCGTGCGGGTGACCTCCTCCGTCACGACGTACTTGTGCAGACGGGCCTTCCCGCTCTCGTACTCCTCCGTGCCGACGCGCAACTGCTCCTCGGAGCGGATGAGTTCCTCCTGGCCGGCGAGGTCGGCCTTGGACATGTCGGGGGCGGACCTCGCGCCGGCGCCCGCCAGCGGCCGTGCTCCGGCCGTGGCGTCCGTGTCCCGGTGCGTGCCGGCGCCCGTCATGCCCGTACTCGTCATGCCCGCGGTACCGCCGGTCGCCTTGCCCGTGCCGGTGGTGCGGGCCGCGCCCGCCGCCCCGGCGCCGGCGGCCGCTCCGGCCGCGCCGCCCATCGCTCCCGTGCCGGCCGTCGTCCGGCCGTCCGCGCCCATGCCCGTACCGGCGGTGCTCCTGGGCTTCCTGGTGAGTCCGTAGTGGCGGTAGAGCTCCTCCTCCTCGGCGACGGAGAGATGGGCGTCCGCGTCGACCCGGGGGGCGTCCTTGACGCTCTCCTTCGGGTGCGCCACGTGCAGGTCCGCTCCGACCCGACGGGCTCCGGCGAGCGGGACGAAGCTCTCCTTCATCCCGAACATGCCGGTCTTGACCGTGACCCAGTCGGGCTTGCCGGTGTCGTCGTCGACGTACACGCGGCCGACACTGCCGACCTTCTCGCCCCCGTTGTCGTAGACGGTGAGACCGTCGAGCTCTCCGGAATCCGTGAAACCGTCAGCGGCTGCCATGACCGATGCCTCCTCGCCCGGACGCGTCCTGTGGTGGGTCCACTCAGGTGCGGCACGCCCGGTTCCATCGCGCCTCACCCGGATGGCCCCTGCAACCCACCGGCCATCGGGTGCCCGGCAGGCAGGGGGCCACGCGCCCGCCCCGCCCCGCGACCGCCGGGAAAGGTGACCCGGGCCACCCGTTAGGCCATACGGGTGACGATCCAGGCGGCAGGCGGCAGGCGGCACACCGGCCCGTCCGGAAGCCGGTCGGGAGGCGTATGGCCGGTGTCCGGCGGCACCGGGGGCGCGCGTAGGATCGACCGGCCGTCGTCGTCCGCACCGGTGGGCCGTCCACCACGGCCGGCCGCCGCACACCCCGGGAACCGCCATCGCCTCCGTACCCCTCCCGCGCCCGGTCCCGCAGGGCCGCCTGCGCACCCGGCACGAGGACGGCCACCGGCTGGGCCACTTGGTCTGGCGGCTGGCCCCCGGCAGCCGGGTATGCAGCAGCGCGGTCCTCGGCGGCGGCATCGGCCCCCGCGCCTGGATCCTCAACGCCCAGGTGCCCGGCGGGTACCCGAGGCTCGACCCCGACCGCCACCTCGCGGAGATCGCCGCGGCGGAAGGACTCGACGGACCCGGCGCCGGACTCATGACCGCCGCCGACGTCAGCGCCTACACCGAGGCGTACGACGAGGGCGTGACGGCCACCGTCACCAGCGGCCTCGGCGTACGCGGCTGGGCGGCCGCCCCGGCGCCGGGCGCGGACGCCCCGCTGCCGCCCGGAACGGTCAACATCGTCGTCGTCCTTCCGGTCGCCCTCAGCGACGCCGCCCTGGTCAACGCGGTCGCCACCGCCACCGAGGCCAAGGTGCAGGCGCTCCTGGACGCGGGGCTCGACTGCTCCGGAACCCCCACGGACGCCGTCTGCGTCGCCGCACCCGCCCCGGGCGCCGAGGGCGCGGAACCGTTCGCCGGGCCCCGCTCGCGCTGGGGCGCACGCCTGGCCAGGGCCGTGCACGCCGCCGTACTCGAGGGCGCGCTGCGCCACCTGCGTGACGCACGCGAGCCGAGCCGGCCGGGCGGTGGCGCCTCGCTCGGGTAGATCCCCGCCGCTCTCAGACCACCGTCACCGGGTGGCGTACCACGGCGTCGAAGAGGTACCCCTGCGTGTTGTACGCGGCCGTCTCCGGCTGGGTCCGCCCCGACCGGTCCGTGGCCCGCGCCAGCAGGACGCCCGGCCCGGTACGGTCCGGCACCCAGCCCGCGGACCAGCGCACCCAGCTCCCGGCGCGCGGCTCGTCGCGCAGCCGGGCCCGCCGCCAGCGGACACCGCCGTCCGTGCTGATCTCGACGGACCGGACCGGGGCGCCGCCCGACCAGGACCGCCCGGTCAGCTCGACCCGCCGGTGCGCGGTGAAGGACGCGCCGAGCGGAAGCTCGAAGGCGCTCTTGAGGGTCTGCCGGGTCAGCGGTGCGCTGCCCTCCGCGGGATAGCCGGGTCCGAACAGGCGGTAGAGGGTGGTGTTCCACGGGGACACCAGCGGCTCGGTGCTCACCTCGATGTCGCCCACCCACTTGATGTTGGAGACCCCCACCCACGAGGGCACGACCAGCCGCACCGGGAAGCCGTGGTCCGGCGGCAGCGGCTCGCCGTTCATCTCGTAGGCGAGCAGCACGTCGTCCAGGGCCTTCGACACCGGCAGCGGCCGGCGCACCCGCCCCAGGTTCACACCGTCGGTCACCACCTCCGCGTCCAGACCGCGCGGCAGTACGTCGACGGCGTGCCGGCCGATGCCCGCACGCCGCAGCACCGTGCGCAGCGGCACTCCGCGCCAGCGCGCGGTCCCGATCGCGCCGAGGGTCCATGCCGTGCCGCTGACCTGCTGGTTCTGCTGGGTGGTGTAGAAGCTGCGGGCGTTGCCCGCGCACTCGATGAACGTGGTGCGGGTGACCGACGGCAGGGCGCGCAGGGCGTCGTACGAGAAGTCCACCGGATCACCGGTCAGCCCGTCGCCCCAGACGGTGAGCTTCCAGTCGGCCGCCTCGATGCGGGGTGTCGCGGTGTGGTTCCGTACGAAGAAGCGGTCCGTGGGGGTGAGCAGCCCCGTCGTGCGCAGCGCGGCGAAGTTGGTCTCCGCGTTGGTGCCCCGGATCGTGAACAGGTCGGCGGGCAGCGGCTTCACCACACCGGGCAGCGACTCCGCCGCCCGCGCGGGAGTCGCAGCGGAGGCCAGCGGAACGGCCACCGAAGCGGCGGCCACCAGCCTCAGCAGATCCCGCCGGCCGATCCCGGCGCCCCGCGCCCTGCCGTCCGCCCACTGGCGCATGCGCATCCGGTCGTACGCGGACTCGGACAGCGGGGTGTGAACCATGGGCGCTCCTCGATGAATGCGGAGAGGTGGTGCCGACGCGGCTTCACCGCGGGCCGGTTACGGACCGTAGGGTGAGCCGTGCGCACCGGGAAGACGTTCCACCGCCCTGCCACGAACCCGCAATGCGGCTGCAACAGTCGGGCAGTTGATGCCGCGCGAGCGTCCGCGCGTGCCCGGGGAGCGAGGGGACGGGTCGAACTGGTTTGCCCGCGCCACCGTCGTACGACGAACATGGCGCCATGACCTCACCCACCATCACGGCAGACGCCTCGGGCACCTGGACCCTCGGCGACCTGAAGATCAACCGGATCGGCTTCGGCACCATGCGGCTGCCGCAGACCGGTGCCGCGTTCGATCCCGATGCTGCCCCGCGCGACCGTGACCAGGCGATCCGCGTGCTGCGACGCGCGGTCGAACTCGGCGTCAACCACATCGACACCGCCGCGTTCTACTTCTCGCGCCTGCGCTCCGCCAACGAGCTGATCAACCGGGCGCTGGGGCCCTATCCGGGCGACCTCGTCATCACCACCAAGGTGGGCCCCGGTCGCGGTCCTTCCGGTGAGTGGCTGCCCCACGCCACTCCGGAGCGGCTGCGCGAGCAGGTCGAGGAGAACCTGCGCCAGCTCGGCCGGGACCACCTCGACGTGGTCAACCTCCGTGTGCTGGGGCCCCATTCGCTCGCCGAACGCTTCGGCGTGCTGGCCGACCTGCGCGAGGAGGGGCTCATCCGTCACCTGGGCATATCCAACGTGACCCCCGAACACCTCGCCGAGGCTCAGAAGATCGCCCCCGTGGTGTGCGTACAGAACCTCTACGGCATCGGAGTACGCCCCGACCAGGACGACTTCGTCGACAGCTGCGGGGAGCAGGGCATCGCGTTCGTGCCGTTCTACTCGATCGCCGGTGCCGGCCGCGACGCGGGAGCCGGCGCGGCTCGGGAGCGGGACGAGGTGACGGCCGTCGCGCGGGCGCACGGCGCCAGTGCCGCGCAGGTCCGGCTGGCCTGGACGCTGCACCGCGGCCCGCACGTGCTGGGCATCCCCGGCACCGGCGATCCGGCACACCTGGAGGAGAACGTGGCCGCCGGGGCCCTGCGGCTGACCGAGGAGGAGCTGGCCCTCCTGGACGCCGCCCACCACGCCACCGAGCCTCCCGCCGGGGCCTGACCGCACCGCTGTCCCCGGCTCCCGGGCTACGGGACGGCGGCGGCACGCACGAAGGGCGCGGCCCGAAGGCCGCGCCCCGTGCTGTCCTCTCCCGGACGGTGCCCACCCCGCCGGGTCACTCCTCGGTCAGCATTCCGTCGCGCAGCTTGCGCAGCATCCGGCTGAGCAGCCGGGAGACGTGCATCTGGGAGATGCCCAGTTCGGCGCCGATCTGGGCCTGGGTCATCTCCAGGCCGAAGCGCATGTCGATGATCCGGCGCTCCCGCGCGTCCAGGTTGTCCATGAGCGGGGCGAGTGCCTGGAGGTTCTCCACGCCCTCCATGGCGGAGTCCGGCTCACCCAGCACGTCGGCGAAGGTCCGGCCGTTCGTGTGCGGGCGTCCCGACTCGCCGCTGTCGGTGGGCATGTCGAG
This sequence comes from Streptomyces sp. NPDC001493, assembly GCF_053597235.1. Classification (NCBI taxonomy): domain Bacteria; kingdom Bacillati; phylum Actinomycetota; class Actinomycetes; order Kitasatosporales; family Streptomycetaceae; genus Streptomyces; species Streptomyces sp. NPDC001493. The sequence continues at coordinate 51,551 of NZ_JBSFHV010000032.1, forward strand.
CGAACCGGCCGTGTAGCCGTTCGAGGCGACGATCCCCTCCGTTACCTCCTCCGGCGACAGCTCCAGATGGTCGGCGAGCTCCTGGACCGTCGGGTCGCGGTCCAGCTCGACGGCGAGGGCGTCCTTGGCCTTGGCGAGGTCGACCCGCAGTTCCTGGAGCCGCCGGGGCACGTGGACGGCCCAGCTGGTGTCACGGAAGAAGCGTTTGATCTCGCCGACGATGTACGGCACCGCGAAGGAGGTGAACTCCACTTCGCGCGAGAGGTCGAACCGGTCGATGGCCTTGATCAGCCCGATGGTGCCGACCTGGACGATGTCCTCCATGTCCCCGCTGCCCCGGTTGCGGAACCGGCCGGCGGCGAAGCGGACGAGGGAGAGATTCATCTCGATCAGCGTGTTCCGCGCGTACTGGTACGCGTGGGTGCCCTCCTCCAGCTCCTGGAGGCGGTCGAAGAAGACCCGCGAGAGCTGACGCGCGTCCTGGGGTGCGACCTTCCCCGCGTCCTCGATCCACGGGAGCCCGTCCGTCACCTCCGCCTTGTCCGTCGTGGTGATCCGTGCCGTGTGTGCGGTCATCCCGTCACGCTCCCCTGCTCGAATGCCCTCAGGTACTGGCACCTTCCCCGGGCTTCGGGCCTCATGCGCCGTCAGCGAAAGGAATCAGGACAGGAGTTCGGAAATGGCCGGGAACGGACGGTGTCGGTCCCCACGCGTCGTCGCGATGGGGCCGCCGGGTACGCGGGCCCCACGGAACCGCCCCGCCAGTACGGGGGAGCCCGGCGGGGCGGTCGCCGTCAGAGTGCCACAGGCGGGCCCCGGAGGGAGCCGTACCGGCCAGGTTTCCCCCTTCCGGGAGGCGCCCGCGGTGCGGACCGCCGGGCCGGTCACCGAGGGCCTTTCCCTTTGGAGCATGCCGGGTCGGGGAGCGGTCCGGCACGATCCGAACGAAGGGACCCGGGCGTCCCTCCGGGCCCGACGGCCGGAGCCGGGAATACGCGGTCGCCGCAGGCGCTTTTCGCCAGATGCGGCGCCATCGTCCGGCGCCGGCCCCACCGAGGAACACCGGAGCGAGGAAAGCATGTCCGAGGCATACGTCACCGATCACCGCGGAGCCCCCGCGAGCAGGGGGAGCGGCCCGGTGGGCGCCCCCGTCCTCCGGCAGGAGAGCTCCGGCCATCCCCTCCACCCGCTGGACAACCCGTCCCTCGCCGCACTGAGCGGCCCGCAGGCGCACCTGGCCGAGTGGCGGGGCCGCGTCGTCCGCTACCCCGCCGACGTGGCGCCCTGGTTCGCGCTGCCCGAGGAGCCGGACGCGCGCGACTGGGCGGACGCCGCCGCACTCGCGGGGCCCGGCGCCCCGGTCATGCTCATGGGCGTCCAGCAGGCGCCGCCGCGGGACTGGGAGATCGGATTCGAGGCCGAGGGCGTGCAGCTGACCGGTGAGGGGCTGCGTCCGGAGGCGTACCCCGAAGCGGTGCGGCTCGGCGCGGCGGACGTTCCGGAGATGCTGGACCTGGTCGCCCGCACCCGCCCGGGGCCGTTCCTGCCGCGCACCGTCGAGCTCGGTACCTACCTGGGCGTCCGGCGCGAAGGGGTTCTGGTCGCGATGGCGGGGGAGCGGGTGCGCCCGGCCGGCTGGAGCGAGATCAGCGCGGTCTGCACCGACCCGTCCGTACGGGGCCAGGGCCTCGCGAGCCGCCTGGTGCTGGCCGTCGCCCAGGTGATCACCGAGCGCGGCGACATCCCGTTCCTGCACGCGGCGGCCGAGAACACCGGGGCGGTCCGCCTCTACGAGTCCCTCGGCTTCCGCCTCCGCCGCACGACCCTGTTCCGGGGCGCGACGACCCCGTCGGACCTGCCCGCCCCGGCCGTGGGCGTCTGACCGCCGTCCTGGCCGCCCCGGTGGGGGCCGCCGGGGCGGAGAAGGGGCGGCGGCGAGCGGACCTGCTCGCCGCCGCCCCTTTTTTTTCTGCCCTCTCCGCTCGCGTTCCCCGCGCGGGGCCACGGGGCTCCTCGCGCGGGGCTACGGGGCTCCGCGGCTCAAGGGGCCGGGGCGACCAGGCGGAACATGCCGGTCATGTCGCCGGGCGTGAACCCTTCGCGCGCGTAGAGCGCCGCGCCCTCCCCGGTGGAGAAGAGACCGACGAAGGCGGGCGCCGGTGCGGTGGCCCGGACGTGGTCCAGGAGCCGGCGCAGCAGCAGCGTCCCGATCCCCTCGCCCTGGTGGGAAGGGAGTACGGCCAGGTCCTGTACGTAGAAGTAGGAAACGCCGTCTCCTACCAGCCGTCCCATGCCGACCACCTCCTCGCCGTCCAGAGCGACGGCACCGGCCGTGGAGCCGGCGAGGGAGGCGGGCAGAAACTCCCAGGCGAAGGCGTGGGACCAGCCGACCGCTTCCGCGATCTTCCGGTGTTCGTCCGCCGTGGGGAGCCGGTCGGCCAGGGTGAGGGTGGTTCGTGCCATGGGACGGATTATCCGGCAGGTCCCGGCGGCCCGGCCGTCGGGTGTCCGCCCAGGGCCGTGGGCCGTCCCGGGCCACGGCGCGCCCCTCCCCGCGTGCCGCCGCCGTCCCGGTAAAAGTCCCGCCTCGACATTTGTCCCGCTGCGACATTTTTGGGTGTACGGTGCAGGCATGAGCACGGAACAGAGGGAACCGGAGAGGCGGGGCCGCAAGGCCCGCCGGACCCGGGACACGCTGGCCCGGGCCGCGTTCGAGCTCGTACTCGACCGGGGTCTGCGCAACGTGACGGTCGAGGAGATCGCGGAAGCGGCCGACGTCGACCGGCGCACCTTCAGCCGGTACTTCCGGAGCAAGGAGGACGCGGTTCTCGACGCCGTACGCGGCGACGGTGACCGCATCAACGAGGCCCTGCGTGCCCGGCCCGCCGCCGAGCCCCCGCTCACCGCCTACCGGCGTGCCGTACTCGACTGGCTCGACGACACCGCCGCCGGGCCCTGGCACCTGCGCCCCCGGATCTTCGAGCTGCTGGTCCTGGCCGAGGAGGAGCCGACCCTCTACGCGGCATACCACCACATCAGGGTGGACGCCCAGGAGGAGTCGGTCGCCATCCTCGCGGACCGGCTCGGCGTGGACCGCCGCGAGGACATCCGCCCCGCGGTGACGGTCGCAGCCGGAGCCGGAGCCCTGCTCGCGGCGCAGGCCGCCTGGGTCCGCGGCGGTCTCCCGGACGTCCTGCCCGAACTCGTGGTCCAGGCGTTCGACGCCCTCTCCGCGGACCTCCTGACCCCGGCCCCGCACGGACCGGCGCACCACGGCACCACAGAAAGAAGCACCTCATCATGAGCACTGACCTCTCCACCTCCTACGCGACGGAGTTCACCGGCAAGGTCGCGCTGGTCACCGGCGGCGCCTCCGGCATAGGCCTGGCCCTGTCGCAGCGCCTCGCGGCCGGCGGCGCGGCGGTCGTCGTCGCCGACTACGACGAGGAGAGCGCCCGCAAGGCCGTCGCCGAGCTGACGGCCACCGGCGCCCGCGCCGCCGCCGTCCGCCTGGACGTCACCGACCCCGCCTCCGTCGAAGCCGGTGTCCGGTTCGCCGTCGACACCTTCGGCGCCCTGCACCTCGCGGTGAACAACGCCGGCATCGGCGGCCCCGCCGCCCCCACCGGCGAGTACGCCGTCGAGGACTGGAACCGCGTCGTCGCCACCAACCTCAGCGGCGTCTTCCACTCGATGCGCTACGAGATCCCCGAGCTCCTCAAGGCCGGCGGCGGTGCCATCGTCAACATCTCCTCCATCCTCGGCACCAACGGCTTCGCCCAGTCCCCGGCGTACGTCGCCGCCAAGCACGGCGTCGTCGGCCTGACCAAGACGGCGGCCCTGGAGTACGCGGCGCAGAACATCCGCGTCAACGCCGTGGGCCCGGGCTTCATCGACACCCCGCTGCTCCGCAACACCGACGGTCCGGCGCGCGACCACCTGATCTCGCTCCACCCCGCGGGCCGCCTCGGCACCTCGGAGGAGGTCGCCGAGCTCGCCGCGTTCCTGCTCTCCGACCGCGCGTCCTTCATCCACGGCAGCTACCACCTGGTCGACGGCGGCTACTCCGCCTCCTGACCACCCGCCCCGGACACACCGGGGCGACGGGGGCACAGATCGAATGGGGCGCCACCGGCGGACCGGCCGAGACCCGGCCGGAACCGGAGGAGCGCCCGGTACAGAACAGAGGGAGAACCATGAAGGCAGTTCAGTACCGCACCGTCGGCGCGGCACCCGAGGTCGTCGAGATTCCGAAGCCCGTGCCCGGACCGGGCCAGATCCTGCTGAAGGTCACCGCGGCCGGTGTCTGCCACTCCGACATCGCCGTCATGAGCTGGTCAGCGGAACAGCTCACCTACCCGCTGCCGCTCACCCTCGGCCACGAGGGCGTCGGCACCGTGGTGGAGCTGGGCGAGGGCGCCGAGGGCGTCTCCGTCGGGGACAACGTCGCCGTGTACGGTCCCTGGGGCTGCGGCACCTGCGTGAACTGCGCCGAGGGCCGTGAGAACTACTGCCTGCGCGCCGACGAGCTCGGCATCATGCCGCCCGGACTCGGCAACCCGGGCGCCATGGCCGAGTACATGATCGTCGACAACGCCCGCCACCTGGTCCAGATCGGCGACCTCGACCCGGTCAAGACCGTCTCCCTGACCGACGCCGGCCTCACGCCGTACCACGCGATCAAGCGCTCGCTGCCGAAGCTGACGCCCGGCGCCACGGCCGTCGTCATCGGTACCGGCGGCCTCGGCCACGTCGCCATCCAGCTGCTGCGCGCGATGACCGCCGTCAAGGTCGTCGCCCTCGACGTCACCGAGGAGAAGCTGGAGCTGGCCCGCAAGGTCGGCGCCCACGAGACCGTGCTGTCCGACGAGAACGCCGCCGCCAAGGTCCGCGAGCTCACCGGCGGTACCGGCGCCAAGGTCGTGCTGGACTTCGTCGGCGTCGACGCGACCGTGAAGACGGCCGGAGCGGTCGCCTCCGTCGACAGCGACGTCACCATCGTCGGCATCGGCGGCGGCCTCCTGCCCGTCGGCTTCGGGGTGCTGCCGTTCGCCACCTCGGTCACCGCGCCGTACTGGGGCTCCCGCAAGGAGCTCGCCGAGGTCATCGAGCTGGCGCACGCCGGCGCCGTCGACGTCCACGTCGAGACGTTCTCCATCGACGAGGCACCGCTCGCCTACGAGCGTCTGCACGACGGCAGGATCAACGGCCGGGCGGTCATCCTGCCCAACGGCTGACACTGACCCCGGGACCCGCCCGTCCTCCCCCCGGGAGGGCGGGACCCGGCCTCTTCGTGGCCCGTACGCCGGTCGTACGAGCACGGAGCCACCCGACGCGGGCCGCCGAACCACGGCGACGGCCCGCGTCGGCATGTCCGCAGGAGCGCCCGTCCGCCTCGACGTCATCGGCGTCATCGGCGTCATGGGCGTCATCGAGGGAGGGCCCCCGGGCCGTGCTCACGGTCGTCCCGTGGCCATCGAGGGACACCCGTCCGGCCGTTCCTCTACACTCGCACCATGGTTTCGTCCTACTACTTCCGCTGATCCGTTCCGGCGAGGACCGCCGCAGCCCCGCGCAGTGCGCGCTGCCTCCGGCACCTCCCGCCGACCGGAATCCACGCCCGCCGCACGCCCGTCCTCGACGCGGCGCACCGGGCCCTCCTCAGTGAAAGCACAGGAACGACAGCCATGTCCGCATCGCGCGACCGCTCTCAGATCACCCTCCAGGACGTCACGCTGGCCTACGGCGACAGGACCGTCCTGGCCGGCGTCTCCCTCACCGTCGGGCCCGGCGAACACGTCGCCGTCATCGGCGAGAACGGCTCCGGAAAATCGACCCTGCTCCGGCTCATGTCCGGCGCCGAGGTCCCGGACGCCGGAGAGGCCGTCACCCGGTTCCCCGACGGCGTCGGCCACCTCGCGCAGACCCTCGCCCGCGCCCCGCACCACACCGTGCAGGACGCCGTCGACACCGCCCTCGCCGAACTCCGCGACCTGGAACACCGGATGCGCGAAGCCGAGGCCCGGCTGTCGGGTCCCGCTCCCGGGGCGGACGAACTCGACGCCTACGGAGAACTGCTGACGGCTTATCAGGACCGTGGCGGGTACGAGGCCGACGCCCGTACCGACGCGGCGCTGCACGGTCTCGGACTCGCGCACCTGCCCCGCGACCGTCCCCTGGCCTCCCTCTCCGGCGGCGAACAGTCCCGGCTGGCCCTCGCCTGCGTACTGGCCGCCGCGCCGGAGTCGCTCCTGCTCGACGAGCCGACCAACCACCTCGACGTGTCCGCCGTGCGCTGGCTGGAGGACCATCTGCGCGCCCACCGGGGCACTCTCGTGGTGGTCACCCACGACCGCGCGTTCCTGGAGGCCACCACCCACGTCGTCCTGGAGGTGGACCGCGACCGGCGCACCGTCACCCGCCACGGCGACGGCTGGGAGGGGTACCGGACGGCGAAGGCCGCGGCGCGGCGCCGGTGGGCGCAGGAACACGAGGAGTGGCGCACCGAACTCGCCCGCGTCGAAGAGCTGGTGGAGGCCGCCGGCCGGCGGCTCCGGTCCACCGGCAAGGACCCGGCGGAGGGCTTCGGCAAGCACCGCCGCTCGCACGACACCAAACTCTCCGGGAGGGTCAGGGCCGCGCGGACGCGCCGGGACGCCCTGCTCGCCACCCCCGTACCCCCGCCGCCGGAGCCCCTGCGCTTCACGGCGGGACTCTCCCTCGCGACCGGAGCGACCGGAGTTGCCGGAGCGACCGGAGTCGCCGACGCCGTCGGCGCCCCGGCGCCCCTGCTGGCCCTGGAGTCCGTCTCGGTGGGGGAGCGGCTGCGCCTCCCCGCCCTCGACGTGCTGCCCGGGCAGCGGCTCCTGGTCACCGGCCCGAACGGCGCGGGCAAGACCACCCTGCTCAGGGTGCTCGCGGGCGACCTCGCCCCCGACTCCGGGACGGTCGCCCGGCGCGGCCGCGTCGGCTATCTCCCCCAGGATCTTCCGGCCCGACTGACCCGCCGTTCGCTCCTCACCACCTACGCGGCCGGCCGGCCGGGCCTGCCCGAGGAGTACGCCGGGGACCTGCTCGCCCTCGGACTGTTCCGCGCCGAGGACCTCGGTGTCGCGGTGTGCGACCTCTCCGTCGGCCAGCAGCGCAGACTCGCCCTCGCGCGGCTGGTGACCCGCCCCGCCGACGTACTCGTCCTGGACGAACCGACCAACCACGTCGCCCTCGATCTCGTCGAGGAGCTGGAGGCCGCGCTCGCCGCGTACGAGGGGGCGGTCGTCGTGGTCTCCCACGACCGGGCTTTCCGCCGCCGGTTCACCGGGGACGTGCTGGAACTGCGCGACGGACGTCCCGTCGGGGCTTCCCGGGCGACGGCCGGAGCGTAGTACCGCGGAGGTCCCGGCGGCGGTCCGCCGGACTCGGCCCGCCCGGAAGGACCGTCCCGGCAACGGTCCGCCGGACTTGGCCGCCCCCGGAAGGACTCACGCCTCCAGGTGGGCCAGCAGCCGCTCCACGAAGACCCGCTGGCCCGTCACCAGCCGGGAGGCCGCCTGGGCCGGGGTGCACCAGGCGACCCGGTCGATCTCGGGGAACTCCTGGATCACCCCGGAACCCCTCGGCCACTCCATGGCGAAGGTGCCGTACACCGCCTTCGCGGTGTCCACCTCACCCTCCACCGCCCAGATGATCACCGTCTTGCCGCTCGCCTGCCGGGACTGGCCCAGCGGCACCCAGAAACCGTCCGGAACCGGCAGGCCCACCTCCTCCTCGAACTCCCGGCGGGCCGCCGTCTCGGCCGCCTCGCCCGGCTCGTACTCGCCCTTGGGGATCGACCACGCGGCGTCCTCCTGACCCGCCCAGAACGGGCCTCCCATGTGCCCGAGCAGCACCTCGACCCCGTTGTCGTCCGTTCCGGTCCCGGTCCGGTAGAGAAGGACCCCCGCACTGCGCTTGCTCATCGACATGTCGTCAATTCTCCGTACATCGCGCCACCCTCGCCACCGGTTCGGGCATACCGGGGCGGCCCGATGACCGCCCCGGTCGCGCCGCCCGCACGGCGGGGGTCGACGTCGCGTCGTGCACCAGTTCGTGAACCGCGTCGTGCACCCTGGGCCGACGCGCCTCCGCCGTACTCTGTTGTCCCCGCCGTCACTCCCGCCCCCTGGCGCCGCTCGTACACCCCCGGCATGCTGTCCGCCACAAGCGCTGATGAACCGTCCAACCCGCCTCTCAGCAGGAGGACTTGTGCGTCGACGTCCAGGGCCCGCCGTCCGCTCCGCGCGGGCGCTCGTGCTGTTCGCCACCGTATGCGGGGCCGTGGTGGGGGCCGTCGCCCCCGCCGCCGCCGACACGACACCCGACCCCCACCCGCACAGCGCCGCCGAGGTCCTGAGACCGGTGGCCCCGCCCGGTGCGAGCGCCCCGGCGGGCACCGGGCGCTCCGCCGCCGTCGACCCCGTCATCGACGACCACGGCATCGAGACCACCCGCACCTCCCGGCCCGTCGCGCCCGGCGTCGGCCTCACCTCGTACGACCGGCTCGAAGCCGCCACGTGGCTGCGCGTCGACGCGCTCACCGTGGACCTGCGCGAGGACGTCCGCGCCGACTACCTCTCCACCGGGAAGGTCAGTGACCGGCGTACGGTCTCCGAGCTCGCGGCCGGCCACGACGCCGGAGCGGGCCGCCGCACCGTCGCCGCCGTCAACGCCGACTTTTTCGACATCAACGAGACCGGCGCACCGGTAGGACCCGGCGTCCGGGACGGGGCCCTCGACCACTCACCGGCCGCCGGCTCCTCCCACGCGGTCGGCATCGGACCCGGGGCCGCGGGGCGCGTCCTGGACCTGTACTTCGAGGGCACGCTCACCCTGCCCTCAGGCGACCACCCCCTCGGCGCCTACAACGCGGCCGACGTCCCCGCCGGATCCGTCGGCGCCTACACCTCCGCCTGGGGCGACGCCGACCGCGCGCTGACCGTCAACGCCTCGGCGCGGCCGGTCGCCGAGGCCGTCGTACGGGGCGGCCGGGTGGTCTCCGTCTCCGCGACGCCCGGCAGCGGCCCCGTCCCCGAGGACACCACCGTCCTCGTCGGACGCGAGGCCGGAGCGGAGTTCCTGACGGCGCTGCGGCCGGGCGACCCGGTGGAGCTGACGTACCGGGCGCGCACCGACGACGGGCCGCTGCCGCGCACCGCCGTCGGCGGGCGCGAGCTGCTCGTCGTGGACGGCGTGGAGCAGAACCACGACGGCGAGGGCAACAACACCGCCGCGCCCCGCACCGCGGTCGGATTCTCCCGGGACGGCCGCACCATGCACGTCATCACCGTGGACGGCAGGCAGGCCGACAGTGGCGGGGTGACCCTCACCGAACTCGGCCGGATGATGCGCGAGGCCGGGGCCTGGAGCGCGCTCAACCTGGACGGTGGCGGCTCCTCCACCCTGGTGGCACGCGAACCGGGCAGCGACGCCCTCCAGGTGGAGAACAGCCCCTCCGACGGCAGCGAACGCACCGTCCCCAACGGCCTCGCCCTCACCGTGCCGGACGGCAGCGGCGCCCTCGCCGGTTACTGGGTGGAGACCCGTACGCCCCCGGCCGCCGCCCCGGGGGACGACCCCGTCGCGGGCGGTCACCCCGACCGGGTCTTCCCCGGCCTCACCCGCGCCCTCACCGCCGCCGGGTACGACGAGACGTACGGCCCGGCGGCCGGCACCCCGCACTGGCGGACCGCCGCCCCCGGCGTCGGCTCCGTCGACGCGCGCGGCCTGTTCACCGCCCGGCGCGGCGGCACGGCCGAGATCCTCGCCGAGCGCGGCGGGGCCCGGGGCTCGGTCCGGCTCACCGTGCTCGACGAGCTGACCCGCGTGAACCCCACCACCGAGCGCCTCGGCCTCTCCGGGCAGGGCGCCACCGGAACCTTCGGTGTCGTCGGCTTCGACGCCCACGGCGACAGCGCCCCCGTCGAACCCCGCGACGTCACCCTCGACTACGACCACGCCCTCTTCGACGTCCACGACGACGGGCGGGGCTCCTTCACCGTCACCGCCCGCGCCGGCGACGGAACGGCCGGGCTGATCACCGCCTCCGTCCACGGCACCACCACCGTGCTGGCCGTCACGGTCGGCCTCGCCGACCAGGCGGTCTCCGGCTTCGACGACGCGGACGCCTGGACGTTCAGCCAGGCCCGCGCGGGCGGCTCGCTGACCGCCACCGAGGACGGACACACCGGCACCGGACTGAAGCTCAGCTACGACTTCACCCGGTCCACCGCGACCCGCGCCGCCTACGCCGCCCCGCCGCAGCCCGTCGCGGTGCCCGGCCGGCCCCAGTCCTTCACCCTCTGGATCAACGGGGACGGCAAGGGCGCCTGGCCCACGCTCCACCTCAAGGACGCCGCCGGGACGGACCAACTGCTCCGCGGCCCGTACGTCACCTGGACCGGCTGGCGACAGGTCACCTTCGCCGTGCCCGCCGGAGCGCCGACGCCCCTGTCGGTGTACCGGTTCTACCTGGCCGAGACCTCCGCCGGCGCCCAGTACACCGGCGGGATCGTCATCGACGACCTCGTCGCCCAGGTCGTGCCCGCCGCCGACCTGCCCGCCCGGGCGCCGGTGGCCGACCCGCTGATCGCCACGGCGGCCGACACGGAGGGCCGGGACTCCCGGTTCGCGGTGATGTCCGACGCGCAGTTCGTCGCCCGCGACCCCGACAGCGCGATCGTCGCGCAGGCCCGGCGCACCCTGCGCGAGATCAAGGCAGCGCACCCGGACTTCCTGGTGATCGACGGCGACCTGGTGGACGAGGGCTCGCCCGCCGACCTCGACTTCGCCCGCCAGGTGCTGGACGAGGAACTCGGCGACGACCTGCCCTGGTACTACGTGCCGGGCAACCACGAGGTGATGGGCGGCTCGATCGGCACCTTCACCGACCGGTTCGGCCCGGCCCACCGTACGTTCGACCACGACGGCACCCGCTTCATCACGCTCGACACCTCCAGCCTCAGCCTGCGGGGCGGCGGCTACGCGCAGATCCGCGAGTTCCGCGAACAGCTGGACGCGGCGGCCGCCGACCCGGGCATCGGTTCCGTGGTGCTGATCGAGCACGTACCGCCGCGCGACCCCACCGTGCAGAAAGCCAGTCAGCTGGGCGACCGCAAGGAGGCGGCCCTCGTCGAGGAGTGGCTCGCCGGGTTCCGCCGTACGACCGGCAAGGGGGCCGCCTTCATTGGCGGCCACGTCGGGGTGTTCGACGCCTCGCACGTCGACGGCGTGCCCTACCTCGTCAACGGCAACTCGGGCAAGACTCCCTCAGGTCCGGCCGATGAGGGCGGGTTCACCGGCTGGAGCCTGGTCGGCACGGACCGGATCACCCCCGCCGAACAGGCGGCGGCCCGGCGGCGGCCCTGGGAGGGCGGACCCGACTGGATCTCCGTACAGACCCGGGCGCACGTCGACGGCCTCACCCTCGACGCCCCCGCCGCGCTCGCACCGGGCGGCCGGGCCGAGGTGTCCGCCCGGATCACCCAGGGCGCGCGCACGGTACCGGTCGCCTTCCCGGTGAGCGCCGACTGGACGGGCTCCCCGAACCTCCGGATCGGGAACACCGCCGGGGCCCGCGGCCGGCCCGTGGCGCTCCTCGACCCGGCCACCGGCACGCTGACCGCCCTGCGGCCGGGCACGGTCACCCTCGCGGTGACCGTCGACGGGGTCACCCGGAGCGCCCGCGTCACGATCGCCGCGGAGGGGGCCGCCGGGGCCGCGGCCTGATCGTGAGCGGTGGGACCGGTGCATCCGCCGGGCCCACCGCTCGCGGGCTCACACCTTGCGGTACTCGTACGCCTCGGCCGCCGCCCGGCGTACCGCCGCCAGGTCGCCGCCCGCCGAAGCCGTGACGACGGCAGCGACCGCACCCTCCACGAACGGCGCGTCCAACAGCTCGGTCCCCGCGGGGAGTTCGTCGTCGTCCTCGAGCATCGCCTTGACCGTGAGCAGGGCGCTGCCGAGGTCCACGAGCACGGCGACGCCCGCGCCGGAGTCCACCGACCGTGCCGCGCGGGCGATCAGCCCGGAGCTGGTGCCCAGCCCGCCGTCCGCCGTTCCCCCGGCCGCGGCGACGGGTGCGGCGGCGCCGCCCGCGGCGAGACCCAGCGCCAGGGCCGCCACGGACTCCGCCACCGGCCCGCTGTGCGAGACCAGCACGATGCCGACCTGCCGTCCGCCGCTCACCGCCTGCCACCGTCCGTCGCCCCCGCCGCCTCGGCCAGCGCGGCCATCAGCAGTGCCGACGAGGCGGCACCGGGGTCCTGATGGCCGATGCTCCGGTCGCCCAGGTAGCTCGCCCTGCCCTTGCGGGCCCGCATCGGTACCGTCCCCTCGGCCCCCGCACGCGCCGCCTCGGCCGCCGCCGCGAACGACTCCTCCAGCGCCGCGACGGCGGGCACCAGGGCATCGATCATCGTCTGGTCACCGGGCCGCGCCCCACCGAGCCGGCCGACCGCGTCGACGCCGTCCGCCAGCGCACCTCGCAGCTGACCATCCGTCACCTCGGGTTCCGTGCCGAGCGACTTGGCGGTACGCCGCAGCAGGGTGCCGTAGAGCGGTCCGGAGGCCCCTCCCACCGTGGAGATCAACGTCCGTCCGGCCAGGGCCAGTACGTCCCCGGGGGTCGCCGGTCCCGCTTCGTCCAGGGCTGCGGTCACCGCCGCGAAGCCGCGCCGGAGATTGCTGCCGTGGTCGGCGTCCCCGATCGCCGAGTCGAGTTCCGTGAGCCGGTCGGCCTCGCGGTCGACGGCGGACGCGGTCGCGGTCATCCAGCGGCGGAAGAATGCGGCGTCGAGCACAGGGTCTCCTGATCTGCGTGCGGGCGCCCGGGGCGCCGGTCGGTGCGGTCGGCGGCGGCACGGAGGCGTACGGTCGCCCCCGCGCCCAGGGCGTGTCGTCAAAGTGCCGTCTGCCGGGCGTCGCGGGGCAGGCGGGACTTTCGCAACACGCTTCAACGGCCCCAGCGGAGCGCGGCCGTCCGTACCGGTGCGTCCCAGAGCCGCAGCATCTCCTCGTCGACGCGGCAGAGCGTCACCGAACAGCCCGCCATGTCCAGCGAGGTCACGTAATTCCCCACGAGCGTACGGGCCACCGGCACCCGACGTTCGGAAAGTACCCGGTGGACCTCCGCGTTGAAGCCGTACAGCTCCAACAGCGGCGTCGCGCCCATGCCGTTGACCAGTGCGAGCACCGGGCCGTTGGGACGCAGGTCCTCCAGCACCGCGTGCACCGCGAAGTCGGCGATCTCCCCGGACGTCATCATCGGCCGCCGCTCGCGGCCCGGCTCCCCATGGATGCCGATGCCCAACTCCAGCTCGCCAGGAGGCAGATCGAAGGTGGGGGAGCCCTTCGCCGGAGTGGTGACGGCACTCAGCGCGACACCGAAGCTCCGGCAGTTGGCGTCGACCCGGCGGGCCACCTCCGCCACCCGCTCCAGCGGCGCCCCCTCCTCGGCCAGCGCTCCGGCGATCTTCTCGACGAAGAGAGCCGCTCCGGTGCCCCGCCGCCCCGCGGTGAAGGTGCTGTCGGCGACCGCCACGTCGTCGTCCACCAGTACCTGTTCGACCCGTACGCCCTCCTCCTCGGCGAGCTCGGCCGCCATCTCGAAGTTCAGCACGTCCCCGGTGTAGTTCTTGACGACGAAGAGGACCCCCGCGCCACTGTCCACGGCCGCCGCCGCCCGCACCATCTGGTCGGGCACCGGCGAGGTGAAGACCTCCCCCGCGCACGCGGCCGACAGCATCCCCGGGCCGACGAAGCCCGCGTGCAGCGGTTCGTGCCCCGATCCGCCGCCGGAGACCAGCCCCACCTTGCCCTCGACGGGGGCGTCCCGCCGCACGATCAGCCGGCCGGGGACGTCGACGGCCAGCTCGGGATGGGCGGCGGCGATGCCGCGCAGAGCGTCGGCGACCACGGTCTCGGGGACGTTGATGAGCATGCGCACGGGCGACTCCTGACGGCGAGGGCGAGGTGGACACGTGGAGGGTGCTCCCCGGATTGTCCGGCGTCCGCCCGCCCCGTGTCCGGTGATCCGCCCGGTCCGTGCCCGGCGCGCGCGACCCGGCCGTGAGGCCCGCCGAGTGGTGTCCGGCGGATCAAGGCCGGACACCACTCGGGGCGTAAGGGATCACACCACCCGGTCGGCGAGTCCCAGCGTGCCCGCGGCCTGGATCGCCAGCCAGACCTCCGACAGCGCGCCGGTGGACGCGAGGTCGCGTTCCGCCAGCGTGCCGAAGCGGCGCAGCCGGTACGCCAGGGTGTTCGGGTGGATGTGCAGCGCCGCCGCCGCGGCCTCGGTCCGCCGGTCCCGCTCCATCCACGTACGGACCGAGACGAGGAGCTGGGAGTCGTGGGCGGCGTCGTACCGGAGCACCTCGCCGAGCACGTTCTCCACCAGCGCGGACAGCACCGCCGGGTCGTCCGGCAGCCAACGGCCCGTCAGGTCGTCGCCGTAGCGGACCACGGGCCGGCCCGACTCGGCCGCCTTCGACGCGGCCCAGACCGCCTCCCGCTGCGCCACCTTCAGCGCCGCACCCGGCCGGAAGGGCCGGCTCATCCCGGTCGCCGCCATGGGCAGGGTGCCCACCGCGTCGGCGAGTTCCGGTGCGCCGAGCACGTAACGGTCCTCGCCCCGGGTGAGCAGGAGGTGCGGCCGGTCCTCCAGGACGTGCAGCAGGGCCTCGTCGGTGGTGTGGCGCACCACCATCAGGACCGTGTCGCCCTCGATCGCGTGCCGGGCGAGCCGTCGGCGCGCGGCCTCCGGATCGAGCACCTCCTGGAGCAGCTCGGCGAGGGTCTCCGCGCCCTCCCGGCGGAGCGTCTCGCGTTCGTTGCGCACCATCGCCAGGCGCAGTGCGGCCACCGTGGCGATGTGCTGGGCCACCGCGAGACCGGCGGGCCGGGCGCCCTCACGCTCGTACGCGACGAGGAATCCGGCCGGGCCGCCGGGCGCGGGGACGGGCAGTACGAAGCCGCCCGGCACGGTCGGCGGCGCGTCCACGGAGTCGGGCAGCACCGACGGGTCCGGCACCGGGACGCCCGGCAGCAAGGGGCGGCCCTGGGGCGTGCAGAGGTAGACGTCGTAACCGGAGAGACGTTCGAGCCGACGGAGCAGGGTGGGGGTGTCGAGGTCCTCCGCGACCAGCCAGCGCAACGAGCCGAAGACCTGGAGCTGGGCACCGAGGCGGTGCCGGGCGTCCTCCTGCACCGCCGCCGCCACCTCCTGCGCGACCGCGATGAAGGGAACCGAGAGCGGTACCTCCAGTACCGGGAAGCCCCGTTCCTCGGCCGCCCGGAAGAAGTCGTCGTGCAGGACGGGCATGTGCAGCTGAGCGGAGAGCGCCAGCCCGGAGACCCCGGCGTCGTCCAGACGTTCGAGGTACGCGCGCTGTGCGGCGGCCGTGGCCGGGACCGCGAGCCCCGCCGTCATGATCAGCTCGGACCCCAGCAGCCAGGGCGTCGGATCGTCCAGTTCGCTGGCGTGCGCCCAGGAGACGGACCGGCCCAGCCCCGCGCCGCCCGCCTTCACGGAAAGCTGGAGTGCGGGGAATGAGAGGAGATCTTCCACGGTGAGTTTGTCGCTTGCCACAGAAAAGAGCCTATCGCTCTGTGGCTGACACAATTGTCGCCGGTCACACGGGGGGCCAGACTGTGGGCTCGTCACTGCTGCACGACACGAACGGAAGGTGACACGCCCGTGACCAGCTCGATCACCGAAATCGAGACCTATGGGGTCGAGCGGATCCCGGACGGGGACCGCACGGCCCGCCCGATCGATCTGTTCCGTCTCGCCTTCGGCGGTGCCAACACGTTCGCGACGTGCGTCCTCGGCGCCTTCCCCATCCTTTTCGGCCTCTCCTTCTGGCAGGGCCTCGCCGCCACCGTCCTCGGCCTGGTCGCCGGGGCGCTGCTGCTGGCACCCATGGCCCTCTTCGGCCCGGCGAACGGAACCAACAACGCCGTCTCCTCCTCCGCCCACCTGGGCGTGCACGGACGCGTCGTCGGCTCCTTCCTCTCGCTGCTGACCGCCGTCGCCTTCTTCTCGATCTCGGTCTGGTCCTCCGGCGACGCCCTCGTCGGCGGAGCGCACCGGCTCGTCCACGTCCCCGAGTCCGACGTCTCGTACGGCATCGCCTACGCGATCTTCGCCGTACTCGTCCTGGCCGTCTGCGTCTACGGCTTCCGCTTCATGCTGCTGGTCAACAAGATCGCGGTGATGGCCGCCTCCGCGCTCTTCGTGCTCGGCGCCTTCGCCTTCTGGGGCGACTTCGACCCCGGTTACGCGGGCTCCTTCGCCTCGACCGCCGATCCGCTGTTCTGGCCGTCGTTCATCGGGGCGGCGCTGATCGTGCTCTCCAACCCGGTCTCGTTCGGCGCCTTCCTCGGCGACTGGTCCCGCTACATCCCGGCCGGAGCGCCCCGCCGCCGGGTGATGGGCGCCGCGTTCCTCGCGCAGATCGCCACCCTGCTGCCGTTCCTCTTCGGCCTGGCCACCGCGTCGATCATCGCCGCCAAGGCCGCCAAGTACGTCGACCCGGCCGCCCCGAACTACGTCGGCGGACTGCTCGCCGTCTCGCCGGGCTGGTACTTCCTGCCGCTCTGCCTGATCGCCCTCATCGGCGGTCTCTCCACCGGCACCACCTCGCTCTACGGCACCGGCCTCGACTTCTCCAGCGTCTTCCCGCGCTTCAGCCGCGTCCAGGCCACCTTCTTCATCGGCGTGCTCTCCATCGCCTTCATCTTCGTCGGCCGCTTCGCGCTGAACCTCGCCCAGTCCATCTCCACCTTCGCCACGCTGATCATCACCTGCACCGCCCCGTGGATGGTCGTCATGGCGCTGGGCTACGTCACCCGGCGCGGCTGGTACGACCCCGAGGCGCTCCAGGTCTTCAACCGCCGCCGGCGCGGCGGCCGGTACTGGTTCGCCCACGGCTGGAACTGGCGCGGCATGGCGTCCTGGCTGGTCTCCGCCGTCGTCGCCCTCCTCTTCACCAACCTGCCCGGCCAGTTCGTCGGCCCCCTGGGCGACCTCGCCTCCGGCGCGGACATCTCCCTGCCGGTCGGCCTCGTCCTCGCCGCGGTGATCTACCTCGCGCTGCTCACCCTCTTCCCCGAGCCCCGCGCGGTCTACGGCCCCGCCGGCCCCCGCTTCGTCCGCGCCGCCGACACGGAGGTCCCGCCCATCACCGGCGGCCCCGGGGAGCCGGTGGCGGCCGCGACCGCCGTGGGCTGACCGCCGCGGATCGACCGTACGGGCGCGCACCCCACGCGTCACACCCCACCCGGACACCACCCAGGCCTCCCCCCACGGCAAGGAGCCGATCAATGAGCGACACCCCCGGACACGAGGACGTGCGGGCCGCCGCCGACGCACTCGTCGCGGCCTTCGCGGAAGGCCGCCTCGACGACTACTTCGGCGCCTTCGCCCCGGACGCGACCTTCGTCTTCCACACCACCCCCCAGCGGCTGGCCTCCACCGCCGAGTACCGTGCCCTGTGGCAGCGCTGGGTGGAGGAGGACGACTTCCGCGTCCTGGCCTGCACCTCCACGGACCAGCTGATCCAGTACCTCGGGGACACCGCGGTCTTCAGCCACGACGTGGAGACCCGTATCGCCACCTCCTCGGGCGAGGAGACGCTGCTGGAGCGCGAGACGATCGTCTTCGCCCGCGCGGCGGACGGCGGCTGGCCCGCCGTCCACGAGCACCTGTCCGCCCGTACCACCGTCTGACCAGGAGAACCCGTTCCATGAGCACCACGTTCCGCAACTACATCGACGGCGTATCCGTGGACGCCGCGGACGGTCGCACCCTCGACGTGGTGGACCCCACCACCGGTGACGTCTACGCCACCTCGCCGCTCTCCGGCCAGGCCGACGTCGACGCCGCCATGGCCGCCGCGGCGGCGGCGTTCCCGGTGTGGCGCGACACCACCCCCGCCGTGCGCCAGCGCGCCCTGCTCAGGATCGCCGACGCGATGGAGGCGCGGGCGGACGAGCTCGTCGCCACCGAGAGCCGCGACACCGGCAAGCCGCTCCACCTCACCCTGAGCGAGGAACTCGCCCCCGCCATCGACCAGATCCGGTTCTTCGCGGGCGCCGCCCGGATGCTGGAGGGCCGCTCGGCCGGCGAGTACATGGAGGGCATGACCTCCATCATCCGGCGCGAGCCGGTCGGCGTCTGCGCCCAGGTCGCCCCCTGGAACTACCCGCTGCTGATGGCGGTCTGGAAGTTCGCCCCGGCCCTCGCGGCGGGCAACGCCGTCGTGATCAAGCCCTCCGACACCACCCCGGCGTCGACCGCGCTCATCGCCGAGATCATCGGCGGCGTGCTGGCGGAGATGGACCTGCCGCCCGGCGTCTTCAACGTCGTCTGCGGCGACCGCGAGACCGGCCGCATGATGGTGGAGCACCCGACCCCCGCGATGGCCTCGATCACCGGTTCCGTACGGGCCGGCATGCAGGTCGCCGCCTCGGCGGCCAAGGACGTCAAGCGCGTCCACCTGGAGCTCGGCGGCAAGGCCCCCGCGGTCGTCTTCGAGGACGCGGACCTGGAGAAGGCCGTGGAGGACCTGATCGTCGGCGGCTTCTTCAACGCCGGCCAGGACTGCACGGCCGCGACCCGCGTGCTCGTCCACGAGTCGGTGCACGACGCCTTCGTGTCGGCGCTCGCCGCGGCGGCCAAGGGCACCAGGACCGGCCTGCCGGACGACGAGGACGTGCTCTACGGCCCCCTCAACAACGCCAACCAGCTGGCCCAGGTCAGCGGGTTCATCGACCGTCTCCCGGCGCACGCCACCGTCGAGGCGGGCGGCCACCGGGTCGGCGACAAGGGCTACTTCTGGGCGCCGACCGTCGTCTCCGGCCTGCGCCAGGACGACGAGATCATCCAGAACGAGGTCTTCGGCCCCGTCATGACGGTCCAGTCCTTCACCGACGAGGCCCAGGCCCTGGAGTTCGCCAACGGAGTCGAGTACGCGCTCGCCTCCTCGGTGTGGACCAGGGACCACGCCCGCGCGATGCGGATGTCGAAGAACCTCGACTTCGGCTGCGTCTGGATCAACAGCCACATGGCACTGGTCGCCGAGATGCCGCACGGCGGGTTCAAGAAGTCCGGCTACGGCAAGGACCTCTCCGCGTACGGCTTCGAGGACTACACCCGGATCAAGCACGTCATGACCGCCCTCTGATCCTTGCCCCACCCGGTCGCGCGACAGCCCGCGCGGCCCACGCACGGCATATACGTACGGCCGACGTCCCGTACGGCCCACGCCCCGCCCCGGTCCCCGGTGCGGGGCGTGGGCCGTACGCGGCCCGTCGCGCGCACCGCGCACGCCCGGTCGGGTGGCCGGGGCGGCCCGGACCCCGTCCGGGGCCGGGGGACGGGCAGGTACCGGGGCATGAGCGAAGAACACGCCGACCGCCCGGACACCGCCCACACCCGCCCCGACGGGGTGGGCGACGCGACCGTCCGCGCCCTGGGCGCCCTGTCGGAGGCGCTGGAGACCACCGAGCGCGCCCGCGGTTCCCTCTATACCTTCCACCAGCTCACCGGGGGCGCCGACTTCCAGCTCGACGAAGCCGTACGGCTCCTTCGCGAGGCCGGCCACGACGGTGCGGCGGACCTGGTGGAGCGGGAGATCGTGGGCCGTAACGTCATCCCGGGCCACTGGACGTTCCAGATCGTCGAGGCGTACGACCGCACGTACTACCGGCCCTTCGCCGACGTCGAACGACGCCTGGTCGACGAACTGGTCGCCGGGCGAGCCCACTTGTACGAGGCGGAACTCAAGGAGGCGCGCCGGACCCGGGGCCTGCCCGACCACACCGCGCGCCCGGGCACCGCGCGGTGGTGACCCGGGCCGGAGACCTGCCGTCGGCCGGACGCGGGCCGCCCGGGTCCGGAGCGGGCCGGGCCCTGCCCGCGGCCCGGCGGCGAAGGGTGTGGCGGCGGTCGGTCAGCGCCGCCGGTCCGCAGGAGTCCGCCGGTCCTCGCCGTAGAGGCCGATGGCGAGGGCGACCGCGGCGCGGGTGGCCGGGTGGGGATCGTGCCGCCGCCACACGAGGTGGACAGGGACGGGTGCGGCGTCACGCAGAGGCCGGTAGACGATGCCGTCGCGGCGGTACTGGGCGGCGGTGGCCCGGGGGGTGACGCCGACGCAGCGGCCGGAGGCGATGGAGGCGAGCCAGTCGTCGATGTCGTGGGTGTGCTCCACGGCGGGCCGTCGGTCCTCGGGCCACAGGTTCAGGGTCGTGGTGCCGGTACGGCGGTCGAGGGCGAGGGTACGGGTGGCGACTTCCTCCAGACCGACGCTGCGACGGTGGGCCCAGGGGTCGTCGGAGGCGAGAGCCACCTGGCGGTGCTCGAAACCGACGAGGGCGTGCGACCAGCGATCGAGATCGAGGGCGCTGCGGACCACCGCGAGGTCGCACAGCCCTTCCGCGAGCCCTCCGGTGGGGGAGTTGTGGCGAACGAGCCTGAGCTCGGTCCCGGGGTGCTCCTGACTCCAGCGGCGCTGGAACTCGGTGGTGTGGCGGCCGAAGGCCGACCAGGCGTGGCCGATGTGCAGACGGCTGTGGCCGGCCGTGGCGTCGGCCACGAGCTCGGCGGCGGCGGCCAGCAGCAGGCGGGCCCGGGCAAGGACCCGCACGCCGGCCGCGGTGGGCTCCACCGTGCGGCTGGTGCGGTGCAGCAACCGGACGCCGAGGGTTCTCTCCAGGGCGAGAAGCGTGCGGGAGACGGCCGCCTGTGAGACGCCCAGCTCCAGGGCCGCGTCCGTGAAACTGCCCGAGTCGACGATGGCCACCAGACAGCGCAGGTGCTTGAGCTCCGGTCCGGCGGTGCTTCCCCCGTGCACATCCATACGCTCAGCGTATCGACAGTGCGGCGCATGCATTTTGCGTATCCGTGGAGGGAGCGCACGGTCGGGCCATGGAAACCTCGACGGACACCGTGCGCGCCCTGACCGACGGCGGTGGGGCACCGGACCGGACCGGAAGCCGCCGGGCCGGGGTGGCGCTGATGCTGGGCAGTGGTCTGTCCAACCAGATCGGAGCCTCGGTGGCGGCGCTGGCGTTCCCCGCCATCGGCCCGGCGGGAGTGGTCGCGATCCGCCAGTGGGTGGCCGCCGGAGTCCTGTGGGCGGTCGGCAGGCCGCGCCCGCGCTCGTTCACCGCGGCACAGTGGCGACCGGTGCTGGCACTGGCGCTGGTGTTCGCCGTGATGAACCTGTCCCTGTACGCGGCCATCGAACGCATCGGACTCGGGCTGGCCGTCACCCTGGAGTTCTGCGGACCTCTGGCCGTGGCGCTGGCCGGCTCCCGTCGCCGCCTCGACGCCCTGTGCGCGACGGCGGCCGCCGCCGCCTCGACGCCCTGTGCGCGACGGCGGCCGCCGCCGCCGTCGTCGTGCTCGCCCGCCCCTCCCCGTCCACCGACTACCCCGGTATCGGCCTGGCACTGGTGGCCGCGGTGTGCTGGGGAAGCTACATCCTGCTCAACCGCACCGTGGGCCGGCGTCTGCCCGGACTTGAGGGATCGGCCACCGCGGCGGTCGTCTCCGGCACGCTCTACCTCCCCGTCGGCGCACTGACGCTCTGGCGGCATCCCCCCACTCCCGCCACCCTCGCCTGCGCGCTGGCGGCGGGGCTGCTCTCCTCGGCGGTGCCCTTCCTCGCCGACCTGCTCGCGCTGCGACGCGTCCCGGCGCACTTCTTCGGCACGGTCATGAGCGCCAACCCGGTCTTCGCCGCCCTGATCGGTCTCGTCGTGCTCCACCAGCACCTTGACGCGGCCGCGTGGACGGCGGTCTTCGTCATCGTCGGCGCCAACACCGTCGCCGTCGGAGCGGCACGCACGTCACCGGAGCAGCGGACCCGGGACGCCTGACGCACCTTCAGGAGGGGTGCCGCCGGCCCCTCCACCACCCCGCCGCCCTCCTCCTACGACCACGTCCCGCACACTGGTGCCCCGCACCCGTACGAGCGAGGCGAGCCATGGCTTTGCAGATCAGCGCCACCAACCCGGAACACCCCGCACTCCTCCTGGAGCTGCCGTGGCACCTGCCGCTGGAGGAGTGGCCGGAGAAGTACCTCGTACCGCTGCCGCGCGGCATCTCCCGGCACGTGGTGCGCTACGCCCGCGCCGGAGCCGACGTGATCGCCGTCAAGGAACTCGCCGAGCGCCCGGCCGTCCGCGAGTACGACCAACTGCGCACCCTCGACCGGCTCGGGATACCCGCGGTCGACCCGCTCGCCGTGGTCACCGGACGGGCCGGGGCGGACGGGGAGCCGCTGGAGCCCGTACTCATCACCCGGCACCTCAACGGCTCGCTGCCCTACCGCTCGATGTTCGAGACCACGATGCGCCCGTCCACCGTGCACCGGCTGATGGACGCCCTCGCGGTCCTGCTCGTCCGGCTGCACCTCGTCGGATTCGCGTGGGGCGACTGCTCGCTCTCGAACACCCTCTTCCGGCGCGACGCGGGCGCCTACGCGGCCTACCTCGTGGACGCCGAGACCGGGGAGACCCACGAACGGCTGAGTAACGGTCAGCGGGAGTACGACATCGACCTCGCCCGCGTCAACATCAGCGGTGAGATGCTCGACCTGGAGGCCGCCGGAGCGCTCCATCCCTCGGTGGACCCGATCGCGTTCGGCGCCGAGATCTCCCGCCGGTACACCGCGTTGTGGCAGGAGCTGACCCGTACCTCCGTCTACCCGGCGGGCAAGTACCACTACATCGAGCGACGGGTGCGCCGGCTCAACGACATGGGCTTCGACGTGGCCGAGATGCAGATCGTCAACTCGCCGGACGGCGACACCGTCACCTTCGTGCCCAAGGTCGTCGACGCCGGCCACCACCAGCGCCAGCTGCTGCGGCTGACCGGTCTCGACACCGAGGAGAACCAGGCGCGGCGGCTCCTCAACGACCTGGAGAGCTGGATGGCCACCCAGGACGACTACGCCCCCGGCGACCCGCTCGGGGCGCGTACCGAGGTTCTCGCGCACCGCTGGGTCCGCGACCAGTTCAGGCCCACGGTCCGTGCCGTCCCGCTCGACCTGCGGGGCTCCATGGACCCGGCCGAGCTCTACCACGAGCTGTTGGAGCACCGGTGGTTCCTCTCCGAGCGCGCCCAGCACGACATCGGCCTGGAGGCAGCCGTCGCGGACTACACCGCCACCAGGCTTCCCCCGGCCGAAACGCCCGCAGCCGCGGAGACCGCCGGGGAATAGCCGCCCGCAGGGCAGGAGCCGGTCCGCCCCGGCCCGCCGAGATGCGTCCGCCCCGTCCTGCTGCTTCGCTGGGAGCGTCGGATGTCCAGCGGACGAGGAGTGGTGATGAGCGGAGCGGACGAACCCGCCAAGCTGGCCCGCCAGATGCGGGACAAGGCCCAGCAGCTGAGCGAGGCCGCCGAAAAGGCGAAGGACCCCGAGGAGCGGCAGCGCCTCGCGGAGAAGGCCCGCAAGATGCGCGACCGCAGCGAGCAGCAGTCCGGAATGAGCAGCGGGGACATCTACCCGCAGCTGTAGTACGAGTGCCGGGCCCGCCGTCGAAGCGGTGCCGCCCCACCACGGGGCCGGCACCGCTTCCGGTGTGCGGCTGATCTTCCTCGAACCGGCCGTCAGGGCTCGAACTCCTGGGTACGCGGGGCGAAGCGGCAGTCGCGGCCCTCCGGCGGGGACTCCCGGGCGGTGCACCCCGTCCTTCGGCTGCACTCGTCACCCTGACCGCCGGACGCGGCACCGCCAGTCACGCGGCTCTGCGGCCCTCGCGCGTAGATGGTGTCCGGCGGATCTGGGCCGGGCGGACCGGGGCTGGGTGCTGCGCAGTGTCGACCTGCTCGCCCAGTACGACTCGTACGCGATGATCGGGCTCATCTCGCCCCGTACTTGCTGATGATCATCGGTTCGGAGGCGGAGACCGTCTGCGGTCCGTTGGGTCCGGGAGACCCTCAGCCCCGCAATTCGGCGAGGTGGGCACGCATTTCGTCGGAAGCGCGGGTGAACCAGTCTGCCAGCACCGCGGTCTCATCGGGCGAGTAGTCGGCGAAGAGGGCCG
Organism: Streptomyces sp. NPDC001493; assembly: GCF_053597235.1. Taxonomy (NCBI): domain Bacteria; kingdom Bacillati; phylum Actinomycetota; class Actinomycetes; order Kitasatosporales; family Streptomycetaceae; genus Streptomyces; species Streptomyces sp. NPDC001493. The sequence continues at coordinate 75,641 of NZ_JBSFHV010000032.1, forward strand.
TCAGCCGCCGGTAGAAGGGTTCGTACACCGCGACCACCCGGCTTGCCGCGGACTCGTCGGCGACGATCCGGACCCGTCGGCGGTCGCCGGGGTCGGGCTGTCGGCGGGCGAAGCCGGCGCGCTCCAGACGGTTGAGCACGCCGGTGATGGCGCCGGTCGTGAGGTCGGCACGCTCGGCGAGGTCTCCCGCGGTCAGCGCGTCGGGGCCCGCCCCGAGGATGTGCCCGAGGCAGGTCAGATCCGTGACGTTGAGCCCCAGCGACTGGGCGACGTCGCTCTGGCCCACGAGACTCAGCGCGACGAACTGGTCCATGCGCTGAAGTGCCTGCTCGGCCGAGGCATCGGGGCGGGGCTTGCCCTCCACGAGCATTCTCCTTAGCATCTAAGTTACTTAGCTCGTGAGATGAAATATCTCTTCGGAGCCTGCCGCTGTCATTTTCCTGGACGGAGAGAGTGTTGAGCGCACACGGTGACGTCGACCTCGGCCACACCCTGGCGGGATGGGCCGGTACGGCCCTTGCGATCGTCGGCGTCACGGGCGCCGGAGCCGCCGTCTGTGCGGCTTCCCCGCTCGGCGTGCTGCTGGCCGGGGCGGTGACCGCGGCGGCGGGCGTCGTCACCTGGCTGCTGCATCTGGCGGGCTGGGGCAAGCCCGGCGGCCCCCGGCCCCCGGAGGAGTGGAGTTGGCGGGTGCGCGACACCCGGGCCCGGGCGGGGCACCCGGGCTGCCTCGGATGCCGGATGGCCAGGCGCGGGGCGTCCCGGACCGGGGAAGCCTCCTCGCCGCTGGCCGACGCTCTGACCTGCTGAGACGGGCCGGGGCGCGTGGGCGCCGGGGTGCCCCTTCCGTCCCGCCGATAATTCCCGGCACCGGACCGGACCCGGCTGTTATCGTGGACGACACGTGATCAGCGATGTGATCACCGATGAAGGAGAGCAGTTGTGAAGGGTGACGACGACATCTCCGGGTGAAACCCGAAGGTGATCGGCCACCGGCAGGCGCGCATCCGCGCCGCTGTGATGGCTCCCGTTGTCGTACCCCCACCCCTGTTCGCCGCCGGGCGGCCCGCTGTCGACGCGCGCCCGCATCACATCGCGAGGACATCTCCATGCCCGCATCGTTCCTCAGCTGCTCCAACCTCACCTTCGCCTGGCCCGACGGCACCCCCGTCTTCCAGGACCTCTCCTTCACCGTCGGCGCCGGCCGCACCGGACTCGTCGCGCCCAACGGCGCGGGCAAAAGCACCCTGCTGAAGCTGATCGCGGGCGAGTACCGGCCGGTCCGGGGCTCCGTCTCCGTGAACGGAGTGCTTGGCCACCTCCCGCAGGACCTGCCTCTCACCGTCGGACTCACGGTGGCCGAGGTGCTCGGCGTCGCCCCGGTGATCCGCGCCCTCGACGCCATCGAGTCCGGCGACACGAGCGAGGAACTCTTCGCCGCGATCGGCGACGACTGGGACATCGAGGAGCGCACCCGGGCGCAACTCGACCGTCTCGGCCTCGAAGACGTCACGCTGACCCAGCCCCTGGACACCCTCAGCGGCGGCCGGATCGTCTCACTCGGGATCGCGGGGCAACTCCTGCGGCGCCCCGACGTGCTCCTCCTCGACGAACCGAGCAACAACCTGGACCTCGACGCGCGCCAGAAGCTCTACACCGTGATCGAGGAGTGGAACGGCTGCCTCCTCCTGGTCAGCCACGACCGCGAGCTGCTCGACCGGATGGACCGCATCGCCGAACTCGACCGGGGCGAAGTCCACTTCTACGGAGGGAACTTCACCTCCTACGAAGAGATGGTGCGCGCCGAGCAGGAGGTCGCCGAGAAGAACGTCCGCAGCGCAGAGCAGGAGGTGAAGCGGGAGAAGCGGGAGATGCAGCAAGCCCGCGAGCGCGCCCAGCGCCGCTCCAGCAACGCCGCCCGGAACATCAAGAGCGCCGGGCTGCCCAAGATCGTGGCGGGCGGACTGAAGCGCAGCGCCCAGGTGTCGGCGGCCAAGGCGGACGGCATGCACGCCACCCGTGTCGGGGACGCCCGGGCCCGGCTCGACGAGGCGGGCCGCGCCCTCCGCGACGACCAGCGGATCACCCTGGAACTCCCCGAGACCCGCGTACCCGCAGGACGGACCGTCTTCCTGGGCGAGGACGTCCAGGTCCGCCGGGGCGACCGGGAGTTGTTCGCCGGTGACGGGGTGCACCTGGAGATCCGCGGCCCCGAGCGGATCGCGCTCACCGGATCCAACGGGGCAGGCAAGTCCACCCTGTTGCGGATCGTCCAGGGCGAACTGGCGCCGGAGGGCGGGACCCTGAGGCGGGCCGACGGCCGCATCGCGTACCTCTCCCAGCGCCTCGACCTGCTCGACCCCGCCCGCACCGTCGCCGAGAACTTCGCGGCCTTCGCACCCGCGCTGCCGGAGGCGGAGCGGATGAATCTGCTGGCCCGCTTCCTCTTCAGGGGGTCGCGCGCGCATCTGCCGGTGCGGGCGCTCTCCGGCGGCGAGCGGCTGCGGGCCACCCTCGCCTGCGTCCTCTACGCCGAACCGGCGCCGCAGCTCCTGCTGCTGGACGAACCCACCAACAACCTCGACCTGGTCAGCGTCGGCCAGCTGGAGAGCGCGCTCAACGCCTACCAGGGGGCCTTCGTGGTCGTCAGCCACGACGAGCGGTTCCTCGCGGAGATCGGGGTGAACCGTCGGCTGCGCCTGGCCGACGGACGGCTGACGGAGGCGGACGCGCCCGACGCGCACTGACCGCCCGCCGTTCCCCCGCCCGCGCGCGGGGGCCTCTCGTCCGGGGCGTGCCGGTCCCGCGTGCCCCGCAGGGCCCGGACGAGAGGCCCGAGGCCCCGCCCTGCGGGCACCGCGACCGAACGAACCCAGGTGATCCCCATGAGCCGACCCGCCCTGCTCGCCCACGACCTCGTCGTCACGCTCGGACGGCGCCGGGTGCTCGACGGCGTCTCCCTCACCGCCGCCCCCGGCCGCCGTATCGGCCTGATCGGGGAGAACGGCGCCGGAAAATCCACCCTGCTGAGAGTCCTCGCCGGGGTGACCGAGCCCGACTCCGGCATCGTCGTCCGCCCCGCCGGCCTCGGTCACCTCCACCAGGAGATGCCGTACGAGGGCGGAGCGACCCTCACCGAGGTGCTCGACGACGCCCTCGCCGAGTCCCGCGCGGACCTCGCCCGACTCGACCTGCTCTCCGGGGAGATCGCCGCCGCACCGGAGGACACCCCCGGCCACGCCGACCTCCTCGCCCGGTACGCACACTGCCTGGAGCAGGCCGAGGAGCACGAGGCGTGGGACGCCGACCGGCGCGCCCGGCTCGTCCTCGACGGCCTCGGTATCGGGGCGCTGCCCCACGACCGCACCCTCGGCTCCCTCTCCGGCGGTCAGCGGGGGCGGCTCGCCCTGGCGGCGCTGCTGATCCGCCGGCCCACCGCGCTCCTCCTCGACGAGCCCACCAACCACTTGGACGACGAGGCCGCCGCGTTCCTGGAGCGCCGGCTGTGCGAGATGCCCGGGGCCGTCGTGGTGGCGGGGCACGACCGGGCGTTCCTCGACGCCGTCTGCACGGACCTGATCGACCTCGACCCCGCCGTCCGGGGGCCGGTCCACTACGGCGGGGGCTACACCGCGTACCAGGACCAGCGGCGTGCCGCCCGGGAGAGCTGGCAGCGCCGCTTCGAGGAGGAGGAGAAGGAACTCGCCGAGCTGCGCGACGCGGTGGAGGTCACGGCCCACCGGGTCGCCCCGGACCGGGGGCCGCGCGACAACGAGAAGATGGGGTACGGCCACTCCGCGGGCCGCGTCCAGAACCAGATCGCCCGGCGAGTGCGCAACGCCGCCCGCCGACTCGTCGAACTGGAGCGGCAGCGGGTCCCCGCACCGCCGGAGCCGCTGCGCTTCCGTACCCCGGAGCAGCGGCCCGCCGAACCCGTCGCTCCGTCCGCGGGCGACGCCCCGCTGCTCTCCCTCCGGGACGTCCGGGTGCCCGGCCGCCTCACCCTCGACCGCCTGGACCTCCACCCCGGCCACCGCCTGCTGGTCACCGGACCGAACGGCGCGGGCAAGTCGACGCTCCTCGCGGTGCTGGCGGGCGGACTCATGGCCCCGGCCGGCCGGGTGCGGCGCCGGGAGGGACTGCGGACCGGACTGCTGGCCCAGGACACGGTGTTCGAGCATCCCGGCCGTACCGTCGCCGAGACCTACGCCCTCGGGCTCGGCGAGGAACGGTCCGAACGTGTCCCGCTCGCAGCCCTGGGACTCTTCGCCGCGCGGGATCTCGACAGCAGGGTCGGTGAGCTGTCGGCCGGTCAGCGCCGCCGGCTCGCCCTCGCCCTGCTGGTCGCGGACCCACCGGACCTGCTGCTGCTCGACGAGCCGACCAACCATCTCTCGCCCCGGCTCGCCGACGAGTTGGAGGAAGCGCTGGGCGCCGGCCCCGGGACCGTCGTGGTCGCCAGCCACGACCGGTGGCTGAGGTCGCGGTGGCCGGGTACGGAACTGTGTCTGCGGGCGCCGACGGGGGAGCGGGCGTGAGGAACGTCGCGTTCGCCCGCGACGGAAACCGGACGCCAGTGCGGGAGGGAAGGGTGGTCATCGGGTACAAATCGTGGTGATCGTCCGCCCTCCGGCCGGGCCACCGCCCCGGCCGGAGGGCGGCTTACCGACTACAAGGTTCTGATCCTCTCCGTCGATGAGCAATACGCCGCCGAATCACTGCAGCAGCAACTCGCCGACCAGAAC
>NZ_JBSFHV010000033.1:0-79196 GCF_053597235.1 Streptomyces sp. NPDC001493
CGTCCTCACGGTCCACCGTCAGGTCATCGGCGAACCCCCGGTCACCGGTCGCGTCGGGCACGTACTTCACACAGACAACGATCCTCAAGCTCACGACGGCTCTCCTACCTGGTGGTGTTCGTAGTGCCGAGATTATGGCACTCAGTACCCTCTGTAAAGGTACGCAGTGCCAGATCGGGGTGTCCGGTGCTACGTTGCGCGGCATGACCGATGCGCGCAGACCAGCGAAGAAGGCCCCTATGCGGGAGGCGCTCGCCGAGGCGGCGTTCGAGCTCTTCATGGAGAAGGGCTTCGAGCGGACCACGGTGGACGACATCGTCGCGCGCGCCGGGGTCGGACGACGGTCGTTCTTCCGCTACTTCCCGTCGAAGGACGACGTGGTCTTCCCGGACCACGAGAGCTGTCTCGCCGAGACGACGGCCTTCCTCTCCGCGGCGGAAGCCGCGGAGACCGCGGACGGCAGGGACGCCGCCGACCCTATCGGCACGGTCTGCGGCGCGGCACGGATCGTGCTGAACATGTATGCGGCGAAGCCCGAATTCTCGGTCCGGCGCTACCGGTTGACCCGTGAGGTGCCGGGGCTGCGGGCCTATGAACTCTCCGTCGTGCGGCGGTACGAGCAGATCTTCGCGGGCTACCTCCGGCACGCCTACCGCGACCTGCCCGACGGGGTGCTGCGGGCCGAGGTTGCCGCCGCCTCGGTGGCGGCGGCGCACAACAACGGCCTCCGCCTCTGGCTGCGTTCGGGCGGTGACGGGGATGCCTGGGCGGCCGTCGACAGCGCCCTCGACATGGTGCGGGAGCTCTGGTCCACCCCGGCCGGACCGGCCGGGCGCACCGCGCTTCCGGGCGTGTTCGAGGTGGGTGGCGCCGAGGGGGCGGAGGGGTCCGCGCGGGACGTGATCGTCATGGTGGCGCAACGCGGAACCCCGATGTGGAGGGTCGTCCAGCAGATCGAGGCGGCGGTGGAGGAGAGCTGAACGCGGTGCCGTGACGGAGTGCTGAACGCGGGGGCCGGGGGCGGCCGAACGCGGGGGCCGGGGGCGGCCGAAGGCGGGGCCCGGGGCAGCCCGAATGCAACAATGGGCACTCAGTGTCTTTACCTCTAGGCACTGAGTGCCATATGGTGCGGACGCGCCGCTGTCGAGGTGCGGCGCGTTCGAGCCGAGCGCAGGGGGTCCCGACATGTTCCAGTCAGCAAGTGGCACCGCGCACAAGGTGGCCGAAGAGACGGGGCTGCCCTATCAGCGTTGCCGCTGGTGCGGGACGGCCTCCTTCCGCCGGCTGCTCTGCCCGGTCTGTGCGTCGAGCGACTTCGCCCCGGAGCGCAGCTCCGGTGACGGCGTCGTCGTACGGACCGCGGTCGTCCACCGTTACACCGAGGACGCCCGCAACGAATCCCTGGTCCGCTTCCCGGAAGGGTTCGTCTTCCGCTGCCAAGTCGTCGGGGCAGCCCCGCACTTGGTGGAGGTCGGCGCCCGGGTGCGCCCGCTTCCCGCCGAGGAGCCGGAAGCGGGCGACGTGATCCTGGAACTCTGCCAGCCGCCCGTACACCGCGACTGGTACTGACACGCCCCACGGCAGGCGCCCGGGCCGATCCGCGCCGCGCGGAACGGACCGAACGGACCGGCCGAACGCAACGGACCGGCCGAACGCAACGGACCGGCCGAACGGAACGGGACGATCAGCCAAGCCTCTTGAGCAGCTCGGCGGCCAACGGTGCCGAGGAGGCCGGGTTCTGACCCGTGATCAGGTTCCGGTCGGTGATCACAAACGGTGCCCACGGGTCGCTCTCCTGGAAATCCGCGCCCAGTTCCACCAGCCGGTCCTGCAGCAGCCAGCGCGCCTTGTCCGCGAAGCCCGCCTGGGTCTCCTCCGCATTGGTGAACCCGGTCAGCCGGTACCCGGCGAAGGTGGGGGAGCCGTCCGGGCGCTTCGCGGCGAGCAGGGCGGCCGGGGCGTGGCACACCACGCCGAGCGGCTTGCCCGAATCCAGTGCGCGGGTCAGGAGTTCGCCGGACACGGGGTCGACGGCGAGGTCCTCCATGGGCCCGTGGCCGCCGGGGTAGAAGACCGCGTCGTACTCGTCCAGCCGGACGTCGTCCAGGGCCAGCGGCGTACGCAGCTCGTCCATGCCGGCCAGCGTCGCGGCGATCCGGTCGGCGTTCTCCTGCCCGCCGTTGACCTCCGGGGCGAGACTCCCCCGGTCCACGGTCGGCTCGACTCCGCCCGGGGTGGCGACGACGACCTCGTGACCGGCCGCCTTGAACGCCTCGTAGGGGGCGACGGCCTCCTCGGCCCAGAAGCCGGTGGGGTGCTTACTGCCGTCCGCCAGGGTCCAGTGGTCCGCGCCCGTCACCACAAACAGGATCTTCGCCATCTCGCACATCTCCGGGGTCGTGGGGGTTGCGTCGTCGGTTGCCGACCCCTCGACCGTAGGACGGAATCCGCCGGTGACGCCAACCGGCGGCCGCGGGCGGGCCCGGTCGGTGGTGCGTACGCGCGGCAGGCGGGGCGGTGGGAACCGGTGGTGCCGCCCGCCCGGGACGGCGACCGCGCGTCCCGGAAAAGGGATTGCGTGCCCGTAGCCGCAGTGGCAGGCTTGCCGCGCCTCAGGCGTGCGGGCCCCTCCCGGCCCGTACAGGCGGATCGCTAAGGAATGAGCCAATTGTCCACGACGTCCCTCAGTGGCCGTCGTCGGTACTGACAGGTACAGGTCCGCTTCGGCGGCACCTGCCGGCCGGTACCACGCCGTACTGCACGGCGGCCCCACGATGCGGTGCCCGGCGCACCGCCGCCGCTCCCTGCCCGGAGCAGGCACGACACGCAAGCAAGCGCCGCTCCGCACGCCCGTCACGGGCCGTGCGGGACGCGTTCCCTCCCTGTCACCTTCGTGAGGTCACCACCATCATGGACACCAACGTCCAGAGCTTCGCCGTCGCCCATCTCCAGCGTCGTCCCGACACCGTGGAGACCGGCGGATTCGTCGCGGGATTCGACCCCGCCACGTCCAGCCCGTACGTCAACTACGCCACCCCTCTGCCCGGCGCCCGGCCGACCCCGGACGACGTGCGTGCCCTCGTCGGTGCCTTCCGCGGGCGCGGGCTGCTGCCCCGCCTGGAGTTCGCACCGGACGCCGCCCCCGCCGTGGAGGCGGCGTTGCGGGGCGCCGGTTTCACCGTCGAGGAGGTGCATCCGTACCTGGTCTGCACCCCCGCCACGCTGACCCCGCGGCCCAGCGTGATCCGAACGGGAGGCCCCCATGGCGGCGTGGCCGGCGGGGATCCGGACCTCCTCGTGGAGACGCCGGTCTCCGAGGAGGAGTACGCGGCGATCGACGCCGCCCTCTCGGAGTCCTTCGACGGGGCCTTCGCCCCCACCGCGCACGGCACCGCCCGGCTCCGGCGCACGCAGGAGAGCGGCGGGGGCGTCCGTTTCGTCCGGGCGCCCGACGGCAGCTGCGCGGGCGGCGCCTCCTGTTCCGCCCCGGCGGTGGGGACCGCCGAACTCGCCGGCGTCGGCACCCGCCCCGCCTTCCGGGGCCGGGGCATCGCGGGCGCGGTCACGGCCGCCCTGACCGGGGCGATGTTCGACCGGGGCGCCGAGTCGGTCTGGCTGGAGTTCTCCGGTGAGGGCTCACGCCGCGTGTACGAGCGCCTCGGCTACCGGCAGCAGGGCACCCGCCTCTACATGAGGCTCGAAGCCTGACGGGCCCCGGGGCGGGGCCTGCCTGCCTTCTGGGCGGCCCCGCCCCCGTGCCCGTCCCCGGACAGGGGGTTTCACGGCCCGGAAACCTGTCCGCTTTCGGGGGTGCGCCCGGACCGTGCTTAGCTGGAGACATGATCGATGACTTTCTCGCCGAAAACGCACGGAACACCGGAAGCGCCGGGAGTGTCGGGCAGGTGGCGCTGGTCGAGGAGGCGGTACGCGAGGCGGTGGCCACGGAGATCATGCCCCGCCACCGCAAGCTCGCCGCCGACGACATCATCGAGAAGAGCGGTCCGCACGACCTCGTCACCAGCGCCGACCGGGAGGCGGAGAAGCACCTCACCGCAGCGCTGACCCGCATCCTGCCGGGTTCGGTGGTGGTCGGCGAGGAGGCGGTGCACGCCGATCCGGCCGTGTACGGCGCGCTGTCCGGGGACGCGCCGGTGTGGATCGTGGACCCCGTGGACGGCACCCGCCAGTTCGTCCGTGGCGAGTCCGGATTCTGCACCCTCGTCGCCCTCGCCCACCACGGTGAGCTCATCGCCTCGTGGACGTACGCCCCCGTGCTCCAGGAGATGGCCGTCGCGGTACGCGGCCGGGGCGCCACGCTCAACGGTGCGCCCCTCCGGTCCGGCTCGCCCGAGCCCGGCGCCGTACTGAGGGTCGCGATGTCCCACCCCGACTTCACCACCGACGAACAGAAGCGCGCCCTGCTCGGCCTGCGGACCGAGGGCATCGACGCCCGCGCCTGCGGCTCGGCCGGGCTGGAGTACCTGGCCGTCGCCCGGGGCGACCTCGACGCACTCGCCTTCAACTGGGAGTTCGCCTGGGACCACGCGGCGGGGCTGCTGCTGGTCGCCGAGGCCGGCGGCTCCCACGCCACGCTGTCCGGCGCACGGTTCAGGCTGGCCGGCGACAACGACCTGCCGTTCGCGGTCGGCCGGGACGAGGCCACCGTCGCCCGCATCCGCGAGGCCCTGCTCAGCAACGTCTGACGCCAAGGCGCCCCAAGGCGTCCCAAGGCCCCCAAGGCGCCCCAACGCACCACGGCGCACCACCGCACCCCAAGGCCCCACGGGCACTCCGGCGCTCAGCGGGGCGTCCGCGCCGCCGCTCAGGCCCTCCCGCGCGCCAGTACCTCCCGCACCTCCCGCACCACGTCCCGGGCCGTCTCCACCGCCTCGGGGCCGAGGTCGCGCAGCGCGGAGGCCACCCGCTCCGCGAAGCCGGGCGGAGTCTCCGGCAGCGCCGCCGCGGCGGCCAGCGCGCCCTTCTCGTTCAGGCACCAGGTGCGATGGTGCCCGTGCAACGCCTGGGCGAGAATCCCGAACGCCCGCGACAGACAGAGGGACACATGGAGGGTGTCGCCCGCCGGGGCCGACTTCGCGGCCGAGCCCACCAGGAACTCCGCCTCCCACGCCCCGTCCGCCAAGGCCCGCCGCAACGGCTCCGGATACAGCCGGACTTGTTTCTGAAGCTTCGTCAGTTCACCTGCCGGGTCGGCGAGTACGCGCCCGAGCGCGACCTCGCCCGGATAGCACGGCGACCAGAAGCCCAGCGGATGCCCCGGCTGCACCCCGACTTCGTACCGCCCCTCCCGGCAGTCCGCCCAGACCGCTTCCACCCGGTCCAGGTCCCGCAGGATCCAGTCCACCGCGACGCCGCCGACCCGCAGCCAGCCGCCCCCGTTCACCCAGGGGCCCCAACTGCCCGGCCCCTCCACCGTCGCAGGTGTTCCCTGCGCCTCGGAGGCGAGGGCGATCAACGCGTCGAGATCGGGCGAATCCCGGTAGTAGAGGCCCAGATCCCAGTCGGAGTCGGGGCGATGGGTGCCACGGGCCCGGCTGCCGCCGAGGGCGACGGCACGGACACCGCCCACGCCGACCAGGCGGGCGGCCATGGCGGCGACGGTGGACGCGGTCTTTTCGGCGGAGTCGGTCATCGGACGGGAGGGTACCCACGCGTAGGCCGCCCGCGCGCGGGAATATCCTGGTTCCCTCAGGGCTGTCCCGCTAAGGAGTCCCAAGGTGTCACCGATGCTTGACGCAGTCGTCGTGGGGGCCGGGCCCAACGGACTGACCGCCGCCGCCGAACTGGCCCGCCGCGGCTACGCGGTGGAGGTCTTCGAAGCGGCCGACACGGTCGGCGGCGGCGCCCGCACCCGTGAACTGACCCTCCCCGGCTACCGCCACGACCCCTGCTCCGCCGTCCACCCGCTCGGCATCGGCTCCCCGGCGTTCGCCGGAATGCCGCTCGCCGACCACGGGCTGGAGTGGATCCAGCCGGAACTCGCCCTCGCCCACCCCTTCCCGGACGGCACGGCAGCCGTCCTCAACCGGTCGGTGGGGGAGACCGCCGCCTCGCTCGGCGCCCGGGACGCGGGAGCCTACCGCCGGCTCGTCGCCCCCTACCTCGGCCACTGGGAGACCCTCGCCCAGGACTTCCTGCGCACCCCCTGGCTCGGCCTGCCCCGCGACCCGTACCGCTGGGTGCGCTTCGGCCTCGACGCCCTCCAGCCCGCCACGCTGCTCTCCCGCCGCTTCCGCGACGAGAAGGCACGCGCGCTCCTCGCCGGCCTCGCCGCACACGCCATCGCCCCCACCTCCGGGGTCGCCACCGGCGGCATCGCGCTGCTCTTCGCACTCGCCGCGCACGCCAACGGCTGGCCGGTGCCCCGGGGCGGCTCGCAGTCGATCTCCGACGCCCTCGCCTCGTACCTGCGCAGCCAGGGCGGCACCATCCGCACCGGAATCGAGGTCAAGCGCCTGGACGAGCTGCCGCCCGCCCGCGCCTACGTCTTCGACACCTCGCCGACCGCGCTCGCCCGGATCGCCGGACTCGGCAACGCCTACCGCCACTACCGCTACGGCGCCGCCACCTTCAAGATCGACTACGCGCTCTCCGGGCCGGTCCCCTGGACGGCCGAGGAGGCGCGGCGCGCGGGGACCGTACACGTCGGACCCACCGCCCCCGAGATCGACGCCGCGCTCCGCGCCGCCGTCGAGGGCCGCGACCCCAGCGTCCCGTTCCTGATCACCGCCCAGCCGAGCCTGGCCGACCCCACCCGCGCCCCCGAGGGGCACCACGTCTTCTGGGTGTACGGACACGTCCCGGCACGCTGGGAGGGCGACGCCACCGAGGTCATCGAGCGCCAGCTGGAGCGCTTCGCACCCGGGTTGCGCGACCTGGTGCTGGCCCGGGCCGTCGCCGGACCGCGGGAACTCGCCGCGCACAACGCCAACTACGTCGGGGGCGACATCGCCTGCGGCGCCTTCGCCGGTCTCCAGACCGTCATCCGCCCGAAGCTCGCCCGCGTCCCGTACGCCACCGCCCACCCGGCGGTCTTCCTCTGCTCCTCGGCCACCCCGCCCGGCCCCGGCGTCCACGGCATGTCCGGCCACCACGCCGCCCGGGCCGTCTGGCGCAGCCTGCGCGCCGCAGGGTGATCCCGGGGAGGGCGGCCGCGACCTCCATGTCGGATTTCCGCCAGCCCCGGGCTCCCGGGTGACCGATGCTTGAAGCATGCACACCGACACCGAGCGCTGCGTGCGGGCCGTCCAGTCCAAGGACGCCCGCTTCGACGGATGGTTCTTCACGGCGGTCCTGACCACCCGGATCTACTGCCGTCCCAGCTGCCCCGTCGTGCCGCCCAAGGTCGAGAACATGACCTTCTACCCCAGCGCGGCCGCCTGTCAGCAGGCCGGTTTCCGGGCCTGCAAGCGCTGCCGGCCGGACACCAGCCCCGGCTCCCCGGAGTGGAACGCCCGCGCCGACTCCGTCGCCCGCGCCATGCGCCTCATCCAGGACGGGGTGGTCGACCGCGAGGGCGTTCCCGGACTCGCCGCCCGCCTCGGGTACTCCGCCCGCCAGATCGAACGCCAGCTCCTGGCCGAACTCGGAGCCGGCCCGCTCGCCCTGGCCCGCGCCCAGCGGGCCCAGACCGCGCGGGTCCTCATCGAGACGACCGCGCTGCCGATGGCCGAGGTGGCGTTCGCCGCCGGGTTCTCGTCCATCCGTACCTTCAACGAGACGGTCCGCGAGGTCTTCGCCCTCGCCCCGGGCGAACTGCGCACCCGCGCCGAACGCGGCGGCAAGGCCGCCGCCACACCCGGCGTGATAGCGCTGCGCCTGCCGTACCGCGCCCCGCTCAACCCCAGCAACCTCTTCGGCCACCTCGTCGCCACCGCCGTCCCCGGCGTGGAGGAGTGGCGCGACGGCGCGTACCGCCGCACCCTCGCCCTCCCGCACGGTCACGGCATCGTGGCGCTCTCGCCGCGCCCCGACCACATCGCCTGCCGCCTCCAGCTCACCGACCCCCGCGACCTCACCCTCGCCATCAGCCGCTGCCGCCGCCTGCTCGACCTGGACGCGGACCCGGTCGCCGTGGACGGCCAGCTGCGCACCGACCCGCTGCTCGCCCCCCTGGTGGACGCCGCCCCCGGGCGGCGGGTGCCCCGCACGGTGGACGGGGCGGAGTTCGCCGTACGCGCCGTCCTCGGCCAGCAGGTCTCCACCGCCGCCGCCCGCACTCACGCCGCCCGCCTGGTCACGGCGTACGGGAAGCCCGTGGAGGACTCCGAGGGCGGGCTCACCCACCTCTTCCCGACACCGGAGGCGCTGGCCGGGCTGGACCCCGAGGCGCTCGCCCTGCCGCGCACCCGGCGCACCACGCTGACCACGCTCGTCGGCGCTCTCGCCGACGGCTCCCTCCGGCTGGACGCCGCCGACACCGACTGGGACGAGGCCCGTGCCGCGCTGACCGCGCTGCCCGGGTTCGGGCCGTGGACCGTGGAGGTGATCGCCATGCGGGCCCTCGGCGACCCGGACGCGTTCTGCCCGACCGACCTCGGCATCCGGCGCGCGGCCGAGCGGCTGGGGCTGCCGTCGACCCCGGCGGCGCTCACCGCGCGGGCGGCCGGATGGCGGCCCTGGCGGGCGTACGCCGTGCAGTACCTGTGGACCGTCGACGGGCACCCCATCAACCGGCTGCCCGAGTGATCCCGGCCCCGACGAGCGTCCCGACCTCCTGATCTCCTGATCTCCGAAAGAAGCACCCCATGAGCACCGCCGCCCTCCCGCACACCAGGACCCACACCCTCCTCGACAGCCCCTACGGCCCGCTCACGCTCGTCGCCACCGACGGAGTCCTCAGCGCCCTGTACATGACCGACCACCGCCACCAGCCGCCGCGCGAGACGTTCGGGGAGGAGGTGGACGCCGGATCCTTCGCCGAGGCGGTCCGCCAGCTGGGGGAGTACTTCGACGGGACGCGTACGGAGTTCGACCTGCCCCTGCACCTGGAGGGCACCCCGTTCCAGCGGACCGTCTGGGCGGAGCTCCAGCGCATTCCGTACGGCGAGACGCTCTCCTACGGCGAACTGGCCGGCCGGCTCGGCAAGCCCGGCGCCTCCCGCGCGGTGGGCCTGGCCAACGGCCGCAACCCGGTCTCGATCATCGTCCCGTGCCACCGGGTCATCGGTGCCTCGGGGAGCCTCACCGGGTACGGCGGCGGGCTCGACCGCAAGCAGCGTCTGCTGGCGTTCGAACGCGGCACGGAGAACGACACCCCGGCGCTGTTCTGAGGGCCGGGGCATGGGAGAGCCCGGTGACCGACCAGCGGTCACCGGGCTCTCCCACGTCCATCCCCGTACGGGCGACGTCAGCCGGTGAAGATCTCGGTCACCGTCCAGATCGCCAGCCCGAGCATGCACACCCCGCCGACCCGCTGGACGGTCTTGAGCGGCACCCGCTTGGCGATGAACCGGCCGGCCAGCAGCGCCAGCGCCGAGACGGACATCAGCGCGGCGGCGGAACCGATCGCCACGGACCAGGCACCGTTGCTCGCGGCGAGGTTGGCCGTGGTGATCTGGGTGAGGTCGCCCCACTCGCTGATGAAGACGGCCATGAACGCCGTCCCGTAGACCGGCCAGAAACCGGTGACGGTCTTGACCTCCTCGTCCTCGTCCTCGTCGTCGCCACCGCCGCGCAGCAGCATGAAGGCGCCGAAGGCGAAGAGCAGGGCGGAGACCAGCTTGACGATCCAGTCGGGCAGCAGCCCGAGGAGACCACCCGCGCCGACCGCGATGGCCACATGGACGATGAACGCGGACGACGTACCGAACCAGACGTACAGGGGTTTCATGCGCGTGCCCATGGCGAGCGACGCGAACATCGTCTTGTCCGGCAGTTCGGCGAGGAAGATCAGCCCGAAGGCGGTGATGATCGCCAGGGGGTCGAGGTGCATTCCGGGTGGCTTTCTGTAAGAGCCGGGCCCCGGGCCTTCGCGAAGCGCCGCACGGGCTCTCGGAGGACCACTCGGCCCGGCACGACGCAGCACCCGCAGGGCGCGGGTGTGTCATACCTGACCGAAGGTCTCGCCCACCCGCCATGATCGACGGGCCCGGCCACCGGGAATCCGGGGATTCCAGTGTGTCGACGACCGGTTTTCGGGGCTACTCCCCTTCGCAGCCCTCAACATTACCCCACCCGCGCCCGCGGAGCTCATCCGGTACCGCCCGCCCCGTCCGCCGCCAGCCGTTCCAGCAGGGCCGGGAGAGCCGTACCGATCGGCTCGCGCACCACCTCGGCGGCCCGGTCGTCGTACGGGGTCGGTTCCGCGTTCACGATGATCAGCCGGGCTCCGTGGTCGGCGGCCAGACCGGCGAGCGCGGCCGCCGGGTGCACCTGGAGCGTCGTGCCCACCGCGACGAACACCTCGCACCCCTTGGCGATCGCCACCGCCTTCGCCAGCACCTCCGGGTCCAGCCGCTCGCCGAACATGACCGTCGCCGACTTGAGGATGCCCCCGCAGCCCGTGCACGCCGGGTCCGGCTCGCCCGCCTCCACCCGGCGCAGCGCGTCGGTCATGGGGGAGCGGGCGTGGCACCGGGTACAGACCACCTCGCGCGCGGTGCCGTGGAGCTCGACGACCTTGCGGGCGGAGAGCCCGGCCTCCTGGTGCAGACCGTCGACGTTCTGCGTGAGGACCCGTACCGCCGTGCCGGACCGCTCCAGGTCCGCCACGGCGCGGTGGGCCGCGTTCGGCTCGGCGTTCCACGCCGCACTGGTGCGGCGCATCTGCCAGGAGCGGCGGCGGATCTCCGGATCGGCCATGTAGAAGTCGTAGGTGACGAGCTTCTCGGCCTCGGGGTCCCGCGTCCACACACCGTTCGGGCCGCGGTAGTCGGGGATGCCGGAGTCCGTGGAGACGCCGGCACCGCTGAGGATCGCGACGAGAGTCATGCGGGGGAGCCTACGGACGGGCTGTCCGTCCGACGACCGGATTTCCCGGCGTGGGCCGCCCGTCAGAGGGCGGCCGGCCGGCCGTCCTCCAGCTCCACCGCTCCGGTACCCGAGTCGAGCGCCGCCAGCGCGGCCTCCACCCGCAGCCCGAGCGACCCGAGGAGGTGCTCCCGGAGGGCGGACCGCTCCACCAGCTTCCAGGACAGGAGCTCCTCCTCCTGGAGGACGATCGCCGCCAGCTGTGCCTCGCTCAGCACTCCGCCGTCGAACAGGTAGGCCACGATCGGCGGGCGGGCCGGGCCGCGTACCCAGTCCACCACCAGGAGCCGGCCCGGCTCCAGGTCGAGGCCGATCTCCTCGGCGGTCTCGCGCCGCGCCCCCGCCCGGGGGCCCTCGCCGGTGCCCGACTCGATCGTCCCGCCGGGCAGCGCCCAGCCCTCACGGTAGTTCGGCTCGACCAGCAGGACCCGGCCCGTCGTGTCGCGGAAGAGGCAGGCTGCGCCCGCCAGGATCCGGGGCAGGCCGTCGATGTAGGTGGCGTAGTCGTCAGTTGTGGTCACCGCGCCAGATTAAAGGCTGTCCCGACCCGTGGCCGCTGTCGTCACCGCCGGCCGATGACCCCGCCGCCCATGGGCCGGTGGGGGGATTTCTGACGGATTGTCGGTCACGCCGGTCCCCTCTTGTGGATCACCTGTGGCATCCCTTGGGTGCCCCTTCCATTAGTACGACAATCGTTCCGGCTTCAAGGAGTCATGCATGTCCCTCTCCGCCTCCACCCGTACCCACGCCCTCCGCGCCGGCACCCTCGTGGCAGCCGCCGGCATCGCTCTCACCTGCGCCTCCGATGCCTTCGCCATTCCCGGCGACAGCGGCGACCTCAACATCGTGGAGATCCGCAACGCGGGTCGCGACGGCCGTGCGAACGGCGGCGCGATCTGCCAGTTCAGGCTTTCGGCCAACAACTTCGAGACCCTCCAGTCGGTCGCCTGGACCGTCACCGAACTGCCGCTGACCATTCCGCCCGGGAACGTGCTGGCCGGCACGCTCCCCCTCTCGCAGGGCAGGGCCCGCAGCCCGCAGTACCAGCTGCCGGACGGCACCTACCAGCTCCAGTGGGTCGTCCCCGGCAGCCTGACCAAGCAGCGGACCTTCGTCGTCAACTGCCCCGACGAGAGCCGCGGCGCCCGCGGTGGCGAGCGCAACCAGACGGCCGGTGGCCAGGCCGCCGACAACCAGGCCGCCTCCGGCACCACGGCTGCCGACGGCACGACCGCCGACACGCAGGCCGCCGACACCCCGGCCGCCGCCTCGGGCAACCGCCCCGCCGGCGGAGTCCCCGCGGGCGGCGGTGGCGTTCCCACCCTGGAGACCGCGAGCTACGACGGCGACTCCGGCCCGGGAGCGGGGACCACCGCGGCCGTGGCGGCGGGGGTGGCCGGACTCGGCGGGCTCGTCCTGGCCCGCCGGGCGGCTCGCCGACGCGCCCGTGGCGAGGCGTAACACTCCGCGACGGCGGCGCCGAGGGCCGAGTCGCGCATGCCGTCTCACGCTGACGTTGTGCGCGACCTCCTCCCTCGTGGCAGGCATCGTCCATGTATGCAGTGATGCGTCCGACGATGCGACGGCGCCTGCCGCCGCCCGTGGCTCCGATGCCGCGGGCGGCGGGTCGCCGCCGTTCCGGAGGGCTCCACACCGCATGCCCGAGCGCATCCCTGAATCCCACCCCCCGCTGAGCCCCTCCCGGGCGGTGAAGGTCGCGATCCCCGCCATCTACATCGAGGCCCCGCTCGTCGGCCTGAAGCTCGACGCCAAGGGCCGTCTGGGCGCCCCGCCGATCAACCGGCCCAAAGTGGCGGGCTGGTACCAGGACGGGCCGTCACCGGGGGAGGCGGGCACGGCCCTGATCGTCGGCCACCGGGACACCGAGACGGGCCCCGCCATCTTCCTGAACCTCAACGCCCTGCGCAGGGGCGATGTCGTCAAGGTCCAGCGCGCCGACCGGCGCACGGCCGTCTTCACCGTCGACACCGTCAAGACCTACAAGAAGAGCGAGTTTCCCGACGACAAGGTGTACGGGACGACGAACCGCCCGGAGTTGCGACTGCTGACCTGCGGCGGACGCTTCGACAAGAAGACCGGCTACTCCGCCAACGTCGTCGTCTTCGCCCACCTCACCTCTCTCAACAAAGTCGCCTGAAAAGAGACATCCACGGCTCCCCACGACGGGCCGCACGCCTCGCGCGCGCGGCCCGTCGGGTGCGTTCCGGGTCGGCCGGACGCGTTCCGGTGCCGGCCCCGGGGGCAACCGGGCCCGGAGTATGGGCAGATCAGGTGGGCTGCGGATAGGGTCGAGCGGCACGAGAGCCTGTTCGATAGCGAAGGATTCAGGGTGGCGGACGGAGCAGCAGAGATGGTGACCGCGCGGGTGCTGGTCGCGGCGGACAAGTTCAAGGGTTCCCTCACGGCGGCACAGGTCGCGGAGCGGGTGACCACCGGACTGCGACGCGTTGTTCCCGGACTGCGGGTGGAGACGCTGCCCGTGGCGGACGGCGGCGACGGTACGGTCGCTGCCGCGCTCGCCGCCGGATTCGAGCGCAGAACCGCCCGGGTGACCGGTCCGCTCGGTGAGCCGGTCGACGCCGCGTACGCGCTCCGCTCCACCACGGCCGTGGTCGAGATGGCGGAGGCGTCCGGGCTCCAGCACCTGCCGCCGGGCGTGTTCGCCCCTCTCACCGCGACCACCTACGGCTCCGGCGAACTGCTGCGGGCCGCCCTCGACGACGGCGCCCGGACCATCGTGTTCGGCGTCGGCGGCAGCGCCACCACGGACGGTGGCGCGGGCATGCTGACCGCGCTCGGGGCCCGGTTCCTGGACGAGGACGGCCGGCCGGTCGGACCCGGCGGTGGTGGGCTCGCGCGCATCGCGGAGGCGGACCTCTCCGGACTCGACCCGCGCCTCGCCTCCGTGGACCTCGTCCTCGCCAGCGACGTGGACAATCCGCTGACCGGGCCGAAGGGCGCCCCCGCCGTGTACGGGCGCCAGAAGGGCGCCACCGACGAGGACATCGCGGTCCTGGACGCGGCGCTCGCCCGCTACGCCGCCGTGCTCGGCCCCGAACAGGCCGCGTTGCCCGGTGCCGGTGCGGCCGGCGGCATCGGTTACGGCGCGCTGGTCGGGCTGGGGGCCCGGTTCCGTCCCGGTATCGAGGTGATGCTCGACGTGCTGGGGTTCGCCCCCGCGCTCGCCCGCGCCACGCTCGTCGTCACCGGCGAGGGATCGCTCGACGAGCAGACCCTGCACGGGAAGGCCCCGGCCGGTGTCGCGGCCGCGGCCCGCGCCGCCGGTGTGGAGGTCGTCGCGGTGTGCGGCCGACTGGCGCTGACCGTGGAGCAGTTGGAGAAGGCGGGCATCACGCGTGCCTACGCCCTGGCGGATCTGGAGCCCGACCCCGCAGTCTCCATGGCCCAGGCCGGACCCCTGCTGGAGCGGGCTGCGGAGTCCATCGCCCGCGAGCACCTCGGCTGACCGACCGGACTGCCACCGGGTCCCGGCGCGGCGCCGCACGCGCCCGCCGGGCCCGCCCGCCGGGCTGCGGAGCCGGCCGGAACGCGGCTGGCGCCAGGGCCGGTTCGGCCGGTTCGGCCGGTTCGCGCGGTCTCGACAACGACCCTTGCGGTCGGCCGCTCCAGCCGCCGTAGCCGGTTGAGCACCATGTTGCGATGGCGGCGCAGCCGGACCGCCGCCCGCTCCGCCGGCCCGTCACGCTCCAGGGATACCGGAGCCACCGGGGCGGGCCGCCCCTGGTCCGTACTCCGCCCGTTGAATCCCCGCCGCGGGCCGCCGCTTCCGGCCGCGGGCAAGGCCACGACCCCGTACCTCCCGCGCTCCGGCAGCCCAAGGCGCCCGCCGCCCGCCCGGCCCTGCGGCGTCACGGGCCCCGCCCGCTGCGCGCCGGGCAGCGCCCGGACCGGCTCCTCCTCGCGCCGTCATCCGTTCGCCCGGACCGGCTCCTCCTCGCGCCGCCATCCGCTCGCCCCTCCCGCAGGCCGGGAAGCCGTGCGTCGTGGCGAGGGCGACGGCCCCCACCTCCCGCCGACGGGAGAGCGCCCCCTGTGCGCGCGCACAGACCGGCGGCGCCCCAACTGGTCGCCCGCATCGAGTCCGTCGTACGCCGTGGACGCGCGCCGGGACCGGTGCTGGTCTGTGGAGCCCAGGGGCTGCCCGCAGCCCCTGCCGGGTGTGCGGCGCACCGATCCACCACGGATCCACGCGCGGCCCCGGTCACGACGGACCCGGCCGGAGCCGGAAACGACCGGGCCGCACGACGGCCCGGTGACACCACGACGAGCAGGCGGAAGGAGGAGGACGCATGGCAACGCTTGAGATCCGCTCGCTGTCCGTGGGCTACGGCCCCGTACGGGCCCTGCGGAACGTCTCGGTCGACGTGCCGGCCGGCACGATCACCGCCGTACTCGGCGGCAACGGCGCCGGCAAGACCACACTGCTGCGGGCCGTCTCGCGGACCCTCGGCTTCCACCGCGGAAGCGGCACCGGCACCGTCCACTTCGACGGCCGCCCCCTGGACGGGCTGCGGCCCGCACAGGTGGTCGCCGCCGGAGTGGTCCACGTACCCGAAGGGCGGCAGGTGTTCGCCCGGATGACGGTGGCCGACAACCTGCGGGCCGGTGCCCTCGGAGCCCGCGGCGGGCGCAAGGAGGCGGCGGGTACCCTCGCCCGCGTCCACGAGCTGTTCCCGGTACTCGCCCAGCGCGCGCACCAGCGGGCCGGACTGCTGTCCGGCGGCGAACAGCAGATGCTGGCGATGGGCCGCGCGTTGATGGCCCGTCCCCGCCTGCTGCTGCTCGACGAGCCGTCCCTCGGCCTCGCCCCCCTGATGGCGGCCAAGATCGCCGAGACCGTCCAGGAGATCAACGCGCGCGGCACCTCCGTGCTGCTCGTCGAACAGAACGCGGCCATCGCGCTGCGCCTCGCCTCCACCGCGTACGTCCTCGACGTCGGCGAGGTCGCCCTCGGCGGACCGGCCGCCGAACTCGCCGCCACCGACGAGGTGCGCCGCCGCTACCTCGGAGTCGTCGACGAGACGGCGGCCGAGGACGCGGCCGCGGCGGCCGGTGCCCACCGCACCCTGCGCAGGTGGTCGGCGTGACCACCGCACCCACCCCCGCCGCCGTGCCACCGGGCACCGGCTCGCCCGCCCCGCTCACCGTCCGCGACGTGACCGTCAGGTTCGCCGGGCTCACCGCCCTCGACGGGGTTTCCTTCACCGTCGAGCCCGGCAGTGTGCACGCGGTCATCGGCCCCAACGGGGCAGGAAAATCAACCACGTTCAATGTGCTTTCCGGTGTCTGCCGGGCCACGTCCGGCACCGTGCACCTCGGCGCCACCGAACTCACCGGGCTGCCGGCCCACCGGATCGCCGCCCTCGGCGTGGCGCGCACCTTCCAGAACCTCGCGCTCCCGCCGCACGCCACCGTCGCCGAGAGCCTGCTGCTCGGACGGCACCGGCTGATGCGCACCGGATTCGTCGCCGCCGGACTCCGGCTGCCGTCCGCCGCCCGGGAGGAGCGCCGCCACCTCGAACGGGTCCACGAGATCGCCGCGTTCATCGGCCTCGAAGCCGAACTGGACCGTCCGGCGGGCGCCCTGCCGTACGGAGCGCAGAAGCTGGTCGAACTCGGCCGGGCGCTCTGCATGGAGCCCGAGGTGCTGCTCCTGGACGAACCCGTCGCCGGTATGACCGCCGACGAACGCCGCCGGACCGCCGCCGTGGTGGCCGGAGTCCGCGACAGCCTCGGCATCTCCGTCGTACTCGTCGAACACGACATGGGCGTGGTGATGCGACTCGCGGACGCCGTGACCGTCCTCGACTTCGGACGCCGGATCGCCGACGGCACCCCCGCCGAGATACAGGACGACCCCGCCGTCGTCCGTGCCTACCTGGGAGAAGAACAGGAATGACCACCTTCGTCGAACTCCTCCTGGGCGGCCTCTCCATCGGCTCGGTCTACGCCCTCATCGCCCTCGGCTTCGTCGTCATCTTCAAGGCCACCGAGGTCGTCAACTTCGCCCACGCCTCCCTGCTGCTCGCCGGCGGCTACGTGACCGCGGTGCTCCACGACGACATCGGCTTCTGGCCCGCGCTCGCCGCCGGCATCGCGGGCGCGGCGGTCGTCGGCGCCGCCGTCGAGTTCCTCGTCATGCGCCGCTACCGGGGCGGCGACCACAGCGTGCTGGCCATCGTCACCATCGGCGTCGACATCCTCCTCACCACCGAACTCACCCGGCGCATGGGCACCGACGTGCTGCCGCTCGGCGACCCCTGGGGGAGCGGCGTCGTCACCGTCGGCGGGGTCACCCTCGCCCAGACGAGGATCGCCGCCTTCGTCGCCGCCGCGCTGCTCATCACCGTGTTCCTGCTCGCCTTCCGCTTCACCTCCTGGGGCGTGTCGATGCGCGCCGCCGCCGAGAACCCGAAGGCCGCCGCCCTGATGGGCATCCGGCTCGGCCGGGTCTCGCTCTCCGCCTGGGCGGTGGCCGGGGCACTCGCCGCCGTCGCCGCCCTCTTCCTCACCGTGTTCCCGACCCCCGGACTCGAACGCGCCACCTCGCTCGCCGCGCTCAAGGCGTTCCCCGCGGCGATCCTCGGCGGCCTCGACTCGACCACCGGGGCCCTCGCCGGCGGACTCCTCGTCGGCGTCACCGAGTCCTTCGCCACGGGCTACCAGAGCGATCTCTCCTTCCTCGGACGGGGAATCGGCGACCTCGCGCCCTACCTGGTGATGCTGATCGTGCTGCTGATCAGGCCCGCCGGACTCTTCGGCACGAAGGAGCCGGCCCGTGTCTGAGACCACGCCCGACCGGACCCTCACCCCGACCACCGCACCGTCCGTGCCCTCCGCACCGGGCACCCCGGCCCCGTCGGCCCGTACGTACGGCGAACGACACCGCCGCCCGCGCCCGTACCTCTGGCTCGCCGGCTCGGTCCTGATGCTGGTGCTGCCGTTCTACCTGGACCGCTTCTGGCTCCAGGCCGGACTGTTCGCCATGGCCGCCGCGATCGGCGCCATCGGGATCAACCTGCTGACCGGGGCGACCGGGCAACTCTCCATGGGACACGGCTTCTTCCTCGCCGTCGGCGCGTACGGATACTGCGTCCTCGCGGGGGACCCGAGCCAGGAGAACGGCCACCGCCTCACCGGACTCTCCCTGCCGACCTGGCTCGCCGCGATCCTCGCCGTGGCGCTGGCCGGACTGGCCGGCGGGATCTTCAGTCCGATCGCGGCCCGGCTGCGCGGCGCCTACCTCGGCATCGCCACCCTCGCGCTCATCTTCATCGGCCAGCACGTGCTGTTCAACGCGGGCCCGCTCACCGGCGGCTTCAACGGCCGTGCCGTTCCCCCGCTGTCGGTCTTCGGGCTCACCTTCGACGACTCCGAACTCGTCGTGGCCGCCGTGCCGTTCGGGTCGTCCGAGAAGCTCTGGTACGTGGCCCTGGCCGCTCTCGTGCTCAGCGCGGTGTTCGCCCGCGGCGTGCTGCGCGGCAGGCCGGGCCGGGCGCTCAACGCCATCCGGGACCACCGGATCGCCGCCGGGGTGATGGGCGTTCCGGTGGCCCGGTACCGCGCCGGGGTGTTCGTGCTCTCGTCCATGTACGCGGGCCTGGCGGGTGTCCTGCTCGCCCTGGTCTTCCAGCGGACCGTCCCCGAGTACTTCGGCATGGCCCTCTCGCTGGAGTACCTCGCCATGATCGTCATCGGCGGTCTCGGCACGGTCGCCGGCGCGGTGGTCGGCGCCGTCTTCGTCTCCCTGCTCCCGCAGGTGCTCACCCACTACAGCGAGTCCCTCCCGCTGGTCTCCGCCCCCGGTACGGGTGGAATCGCACCCGGTGAGGCGTCCCGCTATCTCTACGGCGCCGCGGTCGTCGCGGTGGTCCTGTTCATGCCCGGTGGCCTTACGCGTTTGAAGAAGTCAGGGGAGAAGAAATGAGAAAGCGTGTTCTCGGAGCCGTCGTCGCGGCTCTCGCCCTCACCCTCGCGGGGTGCAGCGGAAAAGCCACCGAAGGGAAGGACACGGAGACGGACAAGGGCGGCATCAAAACCGGCCAGGGCGTCACCGACTCGGCCATCACCCTCGGCTCGCTGACCGACATGACCGGGGTGTACGCCTCGCTCGGCACGAGCATCACCCAGGCCCAGCAGCTCTGGGTGAAGCAGACCAACGCCGCCGGCGGGATCTGCGACCGGAAGATCGAGCTGACCGTCCGCGACCACGGTTACGACCCGCAGAAGGCCATCGCCGCCTACACCGAACTCGAACCCGAGGTACTCGGCTTCACCCAGTTCATCGGCTCCCCGTTCGTCGCCGCCGTCGAGCAGCGCATCGACGGCCAGGACCACGGGGTGGTGCTGCCGCAGGCCTGGTCGGCCAACCTGCTCGGCTCCCCGTACGTCCGCGTCATCGGCGCCACGTACGACATCGAGACGATCAACCTGATCGACTACCTGCTCACCGAGAAGCGCATCGCCAAGGGCGACAAGATCGGCCAGGTGTACTTCGAGGGCGACTACGGCGAGAACGCCCTCGCCGGGGCGAAGTACGCGGCCGAGCAGGCCGGCCTCACGGTCGTCGAGCAGAAGATCAAGCCCACCGACAACGACATGACCGCGCAGGTCTCCGCGCTCAAGCAGGCCGGGGTCAAGGCGATCATCGTCAGCGCGGGCCCCCGTCAGGCCGCCTCGCTCGTCGGAGTCGCCGCCGCGACCGGCTTCAAGGTCCCGGTCGTTGGCAACAACTCCGCCTTCGCCCCGCAGCTGCTCGCGACCCCGGCCGGCCCCGCGCTGCTGGCCGACTACTACGTCGCCGCCCCCGCCCTGCCCATCGGAGACCCGGGCGCCGGACCGTCGAAGCTGGCCAAGGAGTACACGGCCGCCTACCCGAAGGACGGCCTCGACAACGGCGTCGTCGCCGGGTGGATCGCCGCCTCCGTCTACGGCGAGGCGCTGAAGAAGGCGTGCGACGCCAAGGACCTCACCCGCGAGGGAGTCGACAAGGCGCTGCTCACCATCAAGGGTTTCGGCAGCGAGTTCGGGGTGTCCCACGACTTCACCGACCCGAAGGCGCCCTCCTCCCGGCAGAGCGTCATCATGAAGCCCGACACGAAGGTCCCCGGCGGCCTCAAGGTGGTCCGCCCGGCGGCGGTCTCCCCGGCGGCCGAGTCGTACACCGTGAAGTAGCCGTACGCCGCACGGAGCCACCGCTGTGCCTACGGCGCCGGCGGACCCGGACCGTCGGGTCCGCCGGCGCCGTACGTACGCGGCGAGGGCCCACCCGCCCCGCCCGGTCAGACCGCCGACAGCGCCCGCCGGGCGCAGGCCCACACGGTCAGCGCGACGGCGAGGAGAACACCCGCGCCGGTCATCACCCCGGCCCACCCTCCGCTCTGCCAGAGCACGGACGCCAGCGCGGAGCCGATGGTGCCGCCGAGGAAGTTGCCGGTGATGAAGGCGGTGTTCAGCCGGCTGCGGCTCTGCGGCTCCACACCCATCAGCCGGGTCTGGCCGAGGACGTTGCTCGCCTGGATACCGATGTCCAGCAGCAGGACCGCGATCAGCACGACGACGATCGAACGGCCGCCGAACCCGGCCAGCACGATCGCGGCCAGCGCCAGCAGCAGAGCCGCACCCGTGCCGCGTACCGACCATCCCCGGTCGTGCAGCCGTCCGGCCCGCTGGGCGGCGAGCGCGCCCGCGAGGCCCACCAGACCGACCAGCCCGATCCGGGTCACCGAGTAGCCGAACGGGGCGGCGCTGAGGAGGAAGGTCAGCGAGGTCCAGAACATGGTGAACACCATCATGCAGAGGGCGCCCAGGACGAGGGTGATCCGCACCGACCGGTGCCGGCCCACCGCACCGAGCACCGACTTCAGGAGGGCCGGGTAGCCCACGGACGCCTTGGGCGGGACCGCCGGCAGGACCCGCGCCAGTACGGCGGCGAGCACCACCGTCAGCACCGCCGCCACCACGTAGATCGCGCGCCAGCCGAACGCGTCGGCCACCAGCCCGCTGACCGTCCGCGACACGAGGATCCCGGAGAGGATTCCGGAGACGACCGTGCCGACCACCCGGCCCCGCTGGTCGTCGTCCGCCAGGTCGCCGGCCAGCGGAACCAGCAGCTGACCGGCCACCGTGGTCAGCCCCACCAGAGCGAGTGCCACCAGCAGCACCGCGAGACCCGGCGCCGCCGCGCAGCCCGCCAGCGCGACGGCCGACGCGAGCATGACCCCGGGGATGAGACGGCGACGGTCGAGCCGGTCGCCGAGCGGCACCACCAGGAACGCCCCGAGGGCGTAGCCGATCTGCGTGAGGGTGACCAGCAGCCCGGCCGAGCCGGAGCCGATGTGCAGGGAACGCCCGATCGTGTCGAGCAGGGGCTGCGCCCAGTACAGGTTGCCGACCGCGGCACCGGCGGAGACCGCGAACAGCAGGGTGAGGCCGCGGGTCATACCGCGGTGGAGGGGAGCCGTCACGGACGGCGCCGGGGCGGGTATCGCGTCCGCGGCAGGGGGCTGATCGATCATGTCCACAAGAGAACCAGTATCCGCGCCCCGTCGGCAGGACCTGCTGAGGGGGTACTGGCATGCCCTCCCGGGGCAGTGTCCGCGCCGATCCGCCGGACGACCTACCGGACGACCGCCGGCCGTCCGCCCACCAGGGCTGACCACCCGGAGCCCCGGCAGCCGTCCTCCGCGTACGGGCACGCCCCCACCTCCCCGGCCTGCCGCCCGCCGGACCCGGTCGTACGCTCGGCACATGGCCCTCTGCGACGATCTGGACCGGGCGGGCACCGACCCGACCCCCGCCCCTCCCGCCGACGCCTGCGCCGACTGCCTGGCCGTCGGCCGGGACGACTGGGTGCATCTGCGGCTCTGTCTGACGTGCGGCCGGGTGGCCTGCTGCGACAGCTCACCGCTGCGGCACGCGACCGCCCACTACGAAGCCTCCGGGCACCCCGTCATGCGCTCCCACGAGCCGGGCGAGGAATGGCGCTGGTGCTTCCGTCACGAAGTGCTCGGCTGACCCCGCAGACCCCCGGAGGCAGGTGTTCCGGGTGCGCCGGGGGAGCGCGCACCGAAGACTGGGCGCATTCCCCGAGGAGGAACTCATGGCCACGCAATTCGAGGCGATCGTCGAGATCGACCGTCCGATCGACGCCGTCTTCGCCTATCTCGCCGACGGCGAGAACGACCGGGATTTCAGCCCGCGGGTGCAGAAGATCGAGAAGACTCCGGCCGGCCCGACGGTCGTCGGCACCACGTTCCGCTCGACGGTCAAGGACGCCGGAATGACCACCCAGCGGGAATTCGCCATCACGGAACTGGTGGCTCCGACCCGGGTCCGCTGGCAGGAGAAGTCGAAGAACGTCGTCGCCGCGGCGGAGGGCGGGTACGACCTGGAGGCCACCGGGAACGGCGGGACCCGGGTCCGGATCTACAACGTCCTCGAAGGCCACGGCATCGGCAAGCTCCTGGTCGGCTTCGCCGTCAAGGCCGCGCGCAAGGACGCCCCCGCCTTCGGGCTCCGTATCAAGAAGGCCGTGGAAGCCGCCGTCCCGGCCCCGTGAGCGTGCCGGGAGCCGCCTGGGGGCGCGCCCGCCCCGGACACGCGCCCGCCCCGGACATGCGAGAGGCCCGGATGCCATGAGCATCCGGGCCTCTGCGTGTACGTACGTGCGTACGGCGACGGCTACGGCAGCTGCGCCGCGCGCGCCTCCCGCCGGTTGCCGCGGAAAGTGTTCACGCGCCGCGCGGTCGCGAAGAGCGGGATCACCGCGCCCAGCACGACCTGGAGCGCGCAGCCGGTCTGGAGGAGCAGCTGACCGCCCGGGGCGTCGAACGCCCAGGCGACGAGGAGCCCCATCGCGGCCACGATCCAGCCGAGCATCGCCACCGCGAGCACACCCCGCGGCTTCGGGTACTCGACCCGGCTGACCATCAGCCACGCCACCCCGACGATCGCGAGGAGGGTGGGCACGAAGGGCAGCTCCAGGAGCACGATCGAGACGACCGTGAGCGCTCCGAAGGGGCTCGGCATGCCCTGGAACATGCCGTCCTTCAAGGTCACGCAGGAGAACCGCGCAAGCCGCAGCACCACCGCCAGCAGCACCACGATCGCCGCGAGCGCCGAGACCCGCTGGTGCGCGTCGTCCGCGACCATCCCGTAGACCAGGACGAAGTACGCCGGCGCGAGACCGAAGCTGATGAGGTCGGAGAGGTTGTCCAGCTCCGCGCCCATCGGCGACGACCGCAGCTTGCGGGCCACCAGACCGTCGAAGAGATCGAAGACGGCCGCCATCAGCATCAGGATCACCGCGGTGGCCGCGGAGTGACGCGCCATGCCCGACTCGTCACTGCCCGTGAGGTGCGGGATCAGAATGCCCGTGGTGGTGAAGTACACCGCCATGAACCCGCAGGTGGCGTTGCCGAGCGTGAGGGTGTCCGCTATCGACAGCCGCAGTGAGAGAGGCATGTCCTGGGTGCCGTCTCCGTCACCCTCGTCGGCGGCCTCGGGCACCCAGTCGGCCTGGGTGTCCGGATCAACCACGGTCAATTCGAGTCACCCCCGCGGTGGTGGCCTGGCCGACCTCGACCGCGACCTCGACGCCTTCCGGCAGGTAGATGTCGACGCGCGAACCGAAGCGGATCAGGCCGATGCGCTCGCCCTGCTCGACCTTCGTGCCCTGGGGGATGTAAGGCACGATGCGACGCGCGACCGCGCCGGCGATCTGGATCATCTCGATGTCGCCGAGCTCGGTGTCGAAGTGCCAGACAACGCGCTCGTTGTTCTCGCTCTCCTTGTTGAACGCCGGGACGAACCCGCCCGGGACGTGCTCGACCGACGTCACGGTACCGGCCAGCGGAGCGCGGTTGACGTGGACGTTGAGCGGGCTCATGAAGATCGCGACGCGGGTGCGCCCGTCCTTCCACGGCATGATGCTCTGCACCACGCCGTCGGCCGGGGAGATGACCCGGCCCTGCGCGATCTCGCGCTCGGGGTCGCGGAAGAACCACAGCATGCCCGCCGCGAGCGCGGTGGTGGGCACGGCCACGGCGGCCCAGCGGCCGGACTTGCGCGCCCGGGTCAGGCTGAGCGCCGCGGTGGCGACGGTCGGGAGGAGCCACGGCGATGCTCCGCGAGCGATGCGGACCCCGCCGCGGTGTGCGGAGGTAAGGCTGTCGGGCATGAATGACCTTCGTAGCGGATGATGCCGCGCTGGCAACGGGGGACGGCGGCTTTCCGCCGATGCTATCGGTTGGTGGCCACAACTGGGCAAGCCAGCAGCCGAGTCGGACCGCTCGAAGACCGCGCTCCAGGGTCACTGGATGTGATCTTCTTCGCGGCCAAATCGCCCCTAAAGGGACGATCAACCCTGCAAGCGGTACTCCTCCAGGAGTCGGCGGCCAATGATCATTTTCTGGATCTCGGCGGTACCCTCACCGATCAGCAGCATCGGTGCCTCGCGGTAGAGGCGCTCGATCTCGTACTCCTTGGAGAAGCCGTAGCCGCCGTGGATGCGGAAGGCGTCCTCGACGACTTCCTTGCAGTATTCGGAGGCGAGGTACTTCGCCATCCCTGCCTCCAGGTCGTTACGTTCCCCGGAGTCCTTTTTGCGGGCCGCGTTTACCATCATCGCATGGGCCGCTTCGACCTTGGTGGCCATTTCGGCCAATTTGAACTGGATGGCCTGGTGCTGGGCGATCGGCTTTCCGAAAGTTTGACGCTGCTGAGCGTACGAAACGCCCAATTCGAATGCACGTTGAGCGACACCGCAGCCACGCGCCGCCACGTTCACCCGGCCGACCTCGACTCCGTCCATCATTTGGTAAAACCCTCGGCCGGTGGTGCCACCGAGGACCCGATTGGCCGGAATGCGTAGTCCGTCCATGATGAGTTCGGTGGTGTCGACCCCCTTGTAACCCATCTTGTCGATCTTCCCGGGGATGGTGAGGCCGGGCCTGACCTCCCCGAAGCCGGCCTCCTTCTCCACCAGGAAGGTCGTCATCGACTTGTGCGGCGGCGTCCCCTCGGGGTGTCCTTCGTCACTCCGGCACAGGACCGCCACCAGGGTCGACGTCCCCCCGTTGGTGAGCCACATCTTCTGGCCGTTCAGGACGTACTCGTCGCCCTCGCGCACGCCCTTGGACGTGATCGCGGACACGTCGGATCCGAGACCCGGCTCGGACATAGAGAAGGCGCCCCGCACCTCGCCCAGCGCCATGCGCGGCAGGAAGGTGTCCTTCTGCTCCTGCGTGCCGTGCTGCTTGAGCATGTACGCCACGATGAAGTGCGTGTTGATGATCCCCGACACACTCATCCAGCCGCGCGCGATCTCCTCCACGCAGAGCGCGTACGTGAGCAGCGACTCACCCAGCCCGCCGTACTCCTCCGGGATCATCAGCCCGAACAGGCCAAGCTCCTTGAGCCCTTCGACGATCTCCGTCGGGTACTCGTCGCGGTGCTCCAGCGCGGTGGCGACCGGGATGATCTCCTTGTCGACGAAGTCCCTTACGGTGGAGAGGATTTCCTCTTGGACGTCGGTCAGACCGGCGGTCCGGGCGAGTCGGCTCATGACGGCTTCTCCTGTGACTTCGCTCTAGTTGGCGGGGCGCTCTGGTTGGCGGGTCGATCTAGTTGACGGGGGTCGGGCGGCCGGGCTGTTCGCCGCCGCGCGCCTCGATGTACTCCTGCGTGGGAACCATCACCTTGCGCCGGAAGACGCAGACCACGGTCCCGTCCTGCTTGAAGCCCCGGGTCTCGACGTACACGATGCCCCGGTCGCTCTTGGACTTCGACGGCGTCTTGTCGAGCACGGTGGTCTCGCCGTAGATCGTGTCGCCGTGGAAGGTGGGCGCGATGTGCCGCAGCGACTCCACCTCCAGGTTGGCGATGGCCTTGCCCGACACGTCCGGCACCGACATGCCGAGCAGCAGCGAGTAGACGTAGTTCCCGACGACCACGTTCTTGCCGAAGTCGGTCGTGTTCTCCGCGTAGTTGCTGTCCATGTGCAGCGGGTGGTGGTTCATGGTCAGCAGACAGAAGAGGTGGTCGTCGTACTCGGTGACCGTCTTTCCGGGCCAGTGCTTGTAGACCGCGCCGACCTCGAACTCCTCGAAGGTGCGTCCGAACTGCATGGTCAGGCCTCCGGGGCTTCGAACTTCGAGGTGCGCCGCATCCCGGCCGCCCGCCCCTTGCCCGCGATGACCAGCGCCATCTTGCGGCTCGCCTCGTCGATCATCTCGTCGCCGAGCATCGCCGAACCCTTCTTGCCGCCCTCCTCCGAGGTGCACCAGTCGTAGGCGTCGAGGATCAGCTCGGCGTGGTCGTAGTCCTCCTGCGACGGCGAGAAGACCTCGTTGGCCGCGTCGACCTGGCCCGGGTGCAGCACCCACTTGCCGTCGAATCCCAGCGCCGCGGCGCGGCCGGCCACCTCGCGGTAGGCGTCCACGTCACGGATCTGCAGGAACGGTCCGTCGATCGCCTGGAGGTCGTGCGTACGGGCCGCCATCAGGATGCGCATCAGGATGTAGTGGTACGCGTCGGCGCCGTAGCCGGGCGGCTGCTGGCCGACCACCAGGGTCTTCATGTTGATGGACGCCATGAAGTCGGCCGGGCCGAAGATCAGCGTCTCCAGCCGGGGCGAGGCCGCCGCGATGGTGTCGATGTTCACCAGGCCCTTGGCGTTCTCGATCTGCGCCTCGATGCCGATCCGGCCGACCTCGAAGCCCATCGTCTTCTCGATCTGGGTGAGCAGCAGGTCCAGCGCGACGACCTGCTCGGCGTCCTGGACCTTCGGCAGCATGATGCAGTCGAGGTTCGGCCCGGCGCCCTCGACGACCGTGATGACGTCCCGGTACGTCCAGTGCGTGGTCCAGTCGTTGACCCGCACCACCCTGGTCTTGCCGGTCCAGTCGCCCTGGTTGAGCGCGTCGACGATGGTGTGCCGCGCCCCCTCCTTGGCGAGCGGCGCGCAGGCGTCCTCCAGGTCCAGGAAGACCTGGTCGGCCGGAAGCCCCTGGGCCTTCTCCAGGAAGCGCGGGTTGGAACCGGGCACGGCCAGACACGAGCGGCGGGGACGCAGCCGGTTCACGGGCGTGGGCGTGGTCATGCGGGGACCTCCAGAGGGTCGAGCTTGTTGGCTTTGCGGATCTCGTCGACGATACGGCCGATGATCTCCGTGATACCGAAGTCCTTCGGGGTGAAGACGGCGGCGACCCCGGCCCGGACGAGAGCGGCGGCGTCGGCGGGCGGGATGATCCCGCCGGCGATCACCGGGACGTCGTCCGCGCCGGCCTCGCGCAGCCGGTGGAGCACGTCGGGGACGAGTTCGGCGTGCGAGCCGGAGAGGATCGACAGGCCCACGCAGTGCACGTCCTCGGCCAGCGCGGCGGAGACGATCTGTTCGGGCGTCAGCCTGATGCCCTGGTAGACCACCTCGAAACCGGCGTCGCGCGCGCGTACGGCGATCTGCTCGGCACCGTTGGAGTGCCCGTCGAGCCCCGGCTTGCCGACCAGCAGCCGCAGCCGTCCGCAGCCCAGGTCCTCGGCGGTACGGGCCACCTTCGCGCGGACCGCCGCCAGCGGGGTGCCCGGCTCGGCGGTCACGGCCACCGGCGCCGAGGAGACCCCGGTCGGCGCCCGGAACTCGCCGAACACGTCCCGCAGCGCCCAGGACCACTCCCCGGTGGTCACCCCGGCGCGGGCGCACTCGACCGTCGCGGCCATCAGGTTCTCCGTACCGGCGGCGGCCTTCTTCAGGGCGGCCAGCGACTCGGAGGCGCGCGCCTCGTCGCGGGCGTCCCGCCAGGCGTGCAGGGCGGCCACCACCCGGGCCTCGTTCTCCGGGTCCACCGTCATGATGGCGCCGTCCAGGTCGGCGGTGAGCGGGCTGGGCTCGGTCGCCTCGTGCACGTTGACGCCGATGATCTTCTCCTCGCCGCTCTCGATCCGGGCCCGCCGTGCGGCGTGCGAGGCGACCAGCTCGGACTTGAGGTAGCCGGACTCGACGGCCGCCATCGCGCCGCCCATCTGCTCGATCCGGTCGATCTCGTCGAGCGCCTCCTCCACCAGGGCGTCCACCTTGGCCCCGATCACCCGCGAGCCGTCGAAGATGTCCTCGTACTCCAGCAGATCGCTCTCGTGCGCGAGGACCTGCTGGATACGGAGCGACCACTGCTGGTCCCAGGGGCGCGGCAGCCCCAGCGCCTCGTTCCACGCGGGGAGTTGCACCGCGCGGGCGCGGGCGTCCTTGGAGAGGGTGACGGCCAGCATCTCCAGCACGATGCGCTGGACGTTGTTCTCCGGCTGCGCCTCGGTGAGGCCGAGGGAGTTGACCTGGACGCCGTAGCGGAACCGCCGCTGCTTGGGGTCGGTGATGCCGTACCGCTCACGGGTGATGCGGTCCCAGATCCGGCCGAAGGCGCGCATCTTGCACATCTCCTCGACGAAGCGGACGCCCGCGTTCACGAAGAAGGAGATGCGCCCGACCACCGCGCCGAACTTCTCCTCGGGCACCTGCCCGGAGTCGCGCACCGCGTCCAGCACGGCGACCGCCGTGGACATGGCGTACGCGATCTCCTGGACGGGCGTGGCCCCGGCCTCCTGGAGGTGGTAGCTGCAGATGTTGATCGGGTTCCACTTGGGGACGCGGTTGACCGTGTACGTGATCATGTCGGTGGTCAGCCGCAGGGAGGGCCCGGGCGGGAACACGTGCGTCCCGCGCGAGAGGTACTCCTTGACGATGTCGTTCTGGGTGGTGCCCTGGAGCTTGCCCGGATCGGCGCCCTGCTCCTCGGCGACGACCTGGTAGAGCGCCAGCAGCCACATCGCGGTGGCGTTGATCGTCATCGAGGTGTTCATCTGCTCCAGCGGGATGTCCTGGAACAGCCGGCGCATGTCGCCGAGATGGGAGACCGGCACCCCGACCCGCCCGACCTCGCCGCGGGCGAGGACGTGGTCGGGGTCGTAACCGGTCTGGGTGGGCAGGTCGAAGGCGACGGAGAGACCGGTCTGGCCCTTGGCGAGGTTGCGCCGGTAGAGCTCGTTGGACGCCTCGGCCGTCGAATGGCCCGCGTACGTCCGCATGAGCCAGGGACGGTCCTTGTGACGTTCGGTCATCGGGAGACCTCAGACGTTCTCGCGGGAAGGGGTGGCGGCCGGTTCCGCGGAGGTGTCGCGGAACAGGTTGATGGCGTCGATGTGCTTCGCGCGCAGTTCCTCGTCGCGCACGCCCAGGCCCTCGCGCGGGGCCAGCGCGAGGACGCCGACCTTGCCCTGGTGGACGTTGCGGTGCACGTCGTGAGCGGCCTGGCCGGTCTCCTCCAGCGTGTACACGCGGGAGAGCGTCGGGTGGATCTTCCCCTTCGCCACCAGCCGGTTCGCCTCCCACGCCTCGCGGTAGTTGGCGAAGTGCGAGCCGACGATCTTCTTGAGCGACATCCACAGGTAGCGGTTGTCGTACTCGTGGGTGTACCCGGAGGTGGAGGCACAGGTGACGATGGTGCCGCCCTTGCGGGTCACGTAGACGGAGGCGCCGAAGGTCTCGCGGCCGGGGTGCTCGAAGACGATGTCGACGTCCTCGCCACCGGTCAGCTCGCGGATCCGCTTGCCGAACCGCTTCCACTCGCGGGGGTCCTGGTGGCTCTCGTCCTTCCAGAACTTGTAGCCCTCGGCGTTGCGGTCGATGATCGCCTCGGCGCCCATCCGGCGGCAGATCTCCGCC
Organism: Streptomyces sp. NPDC001493; assembly: GCF_053597235.1. NCBI lineage: Bacteria > Bacillati > Actinomycetota > Actinomycetes > Kitasatosporales > Streptomycetaceae > Streptomyces > Streptomyces sp. NPDC001493. Next base: position 29,747 of record NZ_JBSFHV010000033.1, read on the forward strand.
TTCTGGTCGTTGGAGACCACGCAGATCGGGTTGGCGCCGCCGGCCAGCGCGAACTGGGTGGCGTACGAACCGAGTCCGCCGCTGGCGCCCCAGATCAGCACGTTGTCGCCCTGCTTCATGCCCGCGCCGTTGCGCGAGACGAGCTGGCGGTACGCGGTCGAGTTGACGAGGCCGGGGGCCGCCGCCTCCTCCCAGCTGAGGTGGGCGGGCTTGGGCATCAGCTGGTTGGACTTCACGAGGGCGATCTCGGCGAGCCCGCCGAAGTTGGTCTCGAAGCCCCAGATGCGCTGCTCGGGGTCGAGCATCGTGTCGTTGTGGCCGTCGGACGACTCCAGTTCGACGGAGAGGCAGTGCGCGACGACCTCGTCGCCGGGGTGCCAGGCGTTCACGCCGGGCCCGGTGCGCAGCACGACGCCCGCGAGGTCGGAGCCGATGACGTGGTACGGCAGGTCGTGGCGCTTGGTCAGCTCGCTGAGCCGCCCGTACCGCTCCAGGAAGCCGAAGGTGGACACCGGCTCGAAGATCGAGGTCCAGACGGAGTTGTAATTCACCGAGCTGGCCATGACGGCGACCAGGGCTTCTCCCGGGCCGAGTTCGGGCACCGGGACCTCGTCGAGGTGGAGCGATTCGCGCGGATCCTTGTCGCGGGTGGCCCGCCCCTCGAAGATTCCCGCTTCGTCCTTGTGCACGGTCACCGCGCGGTACGACTCGGGGAGGGGCAGCGCCGCGAAGTCGGCTGCGGTGCTTTCCTGCGACTGGATCGCGTCCAGGATGTCCTTCACGGTGATGCCTCCGGCGGGTGGTGTCTCCCCTGCTCGAACGGGCCGAGAGCCAGGGGAACGCTGGTGAGGAACGCTTCGGTGGTCCCTGATGGACAGGGAGCGGTGCGGTCTGGAGGTGTGCCGTCGGTTCGGCGGGTGATGCTCGGCGTGCTCGGTGGAGCGGAAGGGTGCCTGTGACGCAGGCGTCCGGGCGCGTGGGCACGGTCGGCCCCGGGGACAGCCGGCGTACGTCGAGTTTCTGGTACGCCGGCCGCCCGGACGCCTTCAACGTATGGCACTGCGTGACAGCTGACAAGGCACCGAGTGCCAGAAATTTCTCTCAGCTGTCATCCGGTCGGCACGCATGAGCAACACGATGGGTGTTCTGGTGCGGTCTGTCCCGCAGGAGAAGGGCTACGGCGCGATGCGGTACACGTACGGCGTCGTGGTGGCGAGCGCCGTGAAGCCCAGCCGCGCCAGGATCGGCGCCGAGTCCGCGGACGCGTCGACCTGGAGGTACCCGACCCCGCGCGCGGCGGCCGTACGGGCCCGGTGCGCCACCAGGGCCCGGTAGATGCCGCGCCCCCGCCACGCCGGGTGCGTCCCCCCGCCCCAGAGCCCCGCGAAGGAGGTGCCCGGATACAGCTCCAGCCGCGCCGAACTCACCGGCACCCCGTCCGCCACGGCCACCAGCCCGAAGAACTCCTCCGGCGCCGCCGCCAGCCGGGCCAGCATCTGGTCGCGCAGCCACGAGGAGTCCGTGCCGAACGCCGCCTCGTGCGCCTCGGCCATCAGCCGCACCCCCGCCTCGTCGTGGACCTCGCGCAGCTCGACCCCGGCGGGCGGCCCGGCGTCGGCCGGCAGGTCGGCCACCGCCGCCACCATCAGCGTCTCGGGCGGCTCCGGGACGAACCCCGCCGCCCGCAGCCGCTCGCCCAGGTCGGCGGGCCGGTCGTAGCTGTAGAGCTTCCACTCGAAGGAGGTGACACCGCGTGCCAGGCAGTACGCGACCTGCGCCGCGACGGCCGCGTCGGCGCCCTCCTCGTCGAGCTCCGGTGAGGACCACACGACAGCGCTCCAGCTGTCGTCGCCGCCGCTCTGGCGTACCACCGGACCGTCCCGCTCCACCCGTGCGCCGGGGCCGTCGGGGCGGGCGTGCTCCCGCATCTCGTGATCGAACAGGGCAAGAAGTCGTTGAGGTGTAGTCATCGGCGCACCCGATCACACGGCGACGGCCCCGACCAGTGAATTTCGGCCGCGCCCGCGTCGATCACCCCATCCCGGGCAGACGCCGGAAGGAGATGATCTTGCGCCTGGCCGGACACGCGACGCGCAGGACGCAGGGACGGGACGAGGGGTGGCGGACGGGATGCCGACAGCGATACGCGGGCGCACACGGACGCGCCGCGGGGACTTCAGCCTCCGGCGCACGGCAGTGGGATTCGTCCTCGCCGCGCTCCTGCTCGGGGTCGGCGGGACGCTGCTCCGCAGCGCCTGGCAGGGCGTCGGCGGCCATCCCGTCGTCCGGGGCGTGCTCGCCCTGCTCGTCCTCGTGGGCGCGGCCGCCCTGCTGCGCCGGCGTCACCGGCGCAGGCGCGCCGCCCGGCTCGCGGCGGCCGTGACCGGGGCGGCGGAGGAGCTGGTGGACACCGCGCTGGCGGAGATCGACGAGGCGGTGGCGGCGGAGGTGCGGGCCGAGCCGGTGCTTGCCCCCGAGCCCGAGCGCGGTGCCGGGCCCGAGTGCGGGTCGGCCCAGCCCCAGCCCGCGTACGGGCCGGCTCCGGTGGACTTCGCGGCCCTCGACCCGTACGCCTTCGAGGAGGCCGTGGCGGACCTCTGCCGGCGCGACGGCTGCCGGGACGTCGAACGGGTGGGCGGCGCCGGGGACCTCGGCGCCGACGTGCTCGCCACCACGGCGGACGGCCGCCGCCTCGTCGTCCAGTGCAAGCGGTACGGCCCCGCCAACAAGGTCGGCTCGCAGGATCTCCAGCGGTTCGGCGGGACCTGCTACGCGGTCCACGGGGCCGACACGGCGATCGTGGTGACCACCGGTGAATTCACCGCGCCCGCCGTCGAGTACGCGGCCGCCTGCGGCATCGTCTGCGTCGACGCGGACGCGCTGGCCGGCTGGAGCGGGGGGACGCTGCCGCCGCCGTGGGAGTCCCCGGCGGCCGTCGGCGGGACCGGACTGCCCGAGCCCGCCTGAGCGTCCGCCCGCCGGGTGGTGTCCCGGGCCGTGGCCGAAAGACGTCGGCGGGCCCGTGCCTCAGCGCTCCTTCAGCGCCTGCTGGATCGTCCGCATGACCTCGTCCAGCGGGGCGTCCGTCCGCGCCACCGCGACCAGCACCTCGCCGTCCGTGGTCACCGAAGCGGCGGGCGGCGCCGCGGACTTCGCCGGCTCGGTGCCGACGATCCGGTCCGCGCCGATGCCCGTGCCGGTGCCGAAGGTCTCCCGGACGATGGCGAAGGCATGGTCGAGCTGGTCCTCCACGTCGCCCTTGCCGTCCGCCCGCAGCCAGCGCCGCAGCACGTGGTTGTGGGCGGTCACCACGGCCGACGCGGCGACCTCGGCCAGCAGCGGGTCGTCGTTGCCGACGTGACTGTCCCGCTCGTCGAAGTGGCCCAGCAGATAGCGCGTGAACAGCCGCTCGTAGCGGGCCACCGACGCGATCTCGGCCTCGCGGAGCGCCGGTACCTCGCGGGTGAGCTTGTAGCGGGCCACGGAGACGGCGGGCTTGGCCGCGTACATCTTCATGACCTCCTTGATGCCCCGGCACACCGTGTCGAGCGGGTGCTCGTGGGAGGGGGCCGCGTTCAGGACCGCCTCGGCCCGCACCAGGGTGTCGTCGTGGTCCGGGAAGATCGCCTCCTCCTTCGACCGGAAGTGCCGGAAGAAGGTCCGCCGGGCCACGCCCGCGGCGCCCGCGATCTCGTCGACGGTGGTGCCCTCGTACCCCTTCGTCGCGAAAAGCTCCATCGCTGCGGCGGCCAACTCGCGGCGCATCTTGAGCCGTTGGGCGGCGGCGCGAGTGACTGCCGTGCTCTCCGGGGCGTCGGAGGCGGCGGTGGCACGGGGTGACCTGGCGGGCTGGGACATGGTGTGAACGTACTCCATGGGTGTGGGGCAGCGCTCCCGAGGTGGTGTCCTGTCGATCAAGGCCGTGCGTGACCGGCCGGACACCACCCCGGGGGCGGGGTCAGCGCCGCGTGTGCTCGCGGAAACCGCGCCCGGTCTTGCGGCCCAGGCATCCCGCCGCGACCAGGTGCTCCAGCAGCGGCGCCGGGGCCAGCCCCGGGTCGCGGAACTCCTGGTGCAGCACCTTCTCGATGGCGAGGGAGACGTCCAGCCCGACCACGTCCAGCAGCTCGAACGGGCCCATCGGATAGCCGCCGCCGAGCTTCATCGCGGCGTCGATGTCGTCCAGCGTCGCGTAGTGCTCCTCGACCATCTTGATCGCGTTGTTGAGGTACGGGAAGAGCAGCGCGTTGACGATGAATCCGGCCCGGTCGCCGCAGTCCACGGGGTGCTTGCGCACCTTCGCGCAGACCTCGCGCACGGTGGCGTGCACGTCGTCGGTGGTCAGCACCGTGCGGACCACCTCGACCAGCTTCATCGCGGGCGCCGGGTTGAAGAAGTGCATCCCCACCACGTCCCTCGGCCGGGACGTGGCCCGCGCGACGGACACGACCGGCAGCGAGGAGGTGGTGGTGGCGAGCACCGCGCCGGGCTTGCAGACCTTGTCCAGGGTCGCGAAGAGCTGCTGCTTGACCAGCAGGTCCTCGGCGACGGCCTCCACGGCGAGATCCACCTCGGCGAACGCGTCCAGCGAACCGGCCGGGGTGATCCGGGCGAGTGTCTCGTCCCGGGCCTCGGCGGTCAGCCGTCCCTTGGTGACCGAGCGCTCCAGGGACGTGGCGATCCGGCCCTTGGCGGCGTCCGCCTTCTCCTGGGACCGGGCGGCGAGCACCACCGTGTACCCGGCCTTCGCGAAGACCTCGGCGATGCCCGACGCCATCGTGCCCGAGCCCGCGACCCCGACCGCGGTGACCGGGCGCCCGGGGACGCCGGCCGCGCCCTCGTGCGGAGTGAGCGCGTCCGGGACCACGTCCTGGCTGCCCGGCGCCGCGTACGAGTAGAAGCCGCGGCCCGCCTTGCGGCCGGTCAGCCCGGCCTCACTGAGCTGCCCGAGCACGGGGGCGGGCGCGTGCAGCCGGTCGTGCGAGGCCGCGTACATGGCCTCCAGCACCGTGCGGGCGGTGTCGATCCCGATCAGGTCGAGCAGCGCCAGCGGCCCCATCGGGAGCCCGCAGCCGAGCCGCATCGCGGCGTCGATGTCCTCGCGGGAGGCGTAGTTCGCCTCGTACATGGCGGCGGCCTGGTTCAGGTAGCCGAAGAGCAGGCCGTCCGCCACGAACCCCGGGCGGTCGCCGACCGCGACCGGCTCCTTGCCCAGCTCCCGCGCCAGCGCGGTGACGGCCTCCACGGCGGGCGGGGCGGTCAGCACCGAGGAGACCACCTCCACGAGCTTCATCGCCGGCGCGGGGTTGAAGAAGTGGAGCCCGAGCACCCGCTCCGGCCGCAGCGACTCGGCGGCCAGCCGGGTCACGGAAAGGGCGTTGGTGCCGGTCGCCAGGATCGTGCCCGGCGCGACGACCGCGTCCAGCTCCCGGATCACCTGCTGCTTGATCTCGTACGACTCCGGCACCACCTCGATGACGAGTTCGGCGTCGGCGGCGGCCGACAGGTCGGAGAAGGTGCGGAAACGGGCGAGGACGTCACCGCGCTCCCGCTCGGTGAGACGCTCCCGGCGCACGGCGCGAGCTGTGGACGCCTCCAGCGAGGCAACCGCACGGCGGGCCGCCGCCTGGTCGATGTCGATGCCGATGACCTCGCGGCCCGCGCGGGCCAGGACCTCGGCGATGCCGGTGCCCATGGTGCCGAGGCCGACGACGGCGATGGTGGTGAACGGGGTGTCCATCACGGGACTCCAGGGTGAGTGACGACTGTGAGGGAGCACGGCGCGCACGAGGGGCGAAGGAACGCGCGCGTGCGGAACGCGTGTCGAGGTGTGCGAGGTGTACGCGATGTACGACGTGAACGAGGCGTACGACGTGCACGAGGCGTACGGGGCCGGGCTGCGGGACACGCGTCCCGGCCCGGAGAAGGGGACGGACCCTGTCCCGGGTCGCGTCACGCGGAGGTTTTCGCGTCTCGCGAAGACCGCCGAACCGACATGCACTCCGGATGGCTGCGTCACCAGGCCACCGGAGCCTGCGGGGGAGTGCCCCGCTCACATGAGAGTAACCGGCGGGTAATGAGCGCGCCAGCCCGGAACCCTTGTGCCCTGGCTCACAGTTGGTCGTGTGTGCGAACGCGCGCGCCTTCCGTACGGAACGTGTCCGAAGATACGCTGAGCGTCATGGACGAGGAGTCGGGACCGCGCACGGACGCGCTCACCGGGCGCACGGATTCGCTTCCGGATCCGCTCGAGAATGCACTTCCGGGTCCGCTCGCGGATTCGTTCACGGATGCGTTCACGGAGCGGCTGAGGCTCGAAGCGGGCGCGGCGGGGCGGGAGGAGTGCACGCGGCTCGCCGTCACCGCAGACCGGGAGGAGCTCGCCCGGGTGCTCGTCGAACCCGGCCGCCCCCTCTGGGCCCGGGAAGTCGCCGCCTTCCGGCTCGGGTGCGCCGGGGACCGCCGGGCCTTCGAGGCCCTCGTGCTGCTGCTCAACCACCGCGACCCCGAGCGCTGCGCCACCGCCGCGCTCGCCCTCGCCGAGCTGCGCGACCCACGCACGCCCCGCGCGGCCGCCGCGCTCGCCACCAACTCCCTGCGCTCCGCGTACGCCCTCCACCCCGTGCGCCTGCTGACCGCCCTGCGCGCCCCGGAGTCGGCTCCCGCGCTGATCGCCACCCTGGAGGGGCTGCTCGCACCCGGGGGACCGCACTGGCGGGTGGCGCTGGCCTGCGTCGAGGGACTCGGGCAGCTCGGGGACGACAGGGCCCGGCCGGTCCTGGAGTCGGCGCTGCCGCACCCCAGGCTCTCCGGCGCCGCCGCCCACGCCCTCCGCCTGCTGCCGGTGGCCGGGGAGTCGACAAACACGCCCTGACCACCCGTACCGCCCTCCGCGACGGTCAGCCGGGAGACGTACGGCCGGCCGGCCGCGTGCCGAGCTCCCGGACGTATCTGACCTCGGGAACCATCAGCCCGCCCGCCTCGAAGTCCTCCTCCGCCCCGTCCGGAGCGAACCCCGCGCGCTCGTAGAAGCGGCGCGCCCCGGTGTTCTCCCGCAGCACCCACAGTGCCAGCGTCGGGAACCCGTCCGCGGCCGCCCGGACCATGACCTCGGCGAGGAGCGCGCCGCCCGTCCCGGCCCCCGTGCGGTCGGGCCGCACGTAGATCGCGTACAACTCGCCGCCCTCGCTCCGGCTTCCGTCGTCCTCGCGGTAGGCGCCGTAGCAGGCCCAGCCCACGACCTCCGGTTCCGGCGGACCGGGCGCCCCCGGAGGACCGGCCACCGCCACCAGGTTCACCGCGCCACCCCCGGCGAGCCGCTCGCGCAGGGTCGCCGTCTGCCGGCCGACGTCCATCGCGTCCAGGTACGCCTGCGGCATCAGCCCCCGGTACGCGGACTGCCAGCCGCGCACCCGGATCGCCGCGACGGCCCCGCAGTCCTCGTCGGTCATCTCGCGCAGATGCGGGCCCGGGGCGGGCGCAGGGGTGGGCGCCGGGGCGTGCTGTGTCGTCATGACGGCCATCGTGGACCACACCCCGCCCGCCCGTCCGGCCCGGGCCCGCGTGCCGGTCAGCCCCGGAAGCCGAGCAGCCCGTGCAGGGCTCCGCCGCCGGAGCCCGAGGCGGTCTTACCGTCCTTCGCGCTGTCCTTCGCACGCGACGCCTTCCCGGCGGGCCGTGGCTCCGGGTCCGGGCGGGCCGTGCAGACCGCGTCCGCGTCCCCGCGGCCGGTCCCGGTCGGTACGGCGCCGGTCCCGAGGTACTCCGACAGATAGGTGTCGAGGCAGGTGTTGCCGCTCAGGGTGATGCCGTGGTTCCCGCCGCCCTCCTCCACCACCAGCCGGGAGCCCTTGATGCTGCGGTGCATGCTCAGTCCCCCCGCGTACGGGGTGGCCGCGTCCTCGGTCGCCTGGAAGAGCAGCATCGGCGGCACCGCGTCGTTGGAGATCCGGACGGGGCTGAGCGGCTCCACCGGCCAGCTCGCGCACGGCGCGTTGTACCAGGCGTTGTTCCAGGTGATGAAGGGAGCCTTCGAGGCCACGTCCCGCGCGTCGTTGCGCCAGGTGCTCCAGTCCCGGGGCCAGGCGGCGTCGCGGCACTGGACCGCGGTGTAGACGGAGTAGCCGTTGCTGTCGTCGCCGGTGTCGCCGAACCGTTCCCAGGCGGCGAGCAGCGCCGTCCCGTCGGCGTCGTTCACGTACGAGGCGAACGCCTCGGCGAGGGCCGGCCAGTAGCCGTTGTAGTAGCCCCCGGGCAGGAAGGTGTCCTCCAGCTCCCCGGGCCCGACCTTGCCGCCGGCCGGCTTCTCGGCGACCGCCGCCCGCATCCGGTACCAGGCGGCCTCGACCGCGTCGGGGTCCGTGCCGAGGCGGTACGTGGCGTCGTTCTTCGCGACCCAGGCGGCGAAGGCCTTGTGGCGGGCGTCGAACGCGTAGTCCTGGGCGATGTTGTCCGCGTACCAGACGCCCTCGGGGTCGACGACGGAGTCGAGCACGAACCGCCGCACCCGGTCCGGGTGGAGCTGGGCGTAGACCGCGCCGAGGTAGGTGCCGTAGGAGTAGCCGAGGTAGTTGATCCGCCGCGCGCCGAGGGCTTCGCGGATCGTGTCCAGGTCGTGGGTGGCGCTCACGGTGTCCATGTACGGCAGCAGGTCGCCGTACTTGCTTCCGCAGGATTCGGCGAACGAGGCGGCCCGGTCGCGGACCGCCCGCTCGGCGGCAGCGGACGAGGGGACCGACGCGGGGCGCACCGGCCTGAAGTACCCCGGCGCGCAGTCGAGTTTCGGGGTGCTCCTCCCGACGCCGCGCGGGTCGAAGCCGATCACGTCGTACTGGGCGGCGACCTTCGCGGGCAGGGCGGTGGCCACGAACCCGGCCAGGTTCAGCCCGCTGCCGCCGGGGCCGCCCGGGTTGACCAGCAGCGGCCCCTGGAAGGCCTTCGCGGTGTGCGGGACACGGGTCAGCGCGAGCGTGACCTGCCGGTCGTCGGGGTGGTCGTGGTCGAGTGGCGCCCGGACCGTGGCGCACTGGAGCGTCGGCCGGGCGTCCGTGGCGCACGAGGTCCACTTCAGCGGCGCGGGCGCGGGCGCGGCTCCGGTGTCGGCTGTCGCCGGAGCGGGCACGGCGTTCACCAGACCGGCGACCACCGCGGCAGCGGCAACCAGGTTCTTTGCACGGTTCGTCATACGGCCTCCCGGGGCGAGGGATCGCGGCTGCACGAGAGCGCAGCCTCGGCCGGATGCTCCCCGCGATCGGCGGCGGAGGGACACGGCGGTGCCGGAGTTGACCCGTACGGGCGGCCGGTCGGCGTCACGCCGGGCTCGGGGCCCCCTGGGTGGTGTCCGGCGGATCATGGCCGGGGCGGCCGGGTGGTGTCCGGTCCGGACGCGCCGTCTGACGCTCGGATCTCGGTGCCGGACGCCGTCTGATGCCCGGTCTGGCACCGGACGCCGGACGCCGTCTGACGCCCGGGTCTCGGTGCCGGACGCCGCCTAACGCCCGGTCTCGCGGAGTGCCGCCTCGATGACCGCGTCGAGGAGGCCGGGGAAGGCGCGGTCCAGGTCCGCGCGGCGCAGGGTGTTCAGCTTCGTCGTGCCCTCGTAGTGCTGCCGGATGAGGCCGGCGCGACGCAGAACCTTGAAGTGGTGGCTGCTGGTGGATCTCGTGACGTCGATGTCGAAGGTCCCGCACGCCATGTCCCGCTCCGAGACGGCGAGTTGCCGGACGATGCTGCGCCGTACCGGGTCGACCAGCGCCTCCAGCACGTCTTGGAGCGTCATGTCCTCGGCGGCTACGTGGTCGGCGATGCGCTCGTCCGTCTGTGCGGTCACGTGGCCGGGCCTCCTCGGTTCGAACGCGGCAGCTCATCCTATGACAACGCGGAAGTTCGACCATTATCAAGTTTGATGCTGGTGAAGTTTGACAGTCATCGACATACTGATTCCCGTGAGCCCGGGAGAACCCGCGCCGCGTTCTCGACCGACGCGGCCGGGTCTTCGCCCGCCGCGTCCACCGGAGGAGAGAACGATGTCCAAGACCGGAACCGACTTCCTGCCACCCCGTACCGGAGCCGCGCCCGCGCGGCCGGGAGCGTCGCCCGGGCTGCGGTTAACCGCCCTCGCCACCGGCTTCGTCATGGCGGCACTGGACGTGACCGTGGTCAATGTCGCCGGCGCCGCGATCCAGGAGGACCTGCACGCTTCGTTGTCCGAGCTGACGTGGATCGTCGACGGCTACGTGCTGGTCTTCGGTTCGCTGCTCCTGCTGGGCGGTGGCCTCGCGAACCGCCTCGGTGCGAAGACCGTCTACCTGTGGGGCATGGCCGTCTTCTTCGTCGGCTCGCTCGGCTGCGCGCTCGCACCGGATGCCGCCGTACTGGTCGCCGCACGCCTCGTGCAGGGTGCGGGTGCGGCCCTCTTCATGCCGAGCTCGCTCTCGCTGCTGGTGCTCTCGTTCCCGGAGAAGCGGGAACGGACCCGCGTGCTCGGCCTGTGGTCGGCGATCGTGGCCACCTCGGCGGGGCTCGGGCCGAGCGTCGGCGGGCTGCTGGTCGGCGCGTTCGGGTGGCAGAGCATCTTCCTCCTCAACCTGCCCATCGGTGTCGTCGGCATCCTGTTGACCATGCGCTGCGTCACCGCGGCCGAGGTCCACCCCGTCCGGCTGGCCGTCCCCGGCCACGTCCTGTGGATCGTGGCACTCGCCGCGCTCAGCTTCGCGCTCATCGAGGGCCCGCGCCTCGGCTGGGGTGCCGGAGCGCTGCTGGCCGCGTACGCCCTGCTCGTGGTCTCGGGCGGGGCGCTGGTGGCGCGAGAGCGGCGGGCCGAGCATCCGGTCATGCCGTGGGGGCTCTTTCGCCGGCCGAGTTTCTCCGGGGCGAATCTGGTCGGGTTCCTCTTCAACTTCGCGCTCTACGGCAGCATGTTCATGCTCGCGCTCTATCTGCAGCACTCCCGGGGGGCCGGTCCGCTCGAAGCCGGTCTGGAGCTGCTGCCCATGACGGTCTGGTTCCCCCTGGCCAACCTCGTCTACGCGCGCGTCTCCGCACGCTTCTCCAACGGGGCGCTGCTCACGCTCTTCCTCGTGGTCGCCGGCGTCGCGTCGCTGGCCATGACCGGTATCTCCGCCTCGACGCCCTACTGGATCGTGGCCGTGGCCGTAGGTACCGCCAACATCGGCGCGGGCGTCATCTCTCCGGGGATGACCGCGGCGCTCGTGGACTCCGCCGGGCCCGAGAACGCCAACGTGGCCGGATCCGTCCTCAACGCCAACCGGCAGATCGGGACCCTGGTGGGCATCGCCGCCATGAGCGTGGTGCTCGCCGCCGTGCCGGACTGGAACCGGGGGCCGGCGGTCTGCTTCCTGCTGGTGGGCGTCGCGTACGTCGCCGCGGCGGTCGCGGCCTGGCGCCTGATCGTGCGGTCCGAACGCCGTGAGGCAGCCGCCGCCTGAGGGCATGCAGCCGCCCGGAGCGGCCCGTACGGTCGGCGTCACACCACGCCGGGGCCCCGCGAGCCCCGCGTGATCCGGACACGAGGCGTCGGCGGATCCCGCCTCAGAGAAGTGTGAGCTGGGTGTGGCCCGGAGCCGTCCCGGTCGTGCCACCGGCCGGCGGTGCGGGCGGGGTGATCCGCCGGGCGGCGCCCCGGGTGGGCGGGCCGATGCCGAACTCGGCGGCGATCTCGTGCACCTGCCGGGTGATCTGCCGCTGGTACCAGTGCGGTGCGTACGAACCGCCCGCGTACATCCGTTCGTACCGTGCGACGAGGTGCGGGTGGTGGCGGCCCAGCCACGCCATGAACCACTCCCGGGCGCCCGGCCGCAGGTGGAGCACGAGCGGGGTCACCGAGGTGGCGCCCGCCTCGGCGACGGCCCGGACCGTGGCCCGCAGCTGGTCGGGGCTGTCGCCGAGGAACGGGATGACGGGGGCCATGAGGACCGCGCACCCGATGCCCGCATCCGTCAGGGTGCGAACGGCCTCCAGCCGGCGCAGGGGGGCCGGGGTGCCGGGTTCCACCGTGCGCCACAGCTCGCGGTCGACGAACCCCACCGAGACGGAGACGCCGACCTCGGTCACCTCGGCGGCCTGCCGCAGCAGGTCCAGATCGCGCAGGATCAGGGTGCCCTTGGTCAGGATCGAGAAGGGGTTGGCGTGGTCGCGCAGGGCGCCGATGATCCCCGGCATCAGGCGGTACCGGCCTTCCGCGCGCTGGTAACAGTCGACGTTGGTGCCCATCGCGAGGTGGTCCCCGCGCCAGCGCGGTGAGGCCAGTTCGCGCCGGAGCAGTTCCACCGCGTTGATCTTGACGACGATCTGCGAGTCGAAACCGGCCCCGGTGTCCAGGTCCAGATAGCTGTGCGTCTTGCGGGCGAAGCAGTACACGCACGCGTGACTGCAGCCCCGGTAGGGGTTGAGTGTCCACTCGAACGGCATCCGGGAGGCCCCCGGCACCCGGTTCACGAGCGAGCGGGCGCGGATCTCGTGGAAGGTCATCCCGGAGAACTCAGGGGTGTCGAAGGTGCGGCTGGTGACCGCGTCGGCGGCGAAGAGAGCGGCGGCCCGCGGCCCGCCCGCAGCCGTCCGCCCGGCGTCCGTGCCCGTGGTGGCTTCGGCGTCCGTGGTGTTCGCAGTGTTCTCGGAGTGCTCGACCAGATGGTCCCAGCGCATCGGCACCTCCTCGGTGGCTCGATTCCGACAATAGAACATATGTTCCCTTGATCGTGCGGAGCGCCCTTCCGGCGAGTGTCGGGACGACTTCGGGCCAGCTCGTGGCCGGTTTTGGAGGGCATGGTCTGGCCGGAGGTTCACGGGCCCGATTTTGAGCGGACCCTCCCGGGGTGGTTGGCTCAGCCAGGGTCTTTCATCAACCGAATGCTGGAGGAACAGCCATGGCGCAGGTCGAAGCCACGACGGAGCGGACCATCGCGGCGGACGCGGAGACGGTGTTCGACGCGCTGGCCGACTACAAGGAGGTGCGGGGCAAGGTGCTGCCCGGGCACTTCAGCGAGTACGAGGTCCGCGAGGGCGGCGACGGTGAGGGCACCCTCGTCCACTGGAAGCTCCAGGCCACGAGCAAGCGGGTGCGCGACTGCCTCCTGGAGGTGACCGAGCCGACCGACGGTCAGCTGGTCGAGAAGGACCGCAACTCCTCGATGGTCACCACCTGGACCGTCACCCCCGCCGGTGAGGGCCGCTCCAAGGCCGTCGTCTCCACCGTCTGGAACGGCGCGGGCGGCATCGGAGGGTTCTTCGAGCGCACCTTCGCCCCCAAGGGGCTCGCCCGCATCTACGACGAGCTGCTCCAGAACCTCGCCACCGAGGTCGAGAAGACCACGAAGTAGTACCCGTCGCCGGACGGTGGATCCACCCGCCACCGTCCGCGCGCCGGTCCCCGTTCCCCGTACGACATTTTCTGTGCGGGGGTCCCGTACGGCGGTCCCCGTGCGGCGGTCCCGAGCGGCGCTCCCCGTATGACGTGACGGTCCCGTTCCCCGTACGACGCCCGGCACTCGGCGCGTCGGACGCCTCACCGGAACGAGTGGTTTTCCAGGGCAACCTGTTCTGCGCCCCACCCCGCTCCCACCGGCGGATACGCCTCCGCGCACGCCGTCCACGCCCCTCGAAGTCGTTTGCCCCGCCTTCCCGCCTGATGCGAGAAATGTGCGGCGCAGTGCGACGAGGGGAGCGTTCCGTGGTGGGTGGCAGCACGCTGGTCGAAGGCGGGCCGGACGGGTCGGGGGACCGGGAGGACCGGGCGGGTGGCCCGCCCCTGATCCCGCCGGACGACACCCCGACCGAGGAGCTGCCCGTACAGGCCGGGCCGCCGCCCGGCCGCCGGGCGTCCGAGGCGCCCGGGCCGCCTGAACCGGCGGTGGCCGAGGGTGAGGTGAACGCCCGTCAGGTCCGCACGGTCTTCCTCGGGCTGATGCTCACGCTGCTGCTCGCGGCCCTCGACCAGATGATCGTCGCCACCGCCCTGCCGAAGATCGTCGGCGAGCTGCACGGGCTCGACAAGATGTCCTGGGCGGTCACCGCCTATCTGCTGGCGTCCACGATCGTGCTGCCGCTCTACGGCAAGCTCGGCGACCTCTTCGGCCGCAAGGGCGTCTTCCAGTTCGCGATCATCGTGTTCGTCGTCGGCTCCGCCCTCGCCGGCTGGTCGCGCACCATGGACCAGCTGATCGCCTTCCGTGCCCTCCAGGGCGTCGGCGGGGGCGGGCTGATGATCGGCGTCCAGGCGATCATCGCCGACATCGTGCCGCCCCGGCAGCGGGGCCGGTACATGGGCCTCATCGGCGCGGTCTTCGGGCTGGCGTCCGTGGCGGGGCCGCTCCTCGGCGGGTTCTTCACCGACCACGTCTCCTGGCGCTGGTGCTTCTACATCAACGTGCCGTTCGGACTGGCGACCCTCGCCGTCATCGCCGTCGTGCTCAAGCTCCCCCGGCCCAAGGTCCGCCCGAAACTCGACGTGCTGGGCGCCGCGCTGCTCGCCGTCGCCTCCACCTGCCTGGTCCTGCTGACCAGCTGGGGCGGGACCGAGTACGCCTGGGGATCGCGGACCATCGTGCTGCTCGCCGTCGGAGCGGTCGTCACCGCGGTGCTCTTCGTCGCCGTCGAGGCCCGCGCAGCAGAACCGATCATTCCGTTGCGGCTCTTCCGCGATTCCGTCTTCAACGTCAGCGGACTGGTCGGTGCCGTCATCGGCGTGGCGCTGTTCGGAGCGGCGAGCTACCTGCCCACCTACCTCCAGATGGTCGACGGTGTGAGCGCCACCGAGTCGGGGCTGCTCATGCTTCCGATGATGGGCGGCATCGTGGGCGCCTCCGTCGTCTCCGGACAGATGATCTCCCGCTCGGGCCGCTACCGGGTCCACCCGATCGTCGGCAGCGCCCTCTCGGCGGTCGGCATGTGGCTGCTCTCCCGGCTCGAACTCGGCACCTCCCGGCTGGAGTACAGCCTCGCCCAGGCCGTGCTCGGCATCGGGATCGGCCTCGTCATGCCGGTGCTGGTGCTCGCGGTGCAGAACTCGGTACGCCCCACCGACCTCGGCACCGCCACCAGCGCCAACAACTACTTCCGGCAGATCGGCGGCAGCGTCGGGGCGGCGATCTTCGGGACGCTCTTCGCCGGACGCCTCGCGGACGCGCTTGCGGTCCGTCTGCCCTCGGGCGCCGGTCTGCCCGACGCGAAGTCCGTCACCCCGCAGCTGATCCGCACGCTGGAACCGGCGCTGCGCGACGCGTACATCCAGGCGTACGTGGACGCGATGCCGCGGATTTTCCTCTACCTGGTTCCGGTCCTGCTGACCGGTCTCGTCCTCGCCTTCTTCCTCAAGGAGAAACCGCTGGTGTCCCACCACAGCCCCGAAGCCGCCGCCGAGCCCGCCGAGATCCCCGCCGCCCGCACCGTCCCCGACGCCGGTGGTGTCCCGGCCGCCGTCACCGTCACCGTTCCCGTACCCGCGACCGCGCCCGTCGTGGTCGCCCACGTCGCCGGGGTGCCGGTACGCGGCCGGGTCCAGCACCAGGACGGGACCACGGTGCCCCGGGCCGCGCTCACCCTCATCGACGTCCAGGGACACCAGGTGGGCCGGGGCGCCAGCGACGGCGACGGGCGGTACGCGCTGAGCGTGCCCGGCTCAGGTTCGTACGTCCTGATCGCCGCGGCCGGAGGGCACCAGCCGCAGGCCGTCAGCGTCACCGTCGGCGAACGGCCCGTCTCCCTCGACATCGTGCTCGGCGGCGCCGGACGCCTCACCGGCCGGGTCCTCACCCCGGACGGCGCCCCGGTCCGCGAGGCGGCCGTCACTCTCACCGACGTACGCGGCGAGGTCGTCGCCTCCACCCGGACCGGCCACGAGGGCGGCTACACCATCGCGGAACTGGTCGCGGGCGAGTACACCCTCGCCGCCAGCGCCGCCGCCTTCCGGCCCGCCGCCCTGCCGGTGAGCGTGCAGGCCGCCCGCGAGACCCGCCAGGACATCGAACTGGCCGGTGGCGCGGTGCTGCGCGGAGTCGTGCGCGCCTCCGGCGGGCGGCTGGTCGAGGACGCCCGGGTCACCCTGCTCGACGCCGCCGGCAACGTGGTCGCGACCCTCACCACCGGCCCGGACGGCGCGTTCCGCTTCGTGGACCTCTCCTCCGGCGAGTACACCGTGATCGCGGCCGGCTACCCGCCGGTGGCCACCGTGCTCCAGGTCGCCGGCGGCGGGCGCACCGAGCGCGACCTCCAGCTCGGCCACGAGGACTGACGGCCCGGGACGGGCGCGGCGCGGGCGTGGTGGGGCCTCCCGGCCCAAGTGGTGTCCGGCGGATCACGGCCGGAGTCGACCTCGATCCGCCGGACACCACCTACTCCTCGCCCCGCTCCCGCGCCGACGTCACCAGCGACACCAACGCCCGCGCCCCCGGGCTCGTCGCCCGCTGCGGCGGGAGCACCACCACGCT
Organism: Streptomyces sp. NPDC001493; assembly: GCF_053597235.1. NCBI lineage: Bacteria > Bacillati > Actinomycetota > Actinomycetes > Kitasatosporales > Streptomycetaceae > Streptomyces > Streptomyces sp. NPDC001493. Next base: position 46,189 of record NZ_JBSFHV010000033.1, read on the forward strand.
CTCGTACCGCACCGGCCGCGCCCCGGCCCCCGGGCCGGACGCCTCCGGCGCCACCAGGTCCAGGGCGATCAGCCGGGCCGCCTCCGGCTTGCGCGCGAAGTGGCGCGGGACGACCGCGATGCCCAGCCCCTCCTGGACCAGCTCCAGCAGGCTGTGCACGTCGTTCACCTCCAGGGCCACCGTCCGGCGCACCCCGGCCGTGGCGAAGGCCGCGTCGGCGGCCCGCCGGGGGCCCCAGTCCGGGTGGAAGTCGATGAACGACTCCTCGGGCAGCGCACCCCACTCGACGCCGGGCAGCCCGGCGAACCGGTGCCCGGCGGCGCACAGCACCACCATCTCCTCGGTCGCCAGCGGAATCAGCTCCCCGCGCCACTCCACCGGGCTCACCGTCGCCGCGAACGCCAGGTCCAGGCGGCCGTCCGCCACCCCGTCCAGCAGACTCATCGTGCCCTCCTGGCGGAGCCGGATCTCCATGTGCGGGTGCTCCCGGTGGAACGCCGCCAGCAGCCGCGCCGGGCTGACCCCCGCCACGCACTGCTCGACCCCCACCGTCAGCGTGCCGCGCAGCAGCCCCCGTACGGCATCCACCGCGTCCCGGGCGGCGCGGGCCCCGGCGAGCGTCCGCACCGCCTCCACCAGCAGCGCCCGCCCCGCCTCCGTGAGCCGTACCGACCGGGTCGTCCTGCTGAACAGCGGCGTCCGCAGCTCCTGCTCCAGCGCCCGTACGGACGCCGACAGACCCGACTGGGAGACGGCGAGCCGCTCGGCGGCCCGGGTGAAGTGCTGCTCCTCCGCGACGGTGACGAAGTGCTCCAGCTGACGCAGTTCCATGATTGATCAATGTAGATGATGAATCCCAGAGGTATTTTCCGTTGGACTGCTGGATCTTTCTCCGTCAGCCTGGGAGGCGGACCTCTTGCGCGGACACCCGCCGCGGAGGAGCCCCCTGGCACCCCGGACCGGAGTGCCTCGTCCGAGAACCGACCTCGCGGAGCCTTTCGTATGTACCTTCCGTCCGCCGACCGCTACTCCGCCATGCCCTACCGGCGCACCGGACGCAGCGGCCTGCTGCTGCCCGCGCTCTCCCTCGGCCTGTGGCACAACTTCGGTGGCGACCGGACGCCGGACACCCAGGCCGCCATCCTGCGCCGGGCGTTCGACCTCGGCGTCACCCACTTCGACCTGGCCAACAACTACGGCCCGCCGCCCGGCTCCGCCGAGACCACCCTCGGCCGCTCGCTGGCCACGGACTTCGTGGGGCTCCGCGACGAGCTGATCATCTCCACCAAGGCCGGCTACCTGATGGGCCCGGGGCCGTACGGGGAGTGGGGCTCCCGCAAGTACCTGCTCTCCTCGCTCGACCAGAGCCTCGGGCGCCTCGGCCTGGAGTACGTCGACATCTTCTACTCCCACCGGCCCGATCCGGACACCCCGATGGAGGAGACGATGGGGGCGCTCGACACCGCCGTCCGCTCCGGCCGGGCGCTCTACGCAGGCATCTCCAACTACTCGCCGGAGCAGACCCGCGAGGCCGCGGCCATCCTCAAGGACCTGGGCACCCCGCTCCTCATCCACCAGCCGCGCTACTCGATGCTGGACCGCTGGGTGGAGGACGGCCTCCTGGACACGCTGGACGAGGTCGGCGCCGGCTCCATCGCGTACTCGCCGCTCGCCCAGGGCATGCTGTCCGACCGTTACCTCGACGGCATCCCGGAGGGCTCGCGGGCGGCGGGCTCCAGCCCGTTCCTGACCCCGGACGCCGTCACCCCCGCGCTGGTCGAGAAGCTCCGCGCCCTCGACGCGGTGGCCAAGGAGCGCGGCCAGTCGCTGGCCCAGCTGGCGCTCTCCTGGGTGCTGCGCGGCGGGCGCGTCACCTCGGCGCTGGTGGGAGCCAGCAGCGTCGCCCAGCTGGAGAACAGCGTGGAGGCCAGCCGCAACCTGGACTTCGACGCCGACGAGCTCGCCCTCATCGAGTCCATCCTCACGGGCGCCGACGCCGCCTGAGGTCAGGCGATCAGGCCCGACTTGCCCCGTCGTGCGACGACGCACCCGCGTCGGCGATCCGGGGCGGGTCGGGCCCGGTCGTACGGAAGGCCGCCCGAGGTCCTCAGTACGCCTCCTCGTGCCGCACAGAGCGGAGAACGGGGTCGATCTCCGCCAGGGACTCGCGCAGGCGACGGGCCCCCGGCGCGGTGCGCTCGTCGGCTTCCCGCACCAGCTCCTCGCAGAGTCGTAGCGCCTCGGCATGGTCCGTGGCGAAGACGCCGAACACGTCGACGACCGCGGTGTGGATCCAGTCGCTGGTGTTCGGTCCGGCCACCGCCAGCGCGGACGCGACGACCGACAGCCCCGCCCGGTCCCGTCGCCGGAGCAAGCCCTGTGCGGTGTGCCGGGTGACGAAGGTGTCGCCCCGGTCGAGCAGGAGCTCAAGCAACGGTCCGAGGGCCTCCGGCATCTCGGCGAATCCCGCCAGGCCGGCGCCGGCATCCGCCCGGTCACGCCAGTCGTCGCTCCGCCCGAGTGCGCCGAGGGCCTCCACGGCCGCACGTCGCAGGTCACTGCTCACCTGACCGTCCACCTGTTCCGCGTCGCGGGCCGGGACGACGCCGGGGCCGCCGCCCGACGGCTCCGGTCCGGTGCCATCGGTCCAGCGCGATCCGGTCCAGCGCGATCCGGCCCAGCGCGATCCGGTCCAGTGCCTCCGGCCCGGTACCCACGGTCAGAGCCAGCCGTTGCGCCGGAAGCCCCGGTGGATCGCGAAGCACGCCAGGGCCATCAGCCCCAGTGCGAACGGGTATCCGTAGGTCCACCGGAGCTCCGGCATGTGCGAGAAGTTCATGCCGTACATCCCGCAGACCATCGTCGGTACGGCGACTATCGCGGCCCACGCCGTGATCTTGCGCATGTCCTCGTTCTGCCCGACCGTCACCTGGGCGAGATGGGCCTGGAGCACCGAGTCGAGCAGGGAGTCGAAGGACGCCATCTGCTCGTTCAGCCGGCTCAGATGACCCGCGACATCACGGAAGTACGGCTGTATCTCCGGCGGTACGGTCGGCAGGGGACGGGTCGCGAGCGCCTGCAGCGGGCGGTCGAGCGGGGCTACCGCCCGCTTGAACTCCAGCAGTTCGCGCTTCAGCTGGTAGATCCGGCCCGCCTCACCGCGCCCGGCGTCCACGCTGAACACGGCGGTCTCCACCGCGTCGATGTCACGCTGCACGGCATCGGCGACATCCAGGTACGCGTCGACCATCCGGTCCGCCACGGCGTGCAGCACGGCGGCCGGCCCCTGCCGCAGCCGGTCCGGGTCGGCCTCCAGGGCCTCGCGCAGCGGGCCGAGCGAACCGTGGCTGCCGTGCCGCACCGTGATCACGAAGTCGTCCCCGGTGAAGACCATCAGCTCACCGGTGTCCACCACGTCACTGGTGGCGGTGAACTGCTCGTGGTCGACGTAGCCGCACGTCCGGAAGACCGCGAACAGCCCCTTCCCGTACGGCTCCGCCTTGGGGTGCTGGTGCCCGCGGAGCGCGCTCTCCACCGCCACCGGGTGGAGGTCGAACAGCGCGGCCACGCGCGCGAGTTCCTCCGGTCCCGGCTCGTGGAGGCCGAGCCAGACGAAGCCGCGCCCGGAGCGCCGGACCCGGCGCAGGGCCTCCTCCGGCGAACCGGTCAGGGGCTGCCGGACGCCGTCCTCGTACGAGACGCAGTTCACGACCGAACTGCCGAGCGGGGAGCGGGCCGGGTGGCTCAGGTCGACCTTGCGGTGGATCGCACGGCTCATCGCCCGGCGGATGGAACGGATCATCGGCACAGCGGCCCCCTCGGCATGGAATACGCGCGGTCAGTTTGCCACTTGACCGGTGCGTTTTCCCAGGCCGACCGTGGTCCGGGGTGAGGAGGGAGTGCGCGCGGGAAGGGTCGGCCAGCCCCTACGCCGCGCAGAATTCGTTCCCCTCAGGGTCCCGCATGATCCACCAGTGTCCGGCCGGTCCTTTGTCGACCTCGCGGACCGGGGTGGCGCCGAGGCCCTTCAGCCGGTCGACCAGCCGGTCGAGGCCGCCGGGTTCGCTGTGGATGTCGACGTGCAGGCGGTTCTTGCCGGACTTCTCCTCGGGAACGTCCTGGAAGAGCAGCCGCCGCCCGGCGCCCACGCCGCTGGTCTCGTCGAACGGGTCGTCGGGGTGACGGATCGCGGCGTAGCCGCGGAAGGTCTTGCGGCCGCCGTGCTCGGTGACGGCCTCCTCCGCGAGCTGTCCGGCGGCCAGCAGCCGTGCGACGAGCGGGCTCGGGTCCTCCACCTCGTAGCCCAGCGCGGCGGCCCAGAAGTCGGCGAGAACCGGCGCGTCCCTGCTGTCGATGACGAGCTTCCAGTGCAGTGCCATGCCTCCACTCTCCCGCATCCGCGCGGTCGGCGCCGCCCGCACGAGCCCCGGCGGGCCGTGCGGGCTCAGGTCACCGACTGCCAGGCGTCGGCGAGTGCGCGGACGGACGGGAACCGGTGCTCCGGTGCGGTCGCCGTCGCCGTCCTGACGACCTCCAGCTGCCCGGGCGTTCCCCGCCACCGCTGTTCCTCGTCGCCCGCGTCCAGGAGGAGGCGGAGGGTCCGTCCCAGAGTGAAGACGGTGGTCCGGACGTCGATCAGCGCTCCGCGGGTGAACTCCTCCGGGGCCATGAAGCGCTTGGACCCGGGCAGCCGGTCCGCCTCCAGGACGAAGGGGCCGGGCCGGTATTCGTCCAGGTCGACCAGCATCATGCGGTGCTGGTCGAAGTCGTACAGCATGCATCCGTCGTAGAGGTCGACCGCGACCGATCCGGCTTCCTCCACGGCCAGATGGGCGGAGAGCACTGCCTCCAGCGCGGAGTGGATCCGGGCAGCGGCTGATCCCTGAACCGCGCCATCGGACTGCCGGGAGCCGCCCGCCCGCCTTGGCGGGAGCGGGTCGGGTGGTAGAGAACCTCACCACTCATCCACGGGTGGACCAGCACCAGGCCGTCGTCCGTGGTGAAGGAGTGCGCCAGGGGCACGATGGCCGGGTGCGAGACCCGCTGGTGGAACGAGACGGCCCGTCGCAGGGAGGTGACCCCGGCGGGCGTCGAAGCGCCTTTCACGAACCAGCGTTGCCCGGACGCCAGCAGTACTCCGTACGAGACGCAGCCGGAGTCCTGCTCCTCGAACCGCCGGAAGACCGTGCCCGACCGGTCGAGGGCCGCTCGGAGCGCCGCGACCCGCGGCACGTGAAAATCGGGGTGCGTCGTCATGGAGCACATGGTGTCACCGGCCCGGTGCCGAACCGGTGCCGGTGCTGCGGGCGGTGCCGTTGCCGGGCGCCGCCCGCAGCACATCAGGGGGCCACCGACCAGGTCAGCGTGTCGGTCGCGGCGGTCTTGGCCGCCGGGTCGCGCAGCGCGGCCGTGGAGTCCGTGACGCGCGCCTGAAGGGTGTGCGGCTGCCCGTCCGAGGCGACGCCGAGCTGCTGCGGCACCACGCTCGTCAGGCCGTGCGCCTGGGTGGCCTCGGCGCCGTCGACGTACCACCGCAGGTCGAGCTGGGAGAGGCCCGCCGCCAGGGAGGCGACGGTCACGGTGACCGTCTGGCCACGGCTCACCGTGGTGGCGGTGGCGGCCGTGGTGAGCGAGGAGGCGTACCGGTAGAAGCCGTTGATCATGGCCTCCCGGCCCGGCAGGTTGAACTGGGTGGTGGAGAGCGACCGCATCAGGGAGTCGGCGGTCGGTCGGTAGACGCCCTGCGGGTAGTACGAACTGCCCGTGTACGTACCGACGGTGCCGCCCGAGGGGTCGGTCTCGCCGAGCCAGCGGTACCACTTGGCCTGGGCGGAGGTCAGCTGCGCGGCGGTGCGGACGGTGGAGTTGGGTTCGACGGGCTCGGCTCCGGTGTACGTGCCGTAGGTGTCGTACGTGTACTCGTCGGCGAGCAGGCCGATGGAGTGGCCTATCTCGTGCGCGGCGATCAGGCTGGACTGGCTGTTGTCGGACGAGAGGGTGGAGACTCCGGCTAAGCCGTACGAGGAGCCGAGCCCCGAGTAGCCCGCGCCGCCGTACTTCGTCGAGTTGGAGACCACGACGACGAGATCGGCCGCGGGGGCCTTGGCGGCGTAGGTCTTGACCTTGGCGAGGTCCGCGCAGATGAGCCGCTCGGTGGCGGAGCACCAGAAGTACGAGCCGAGGGCGGTGTTCTTCACGACGTCCGCCGAGGGGTCGCCGGAGATGCCCGATTCGGCCGAAACGGCTCCGACCGCCCATACGTTGAACAGGCCGGCGTAGCTCCGGTAGGGCTCGATGGCGGTGACGTCCGCCCATCGGGCGCGGGCGTCGGCGAGGAAGTCGGCCTGCTGGTCGGCGGTGTAGCCGTCGCCGATGATCGCCACGTCCATGCGGGCGGAGCTCGGGCCGGTCTGGGAGAGGACGGTGACCGCGCCGTCCGTGGCCGTCGCGGAGTCGGTGGAGCGCGCCGCCGAGGAGGCGGCCGGAGCCGCCGCGTACGGCGACACCGCGGGCACCTGAACCCGGTGTCCCTCGCCCGCGGGGTCGGGGAAGTACTCGGCCTGGACGGTGGATCCGTGCTGCGGGGCGGTGCCGGGAGCGCTGCCCGCCGCGGCCGTACCGGTGGCGGTGGACAGTGCGGCGGCGAGGACCAGTCCGGCGGCGATCGCGGTTCCGCGCATGCGTAGGCGCACGGGATCTCCTTCGTGGGGGGGCGGGCCCGCGTTCCGGCGATGGGGGCGGTGTGGCGCGGGCGGTGGTGGGGGGAGGCGCCGTGCGGGGGTGGGGGCGCGGTGCGTTGCGGGGGTGGCGTAGCGCGCGAATCGGTACGTAAGCCAGTGGGTAAATGTGATTAACGGTGCGATGAAGCTAGGGCCTACGGAGGGCTCTGGCAAGACCAGGGGCGGAAGTTGACGATGTGTCCGGAGTGGTGTGGGTGATCTCCCGAGCCGCCCCGTACGCCCGCGCGGGCCGGTCGCCCCGTCGCCCCCGCGCAGACCGGTCGCCCCGTACGCCTGCGCGCAGACCGGTCGCGCCGTCGCCCCACTCGTCCACGTCGCCCGTGCGGCGTTCGAACCCCGCGACACGCCGGACAGGGGTTGGGTCCGGCGACCGGACGTGCCAGCCTTCGAAGGCGGCACGGCCCCGCGACTCCGGCCCGATCCGAACGGAAGGCCCTGGGGACCCGGCCACCGGTGCACGGCACCGGCACGCACCGCCTCCGCACCCGGAGGCCGACGAGAGGAAGCGACTTGCCGCAGAATCCGGGCAACCTCCTGGCCATCAGCGACCTTCACGTGGTCCACGAGGAGAACCGCCGGATCGTCGCCGGTCTCCGGCCGGAGACGGAGGAGGACTGGCTCCTGGTCGCCGGGGACGTCGGCGAGATGTCCGAGGACATCGCCTGGGCCCTCGGCGTCCTCGCCTCGAACTTCGCCAAAGTCGTCTGGGTACCCGGTAACCACGAGCTGTGGACGCCCCCGAAGGACCCCCTGCAGCTGCGCGGGGTCAAGCGCTACGACCACCTCGTGGAACTCTGCCGGAGCCTCGGGATCGTCACGCCGGAGGACCCCTACCCGGTCTGGCAGGGTCCGCTGGGCCCCGTGACCGTCGCCCCGCTCTTCCTGCTGTACGACTACACCTTCCGCACCCACCCCGGGCTCAGCCGTGAGGACGCGCTGGCCGCCGCCCACGAGGCGGGCGTGGTGTGCACCGACGAGTACCTGCTCCACCCGGACCCGTACGAGAGCCGCCACGCCTGGTGCGAGGCGCGGGTGCGCCTGACCGAGGAGCGGCTCGGCGCGCTCGACCCGGACATGCCGCTCGTCCTGGTCAACCACTACCCGCTCGTCCGTACCCCCATGGACGTCCTGCGCTACCCCGAGTTCGCCCTGTGGTGCGGCACCGAACGGACCGCCGACTGGCACCGCCGCTTCCCCGTCGCCGCGATGGTCTACGGGCACCTCCACATCCCCCGGTCCACCGTGTACGACGGGGTCCCCTTCGAGGAGGTCTCCGTCGGCTACCCGCGCGAGTGGAAGCGCCCCGGACATCCCCGCACCGTGCCGCCCCGGCGCATCCGCCCGGTGGCCGTCCCGGCCGTACGGGGAGGACGGTGACGCGGCGGTGACCCGGGCGGCCCCGTAACGGACCGGCCGTCACCGACGCCGCGGTCCCGCCCGGCGCCACGTGACGCTCCCCTCAATGGCATGGTCGGCGCGGACCCGGACGCGTACCGTATGGCCGCATGAAGATCCTCATCAGCGCCGACATGGAGGGCGCGACCGGCGTGACCTGGCCCGGCGACGTCCTGCCGGGCGCTCCCCAGTGGGAGCGCTGCCGCCCGATGTTCACCTCGGACGTGAACGCCGCGGCCCTCGGTTTCTTCGACGGCGGAGCCGACGAGGTGCTCGTCAACGAGGCCCACTGGAGCATGCGCAACCTCCTCCTGGAGCAGCTCGACGACCGCGTCCAGATGATCACCGGCCGGCACAAGACCCTCTCCATGGTCGAGGGGATCCAGCACGGGGACGTCGACGCGGTCGCCTTCGTCGGCTACCACACCGGCGCGGGCACCGAGGGCGTCCTCGCCCACACCTACCTGGCCAACTCGGTCACCGGCGTCTGGCTGAACGGCGCCCGCGCCAGCGAGGGACTGCTCAACGCGCACGTCGCCGCCGAGTACGGCGTCCCGGTCGTGCTGGTCACCGGCGACGACCTCACCTGCGTGGACGCGCAGGGGTACGCCCCCGACGCCCGCAAGGTCGCCGTCAAGGACTACGTGTCCCGGTACGCGGCGGTCTGCCGCACCCCCGCCCGTACCGCCGCCGACATCCGCGCCGCGGCCGCCGAGGCCGCGCCGCTCGCCGTCCGGTACGACCCCGTCACCGGGGAAACCTACGCCGTGGAGCTGGAGTTCGACGCCGAGCACCTGGCTTCCGCCGCCACCGTCGTCCCCGGCGTGGCCCAGACCGGCGAACGGCGCGTCGCCTACACCAGCGCGACGATGTACGAGGGGATCCGCACGTTCAAGGCGGTCACGACGATCGTGTCGGCCGCAGTGGAGGAACAGTATGGCTGAGTCGCCCGCCCCCGATTCCGTGGACCAGCAGGCCCTCGACGAGTCGGTGACGTTCACCTCGGAGCTCATCCGGATCGACACCACCAACAGCGGCGACGGCACCTGCCAGGAACGCCCGGCCGCCGAGTACGTCGCCGAACGCCTCGCGGACATCGGCCTGGAACCGGTCCTGCTGGAGCGGACCCCGGGCCGGACCAACGTGGTGGCGCGGATCGAGGGCACCGACCCCTCGGCCGACGCCCTCCTCGTCCACGGCCACCTCGACGTCGTCCCCGCCGAGGCCGCCGACTGGACCGTGCACCCCTTCTCCGGCGAGGTGCGCGACGGTGTCGTCTGGGGCCGCGGCGCCGTCGACATGAAGAACATGGACGCGATGATCCTCGCGGTCGTCCGCGGCTGGGCCCGCGCCGGCGTCCGCCCCCGCCGCGACATCGTCATCGCCTACACCGCCGACGAGGAGGCCAGCGCCGCCGACGGCTCCGGCTTCCTCGCCGACCGGCACGCCGGCCTCTTCGAAGGCTGCACCGAGGGCATCAGCGAGTCCGGCGCCTTCACCTTCCACGCCGGTGACGGCCTCTCCCTCTACCCGATCGCCGCGGGCGAGCGCGGTACGGGCTGGCTGAAGCTCACCGCCCACGGCAGGGCCGGCCACGGCTCCAAGGTCAACCGCGACAACGCGGTGACCCGGCTGGCCGCAGCCGTCACCCGGATCGGCGAGTACACCTGGCCCGTCCGCCTCACCCCGACCGTGCGGGCCGGGCTCACCGAGACCGCCGCGCTGCACGGCCTCACCGTCGACCTCGACGCCCCCGGTTTCGACGTCGACGAACTCCTCGGCAAGCTCGGCCCGGCCGCCGCCCTGTTCGCGCCGACCGTCCGCAACAGCAGCAACCCGACCCAGCTGGACGCCGGATACAAGGTCAACGTCATCCCCGGCCACGCCACCGCCGTCATCGACGGACGCGTGGTCCCGGGCGGCGAGGACGAGTTCCACACCACCATGGACCTGCTCACCGGGCCGGGCGTCGACTGGGAGTTCATCCACCGCGAGGTGCCGCTCACCGCACCCGTGGACTCGCCGACCTTCGCCAAGCTGCGCGCCGCCGTCGAGCTCTTCGACCCCGGCGCGCACGCCGTCCCGTACTCCATGTCGGGCGGCTCGGACGCCAAGCAGTTCTCCCGCCTCGGCATCACCGGCTACGGCTTCTCACCGCTCAAGCTGCCGGTCGGATTCGACTACCAGGCGCTCTTCCACGGCGTCGACGAACGCGTTCCCGTGGACGCCCTGCACTACGGGGTCCGCGTCCTCGACCACTACCTGCGCAGCGCCTGACCACGACGGGGGAATCAACCATGGCGTCCACCCAGCCCAGCACGGCCCAGCCCACCACCGCCCCGGCCCCGGCCCCGTACGGCACCTGGCCCACCCCCGTCGACGCGGCGCTCGCCGCCTCCCACGACGGCCGCCCCGAGTACGTCGGTACCGTCGGCGAGGAGGTCTGGTGGACCGAGCCCCGACCCGCCGAAGGCGGCCGGCGTGCCCTGGTGCGCCGGAGCGCGGAGGGCGCGATCACCACCGTGCTGCCCGCACCCTGGAACGCCCGCAGCAGGGTCATCGAGTACGGCGGACAGCCGTGGGCCGGAATCGCCCGCCCCTCGGGAGGCCCGCTCGTCGTCTTCGTCCACTTCGCCGACCAGCGGCTCTACGCCTACGCCCCCGACGGCCCCGACGCCCCCTGGCCGCTCACCCCGGTCTCCGCCACCGGCGGCGGGCTGCGCTGGGTGGACCCGCAGATCCACCCGGACCGGGACGAGGTCTGGTGCGTCCTGGAGGAGTTCACCGGCGAGGGCGCCGGTGACGTGCGCCGAGTGGTGGCCGCCGTACCGCTCGACGGTTCCGCCGCGGGCGACCGGGCCGCCGTACGCGAACTCTCCGACGACCGCCACCGGTTCGTCACCGGTCCCCGGCTCTCGCACGACGGCCGCCGGGCCGCCTGGATCGCCTGGGACCACCCGCGGATGCCGTGGGACGGCACGGTCGTGATGCTCGCCGAGGTCACCGGTGAGGGCACCTTCACCGGCATCCGGCCCCTCGTCGGCGACACCGACGAGTCCGTCTGCCAGATCGAATGGGACCGCGACGGCTCCCTGCTCTTCGTCTCCGACATCGGCGACTGGTGGCAGCTCCAGCGCATCCGGCCCGACGCCGTCTCCGGCGGAGCCGTACCGACCACCACCCTCTGCCCCGGCCGGGGCGAGGAGTTCGGCGGACCGCTCTGGAAGATCGGCCTGCGCTGGTTCCGGCGGCTCGACAACGGACTGATCGCCGTCATCCACGGCAAGGGCACCACCCGGCTCGGCGTGCTCGACCCGGAGACCGGCGAACTCGTCGACGTGGCCGGCCCCTGGACCGCCTGGACCGAAACCCTGGCCGTCCGGGGCGACCGTGTCGTCGGTGTGGCCGCGAGCCCGTACACCGGTTACGAGGTCGTCGAACTGGACACCTCGACCGGCCACACCCGGACCATCGGCGCACCGCACACCGACGCCGTCGACCCCGCGTACTACCCCCGGCCTCAGGAGCGCACCTTCGCCGGGCCGGACGGCCGGGACATCCACGCCCTGGTGTACCCGCCCCGCAACCCCGGGCACACCGGCCCCGAGGGCGAACTGCCGCCGTACGTCGTCTGGGCGCACGGCGGCCCCACCAGCCGCGTCCCGCTCGCCCTCGACCTGGAGATCGCCTACTTCACCTCGCGCGGCATCGGCGTCGTCGAGGTCAACTACGGCGGATCGACCGGCTACGGGCGCACCTACCGCGAACGGCTCCGCGAACAGTGGGGCGTCGTCGACGTCGAGGACTGCGCCGCCGTCGCCGAGGCACTGGCGGCCGAGGGCTCCGCCGACCGCGCCCGCCTGGCGATCCGGGGCGGCAGCGCCGGCGGCTGGACCACCGCCGCCTCCCTCACCAGCACCGACCTCTACGCCTGCGGGGCCATCAGCTACCCCATCCTCGACCTCACCGGCTGGGCGGTCGGCGAGACCCACGACTTCGAGTCGCAGTACCTGGAGTCACTCGTCGGCCCGCTCGCCGAGGTGCCCGACCGCTACCGCGACCGTTCGCCCCTCACCCACGCGGACCGGCTCCGCACCCCGTTCCTGCTGCTCCAGGGGCTGGACGACGTGATCTGCCCGCCCGCGCAGTGCGAGCGGTTCCTCGCCGCGATCGAGGGGCGCGGCATCCCGCACGCCTACCTCACCTTCGCGGGGGAGAGCCACGGCTTCCGGCTGGAGACCACCCTGATCCGCGCGCTGGAGGCCGAACTCTCCCTGTACGCCCAGACCTTCGGCATCGACGGAGTCGACGTCCCGGCCCTGGAGCTGAAGCGATGAGCGCGGCCCCCGCCGGTGCCGGATCCGGTACCGGCCCCGCACCGCTCGCCCGCGCCGCCCGGCTGAGGCCCGGCGCCCGCGTCGCCGTCGTCTCGCCCAGCGGACCCGTACCCGCCGAGCGGCTGGACGCCGGGCTCGACCTGCTGCGCGGCTGGGACCTCGATCCCTTCGTCACCCCGCACGCACGCGACGTCCACCCCGAACTGGGCTACCTCGCCGGGACGGACGAACACCGCGCCCAGGACCTCCAGGACGCCTGGTGCGACCCGTCCGTCGACGCGGTCCTCTGCGCCCGGGGCGGCTACGGCGCGCACCGCATGGTCGACCTGCTCGACTGGACCGCCATCCGCGCGGCCGGCCCCAAACCGTTCGTCGGCTACAGCGACATCACCGCGCTCCACGAGGCGTTCGCCCTGCGCGCCGGGTTCTCCACGCTGCTCGGCCCCATGGTCGGCGCCGAGACCTTCCTCAAGAACGCGCCCACCCAGGACGGACTGCGCGCCACCCTCTTCGAACCCGAGTCGGTCCGCACCCTGGGCCTGGAGACCGCGGCCTCCCTGGTCCCCGGGCGGGCCCGGGGGGTCACCTACGGCGGCTGCGTCAGCCTGCTCGCGGCCGACCTCGGCACCCCCGGCGCCCGCACCTCGGGCCGGGGCGGCCTCCTCCTCATCGAGGACGTCACCGAGGACCCGTACCGCATCGACGGCATCCTCACCCGGCTGCTGCGCTCCGGCGCCCTGGAAGGCGTCGCCGGGGTGGTCTGCGGCTCCTGGGAGAAATGCGGACCGTACGACCAGGTCCGCGCGGTGCTCGCCGACCGGCTCGGCACCCTCGGGGTGCCCGTCGTCGAGGAGCTGGGATTCGGCCACGGCCCGTCCACGCTCACCGTCCCGCTCGGACTCCCCGCCGTGCTCGACGCCCCCGCGGACGGCGGCCGGGCGACCCTCACGGTGGAGGTGCCCGCACTCGTCTGACGGATCGTGGCATCCGGACGTGGCCGTGCGGGGGGACGGGGCTCGGGCGGCCCCTGCCCACCGCGCGTCCCGTCAGGGACAGAAGCGCCACCGGCCTTCGGAGACGACGTCCACCGTGGTGTCCCTGACCCGGACGGCCGTGTCGTCGTCGATGAACCAGACCGGGAAGTCGGCCCGCGCGGCGATGCGGTCGGCCCAGGCGTCGTCCCGCTCGGGGAAGTCGGGCGAATGCAGGTGGGGCTTGAGATACCAGTCGAAGAGGCCGAACGGAGGCTCCACGGTCGTCGCGCCGAGCGCGTGGAGATCCGCCGTGTCCCCGACGACCTCGGCGGAGTGCGTGGTGAGGTTCCGGCTGAAGATCATCGACCCGGCGCTCATCCCCACGTAGACCCGGCTCTCCAGCGCCTCCAGGACGCCGTCGGCCAGGCCGTTGCCCGTGATGCTGCGCGCGAGGTGGTACTGGTTGCCGCCCCCGACGTGGATGACGTCGGCATGGAGCAGCCGGTCGAGCACCGTCCGCGGGGGCAGGCCGTTCAGTTCCAGGACGTCGAACTCGCGCCAGCCGAGGCCGTGCACCCGGTTCATGTCCGCGAGGAGCCACCCGTGGTCCCCGGGCTCGGCGACCGACGCCGTCGGAACGTACACGACGTTCGCCGACCCGAAGGGCTTTCCCAGCATGTCCCGCAGGGCGTCCCGCAGCGTCTCGTTGCGCAGGCCGCTCGCCGTCAGCAGAAGCTTCATCGCGCGAGTGAACCACGACGGACGGGCGCGTGCGCAACGGCATTTCCGCTCTCCGGCCCGCGACTCCCTCGGGGGAATTGGCGGCTGGAGCGTTGACACCGGTGTGCTCCGTGTCACAGCATGAACACGTTCCGTCACCGACGGGTCGGTGACCTCGCTCTTTCCCGCGCGCTTCGGTGGTGCGGTGGTCTGTTCGGGCGTCGGCCGGTGGCCCCGGTGCCCTGGGTGTGGAGGTCCGCGGTGTCAGGTGTCGTCGCCAGGTTCGGGAAACCGTTCGCGGCCCTCGCAGGAGCGGCGCTGACCGCCCCGCTCGTCCTGGCCGGCCCCGCCCGCGCGGCGGACGAGCCGTACACCGTCACCCCGCTGAAGTTCACCGTGCGCGCGGGCGGCCACGACTGCACCGTCGACGCCGACCTCTACCGCCCGCGCGGAGCCGACGCCGCGCACCCCGCTCCCGCGGTCCTGGCGACCAACGGCTTCGCGGGCAGCAAGTCGGACGGCTCCACCGACGCCCTCGGCCGCGCCTTCGCCGCCCGGGGGTACGTGGGGCTCGTCTACTCCGGCCTCGGCTTCGGCCGGTCCGGCTGCCTGATCACCCTCGACGCCCCGGAGGCCGACGGGCAGGCCGCCTCCGGGCTGGTGGACTTCCTCGCGGGCACTCGGGCGGCGGACGACGGCACCCGGGCCGACTTCGTCACCCTCGACGGGGCGGGCGACCCGCGCGTCGGCATGATCGGGGGCTCCTACGGCGGCGCGGTGCAACTGGCCACCGCCTCCGTCGACCACCGCGTCGACGCGCTCGTCCCCCTCATCACCTGGAACGACCTCGGCTACTCGCTCGCGCCCAACAACGTCACGGAGAGCGCGGGGGGCGCCGTCACGGGCACCGCGGCCTCCCGTACCCCGGGCGTCTTCAAATGGCAGTGGACCAACGGTTTCTACCTGATGGGCGAGGGACAGCCGCTCCTCGCCCCCAGCCTCGACCCGTCACGCTTCGGCACCCTGGACTGCCTGCACTTCACCCCCAGGGCCTGCGACACCATCAGCTTCCTCAACTCCGGCCGCTACCCGGCCGCCGAAGCCGGCGCCGTTCTCGCCTACACACGCGGCGTCTCCCCGGTCTCCTACCTCGACCGGGTCGAGGCGCCCACCCTCCTGGTGCAGGGCCAGGCGGACACCCTGTTCAACCTGAACGAGGCCACCGACACCTACGACGCCCTCCGGGCGAACGGCACCCCCACCAGGATGATCTGGCAGGCCTGGGGGCACAGCGGGGGAGGCGCCACCCCCGGTGAACTCGATCTGTCCCAGGGCAACCTGGAGACCAGTTACGTCGGCCGGCGCATCCTCGCCTGGTTCGACCGCTACCTCCGCCACCAGGCCGCCGACACCGGGCCCGCCTTCGCCTACTACCGCGACTGGAGGAGCGGATACGGCACCGCCGACGCACCGCCCGCCCCTTCGCGCACCCTGTACCTCTCCGGCGACGGCACCCTCACCGACCGCCGCTCGGGCGTGGTCGCCGGCAGCCGTTCGTACACCAACCGGCCTCTGCCCAGCAGCCATTCGGAGACCTCGCTCTCCGGGCTCACCGGACTCCCCGACATCGACCCGTACGACACCGCCGGAACCCACCTAGCCTGGACCTCCGCCCCGCTCACCGCCGACCTCGACGTCGTGGGCGCGCCCCGCGCCCGGCTGCGGGTGTCCTCCCCGAAGGCGGAGCGGGTGCAGAACAGCGGGGACGCCGCCGACCGGCTCGTGCTCTTCGTCAAGGTGTACGACCTCGCCCCCGGCGGGTCCGTCGAGCTCGTCCACCGGCTGGTCGCCCCGGTGCGCGTCCCCGACGTGACCAGGCCCTTCACCGTACGGCTGCCGGGCATCGTCCACCGGTTCGCCGCCGGACACCGGCTCCGCCTCGTGATCGCGGGCAGCGACACCGCGTACTACGGCAACCGGGGGACCAAGCCCGTCACCGTCTCCGCCTCGCCGCAGGACACCGGGGTGCTGGAGCTGCCGGTGGTCCCGGCCGGCTGAGCCGTGCGTCACTCGAACGGACGCACACCACCGGTCGCCCGACGCCCGACGGGCGCAAGCTGGTCCCCGGAGGGCGGTCGCGTTCGGCCCGACCCGCGCGGGGCTGCTCCGGCGACCAGGGAAAGGCCGGACCCATGAGCCCCAAGAACGTGTCCAGCGACGGCCGAGGTGCCAGTAACGGCTGGCTCACCCCCGGCCGTGTCGTCGTGGCCGTCATCGCCGTACTGGCGATCGTCTTCATCTGCGTGAACACCGGGGACGTCACCATCCGCGTCATCATCCCCACGGTCACCATGCCGCTCTGGCTCGCCCTGCTGGGGGTCTTCCTCGCCGGGCTGGTCTGCGGGGGATACGTGTTCCGGCGGCGGAACAAGTGACGACCGGGCGCGGGTGAGCGGGGCCGGTGGGCGGGGGCGCCGGGACCGGCGGGAGCTTCCGCCGCTGTCCGGGCCGTCCTACCGTGGGCCGATGCACGTATCGGACGATCATCCCGCCGCCGCCCCGCAGGCCCGGGCCGCCGCCCCGGCCGCCTCTGGTTCCGGGCCCCTCGCGCACGCCCCGTCGGCCGGGCACTCCGGCGCGGGCCTCCCGCGGGGGCCGCTGACCTCGCTGCGCCGCTTCACCCCCGAGGACGCCGCCGAATTCACCGCACGCGCGCGCGAGAGCCGCGCCCTGCACCGCCCCTGGCTCTTCCCGCCCACCGAGGAGGAGGCGTACGCCGCCTACGCGGGACGGCTGCTGGCGAGCCCCGACCGAGAGGGCTTCCTCGTCGGCGAACGCGCTGCGGGCGGTGCGATCGCCGGATTCGTCAACATCAACAACATTGTCGGAGGAGCCTTCCGCTGCGGGGCCCTCGGATACGGCGCCTTCGCGCATGCCGCCGGGCGGGGGCTGATGTCCGAAGCCCTCGGTCTCGTCCTCCGGTACGCCTTCGGTCCGCTCGGGCTGCACCGGCTGGAAGCCAATGTGCAGCCCGGCAACGCGGCTTCGATCGCGCTGGTGCGGCGGGCCGGCTTCCGGCTCGAAGGACTCTCGCCGGACTTCCTCCACATCGACGGAGCCTGGCGCGACCACGAGCGCTGGGCGATCACCTCGGAGATGCTGCCGGAGCAGGGCTGAGGGGTGCGTGGCACGGGAGGCGTCTCCCGGGCACGGGCGGCACGTCCCTCGGGCGGAGCCGGAGCCGGAGCCGGAGCCCGTGCCTCAGCCGGCGCCGGATCCGGCGTCCGGGACGGCGAAGGGGCTCCGGCCGAGTCGGTTCAGCAGGTCCGCGACATCGCTGTACACCCCGGCGGCACCGGACTCCACGAGGTCCTCGCGCGGGATGCCGCCGCTCAGCACCCCGACCGCCGTGACCCCCGCCCGCGCGGCGGCCTTCATGTCCCAGACGGTGTCGCCGACGAAGACGGAGGCCTCCGGTGTGCCGCCCACCAGCCCCATCGCGTGCTCCACCGGATCGGGGGCGGGCTTGCCCTCCGCGGTGTCGCCGGCGGACGCGGTGGCCCGGACGACGTCGTCGGCGTCCAGCGCGCGGCGCAGCGCGCCGAGTTCGGCGCCGGTCGCCGAGGTCGCCAGCACGACCTGCCAGCCGCGCCCGGATATCTCCCGCAGCAGCTCGGCCGCCCGGTCGAAGGCAGGCAGCCGGTCGAAGAAGGTCGCGTACAGCGTCGTGTGCGCGGCGCTGATGCGCTCGTCCTCCTCCTCGCGGCGCCCCTCGCCCAGGAGCCCGGCGATCAGGTCGCTCCCGCCCAGGCCCACCGACCGGTGGATGTCGTGCATGGCGACGCGGTGTCCGGCCTGACGGAAGGCCTCCCACCACGCGGTCACGTGCAGATGGTTCGTGTCGACGAGGGTTCCGTCGACGTCGAAGATCGCGGTGTGCGTCATCGCCGGCTCCCCGGAGGACGCGTTCAACCCGTACCGGCGACGAGGGCCGCCTTCGCCTCGCGCACGAAGGGGCCGAGGTCGTCCGGGGTGCGGGAGGTGATCAGGGTCCAGTCACCGGAGGTGTCGGCGATCACCGGCTCGTCCACCCAGGTCCCGCCCGCGTTCCGGATGTCCGTGCGCAGCGAGGGGTACGAAGTCAGCGTGCGGCCGTCGACCGCACCGGCCTCCACCAGCAGCCACGGGCCGTGACAGATCGCCGCGACCGGCCGGCCGGTCCGGGTGAACGACCCGAGGATCTCCAGTGCCTGGTCCTGGAGCCGCAGGGTGTCCGCGTTCAGCGTCCCGCCGGGGACGATCAGCAGGTCGTAGGCAGTCGGATCGACGTCCGCCAGCGTCAGGTCCGGCCGTACCGCCTTGCCCGGGTCCTTGTCGCCGACCAGGGTGCGGATCTCGTCCGGGGAGACGGCCGCCACCCGCACCTCCGCGCCGCCGTCCCGCAGCTGCCCGACCGGTACGACCAGCTCGTCCTGTTCGACGCCGTAGTTGGTCACGATCGCCAGGACCCGCCGGCCCGCGAGGGAGATGTCAGCCATGTCGGTGCCTTTCCGCGTGGTGTTCACGGAGCTGCCCGGGGCGAGCGGCTCCGCCCGTACCCATACGTCTCTCCAGCGTCGCACGGACCACACGTACCCGCGTCGTGGCGGCGGGGACGCCTCGCTCTCCCCCTCGGAATCAACGGTTCCTCCAACGGCGTGCCACAGCCGGAGGGACACCCCTGGAAGATCACGGACGTAGGCGGCCGCGGCCCTTCCGCCGGCTCTTCGCGTGCTACGAGAGAGGAGTTCCGGCCGGGATCTTCCGCCGGCCGCACACGATTCGAGGCCCGCGCCGCAAGCCGGCCGGGCGGGGTGAGGGGAAGTATGGAGAGATCGACGCGGAGACGCGCGGGACGGAGATCCGGCGCGGTGGCCGTCGTGCTGGGGGCGATGATGGCGGCGGGGGTGGCCGGCCCGGGCGTGCAGTCGGCCGCCGCCCAACCGGCCTTTCCTTCCTGGCTGGTGGGGTTCGAGAGCGAGAACCCGGTCACCGGCGTCCACCGGGGGTGCACGGCGGTCGAAGTGACCGGGGTCCGTGAGGTGACCGCTCCGGACTGCTTCACCGGCCGGTCGGGGAACGACTGGTACTGGTGGTACCACGGGGGCACTCCGGACTGGGGAGGGAACGCCATGCGGTACGCGACCGCCGCAGGGTACGACGCCACGACCCGCAAGGACGCCCTCGCGGTCGCCCCCGCGGGCAACTCCCCGGTGAGCTACATGACCGGCAACGGCCACCCGGTCCTCGCGACCGCGGCCGACGCCGCGCTGTACGCGCCGGGAGCCGCTGCCACCTTCTACTCCTGGGCGGGCAGGGACTCCGAGAGCGCACGCTCGGCGCACACCGAGCAGGTGGCGATCCTGACCACCGCGACCTGCGCCTCGCTGCTCGGGCGGACGCCGCCGACCGGCTCCTTCTGCACCCTGCCGGCCAAGGGCGCCCCTGCACCCGACCCCGCCGACCAGTGCCTGGGGGACGCGGGCGGTGCGCTCGTGGCCGGCGGCAAACTGATCGGAATCTCGGCCACACCCGCCTCGGGATGCGTCGCCGCCGACGGGGTGCGCCTCTACACCGGCGTCGCCGCGCACCGAACGACGGTCGAGACATGGCGCCACGACGTCTACTTCGAGGACTGGGAAACCCGGGGCTCGGTGGTCGCGACCCAGCCGTCCACCGGCGGAGGGCTCGTCTCCTTCTGCGGGGTGAACGGCCAGGACCGCCTCGTCAACTGCGAGCACGAGACCGGGGCGACCGGCTTCTGGCACGTCTCCTACGACTGGATCGTCCAGCCCGGCGACATCACCGGTGACGGCAACGCCGACCTGCTCGCCCGGACACCGGGCGGCGGCCTCTACCGCTACTCGGGGCCGGGCCCGGTGTGGGACTCCCTCGACACCCGGCCGCACACCTGGCTGGGCAACGGTTTCGCCGGATACAACGCCCTCTTCGCCGCCAACGACTTCTCCGGCGACGGGCTGCCCGACCTCCTCGGCAGGGACGCCGCGGGCGACCTCTGGCTCCACACCGGCAACGGCAAGGGCGGATTCGGCCCGAGGAAGCACATCGGTGTCGGCCTCAAGGGCTACAACCTGGTCACCGGACGCGGCGACCTGTCCGGCGACGGCCTCGCCGACTTCGTGGCACGCGACAGCGCCGGCACCCTGTGGCTCTTCAAGGGCAACGGCAGGGGCAGCTACGCGGGCCGGGTGAAACTCGGTACCGGGTACGCCGGTTACCGGCGCATCGTCGCCGACGGCGACATCGACGGCGACGGACGCCAGGACCTCTTCGCGACCACGCCCGCGGGCGGGGCGGCCGTCCTCAACGTCTCCAAGGGCGTGCTCGCACCGGCCAAGTGGTACGCCTCCAAGGGATACCAGTACTTCTCCCACATCGCCTGAACCGTCCCGAGCCACTGCCCCGCCCGGACCCCGCGCACGCTCCGGGGCCGGGCGGGGCTTCTCCGGCCGGGCCCTCAGGCGGCGCCGGGTGGATCAGGCACAAACAGAGGATCTGAACCCGGCACGAACAGGGGATGAACAAGGCGCCCGCTGCGGCGAATTCGCTGGGCCGCCGCCCGGAATCGGCCCGGGACGCCGTTAATGTCGGCGCTCATGACCGTCGACAGCACCGCGCACACCCCGCCCCACCCGCAAGAACTCGCCGCCGTGCAGGGCGAATCCCGCGCCCCGCGCGGTCTGCGGCCGGCGCGGTCGATCGCGGCGGTGGCAGTCGGCCTCTGCGTGGTCGCGCTCATGTGCCGGAGCGGCCTCAACCACGACGTCCGCTACTCCCTCGGCGGCATCCGGGCCACCCACCGCGCGGGGCTCGCCGCGTCGGAGATCTTCGTCCACCGGCCGCTGGCGTACCGGTGGACCATCGCCGGGCTGGACGCCCTGACCGCCGGTACGGTCGCCGAACGGGAGGCGCTGATCCGGCTCGTCGTCGTCCTCCTCTCCCTGGGCGCGGCCTGGTGGCTGCGGGCGGGCCTGCTGCGCACGCTGCCCCGGCGCGAGGCCGGTGCGGTGGCGGTCGCGGTGGGCGCCGCGCTCGTGTGCGCCCCGGCCTGGGACTTCCTGCAGCCCGAGTGGCTGGCGGTACTGCTGTCGACCGCCGCCGTCGGCGCCGCGCTCGCGGGACGCCGTACCGCCCCGGCCGTATCGCTCTCCGGTGTCCTGCTCGCACTCGCGGTGCTGATGAAGTACACGACCGCCTCGACCGCACTGCTCGCCCTGGTGGTCGTCGCGGTCCTGGACCGCCGCCGTGCCGTCCTGAGCGCGGCGGCCGCGGCGCTGGCCACGCCCGCCGGGCTCGCTCTCGCGGTCTGGACGGAGCCCCGCGAATGGCGCTGGCTCCACGAGTTCTCCTCGCTCAACCCCAACAGCGTGTTCCGTACCGGCTTCGGTGCCGAGCAGGTCCACGAGCTCTGGACGTCCCTGGTCAACGAGGCCGTACTCGTCCCGGTGGTGGCCCTGCTGCCGGTCACCCTCACGCTCCTGGTCCGCACCTCCACCACGGCCCGAGGCCGCTGGAGCCGGCCCGCGCTGACCGTGTCCGGCCTGCTCGTGGTGGTGGCGACCGTCGTGGTGCAGGGGCAGTGGTTCCTGTACCACCTCGCCCAACTGCCGGTGCTCGGTGCCGCCTTCTGGGCGCTGGCGGTCACCCGGCATCTCACCCGGCACGGCCGGACACCGGCCGGTCCGGTGGGTGCCACGGCCGCACTCGGCGTCGCGGTCCCGCTGGTCGCGGGACAGCCGCTCGCCTGGCGCACGACCCACGCCACCCCGGCCTGCGCCGCCCTCGCGGTCGTGGTGCTGCTCGCCCTGGCCGCAGCCCTCACGGCGGGCCGCCGACCGGCCCGCCCCCGCCGGGGCACGGCCGTCGCCGCGGTGGTGGCGCTGGGCCTCGCCACGGCGATCCCCGCCTGGCCGACGACGCCGTACTCCTTCGACATCCGCCACTCGGACTTCACGGCGGAGTCCCGCGCGGAGGCCCTGCGGGACCTCACGCACCGGCTCGACGGGCTCCGCGCCCGCGTCGGCCCGGACACCCCCGTCGTCTATCTGGCCTTCGGCGACATCGCCTACTCCCTGGGCAACCCCACCCGCTGCCGCTACCCCTCCCCGGCCTTCCTCCAGCGCACCTCGTACGACCCCGACGTCACGGAGCTCGCCAGCTTCGACGAGAACCTCGCCTGCTTGGACGACCCCGCCGCCCGGTATCTGATCGTCGACCCCGCCTGGTTCCCGTTGAAGCGGGTCGCCCCCGCCGTACGGGAGGCCGTCGATGGCCTCTACGACTGCTCGGGGCCGACCGCCTTCTCGGAGGCCGGACTCCGCGTGTGCGCCCGGCGCTGACACCGCCTTCAGTCGACGAGCGCCCGCTGCCCGTCGAGCCGGGCCAGTACCTCCAGGGGGTTGCCCAGGCTCTCCGAGAAGGCGAGTTCCGCCGCGCCGATCAGCACGGTGCTGTCGCCGAGCTCGCAGACCCGCAGCCGGAGGTTCTCGCGGGAGGCCCTGAGGGCGGTGGTGTTGATGCGGCTGCGCACCTGCGCGGCCGACCCGAGGAAGACGTCCCGCAGCACCCCACCGAAGATCACTGTTCCCGGGTTGAAGAGGTTGACCAGGTTGGCGACCCCGATACCGAGCCAGTCGCCGACGTCGCGCAGCGCCGCGGCGGCGGTGACGTCCCCCCGGTCGGCCGCGGCGACGACGGCGCGCACGGAGTCGTAGCCGGGGGTACGGCCGTCACGCCGGGAGGCCTCCAGCAGGGCCCGGGCGCCGGCTTCGGCTTCGAGGCAGCCGGTGGCCCCGCAGCCGCAGCGCCTGCCGCCGCGCGGGTTCACGATCATGTGGCCGGCCTCGCCGCCGTACCCCTCGTCGCCGCGCAGCAGCTGTCCGTCGACGATGATCCCGGCCCCGATACCGATGTCACCGTGCAGGTAGACGAGGTTCCGGCAGCCGGCGCCTGCGCCGCGCAAGTGCTCGGCGAGAGCTGAGACGTTGGCCTCGTTGCCGATGGTGACCGGGACGGAGAGGCCGAGGCGGCCGGCGAGCTGGGCGCCGAAGTCCTCCTCCGTCCAGCCGAGGTTGGGAGCGAAACGGACCAGTCCGTCGGGGTGGCGGACGATGCCCCGCACCGCCACGCCCACGCCGACACAGTGGCTGCCGGGCGGAGTCGCGGTCAGCATCTGCCGGGCCGACGCCGTGAGCGCGTCCGCGACCTCGCCGGGGCGCTGGGGGCCCGCCCCGGGCCAGGGGATTTCACGCCGGTCGAGGAAGAGGCCCCCCAGGCCGATGCGGGCAGCCGTCAGACGGTCGACACCGATGTCGAACGCCAGGACGTAGGCGCGTGCGGGCTCGGGCCGTACGACCAGAGAGGGCCGTCCCGCCCGGCCGGTGTCGCGGGGGAGTTCCTCGCGTACGAGGCCCGCGGCGGTGAGCTCACTGACCAGACCCAGCACGGTGCTGCGGTTGACACCCATGCGTTCGGCGAGAACCGTCCGGGAGACGGGTCCGCCGATGTGGACGTGGCGCAGCACCGTGCTGAGGTTGTGCCGGCGTATTTCCTCCTGGGAAGGACCGGCTTTCATAGGGTGAACCTCATCGTTGTGCGGCGGTGAGCCTCATCGTTGTGCTGCGCGGCGGCGGGACAGAGCGTCCACACCCGCGGCGACCAGCAGTACCGAACCGGTGACAGCGTACTTGACGCCCGAGCTGTACCCCATGAGGCCCATTCCGTTCTGGATCACGGCGACCACCATGCCGCCCAGCACGGCGTCGATGACGCGCCCGCGACCGCCGAACAGACTGGTGCCGCCGATGACCGCGCTGCCCACGGCGAGCAGCAGCACGTTGCTGCCGCCGGTGTTCGGGTCCACCGAGTTGCCGCGCGAGGCGGCGATGATGCCGCCGACGGCCGCCATGGCCGAGCAGATGACGAACGCGGCGACGCGGATGAAGGCCACGTTGATGCCTGCCCTGCGGGCGCCCTCGGCGCTGCCGCCCACCGCGTAGATGTGCAGGCCGAAGGAGGTGCGCTGGAGCACGAAGGTGCCGATGACCAGCAGGGCGCCGATGACCGGCACCACGATGGGCACGCCCTTGAGCGAGTCGACGATGACGTTGCGGCTGCGTTCCTGGTTGAGCAGGTACACCGCCAGGCCGCCGAGGACGGTGGCCGTGGAGAGGCGCAGGGCGAGCAGGGCGGGCGGTGAACCGGCCAGTCCGCGCGCTCTGCGGTTGCTGTTCGCACGGAGCTGGACGGCGGCGTAGGCGGCGACGCAGACCGCGAGCAGGACCCAGCCGAGCGCGGGGCTCAGGTTGTCGTTGGCTATGGCGAGGATCGTCCTGTCCTCGATCGAGATGTTGGTGCCCTCCTTCAGCAGGATCAGCACGATGCCCTGGAAGCCCAGGAACGCGGCCAGGGTGACGACGAAGGACGGAATCCCGATCTTCGCCACCAGGGTGCCGAGAAGCAGGCCGATCGCCACCCCGGTCAGCATCGCGGCGGCCACCGCCCCGTACCAGGGCCAGCCGTGGTCGGTGAGGAGGATCGCCAGCACGGCGGCGCAGACGCCGCTGGCGTACCCGGCGGAGAGGTCGATCTCGCCGAGGAGAAGAAGGAAGACCAGGCCCATGGCGATGGCGATGCTGCCCGCGCCCTGGGTCAGCAGGTTGGCGAAGTTGAGCTCGGTCAGGAAGACCGGGCGGAGGATCGCGAAGAACGCGCAGAGGACGACGAGGCCGAGGACGGCGGGGAGCACACCGAGTTCGCCGCCGCGCACCCGCTCGACGTAGGCGCGGGCGAGAGCGCCGACACCGGCCGTCCCGGTGCGGTCGTCGGCGCCGGGTGCTCCGGCCTCTCCGTGCTCTTCCGGCTTCTCGGGCGCGAGGGCGGTCATGTGGTGGCTCCGTTGGTGTCGGTGAGGCCCAGGTCCCCGCTGCGGCCCGCGGTGATCAGTTCCACGACCTGGGCGTGCGTCACGTCCGAGGTCTTGACCTGGGCGGCCATCCGGCCCAGATGGAGGGCGGCGATCCGGTCGGACACCGCGAAGACGTCGTTCATGTTGTGCGAGATCAGCACGACGCTGAGCCCGTTGTCGGCGAGCCTGCGGACGAGCTCCAGGACCTGCGCGGTCTGCGCGACGCCGAGCGCGGCGGTCGGCTCGTCCAAGACGACGACCTTGCTGTTCCACAGCACCGCCTTGGCGATGGCCACGGTCTGCCGCTGTCCGCCGGAGAGGCTGGAGACCTTCTGGCGGACCGACTTCACGGTGCGGACGGAGAGGCTCTTCAGCGTCTTGGCGGCCATCTCCTCCATCGTCCAGCCGTCGAGCACGATGCCCCGGCGCTTCTCACGGCCGAGGAACATGTTCTGGACGATGTCGAGGTTGTCGCAGAGCGCGAGGTCCTGGTACACGATCTCCACGCCGAGCAGGGCGGCGTCGCGCGGGCTGTGCACATGGACCGGCTCGCCGTCGAAGAGGTACTCGCCCGAGTCGATCGGATGGATCCCGCCGACGCACTTCACCAGCGTGGACTTGCCGGCGCCGTTGTCGCCGACCAGGGCGGTCACCTCCCCCGGGTAGGCGGCGAAGTTCACCTCGTGCAGCACCTGCACCGCGCCGAAGCTCTTGTCGATCCCCCGCAGTTCGAGGATCGGGGTCGCTGTCATGGGTGGACGGCTCCTTACGGGTCGTTGCGCCGCGGGCCCCGGCCGGAGAGTCCGGTCCGGGGCCGCGGTCACGCCGGGACGCCCCGGCACGGTCTGCCGGACCGCCCGCCCGGGGCGTCGGTCCGGGCGGGTCTACTGGATGCCGTACTTGGTGCACAGAGCGGCGTACTTGCCGGTGCACAGATCGGCCTTGGTCACGTATCCGTCTGCCACGACGTCCTTGACGTTGTCCCGGTAGATGGCCGTCGGGGTCTCGAGGACCGCGGCGACGTCGCGCTTGCCCTCCGGGTCGTTGACGGTGGCGTTGGTCTCGCCCTTCTCGCCCTTGGCCAGGCTCACCGCGAGCTGGGCGGTCGCGTCCGCTTCCTTCTTCACGGCCTTGTAGACCGTCATGCACTGGTCCCCGGCCAGGATGTTCTGCAGGCCCTGGACGGTGGCGTCCTGGCCGGTGACGGGCACCTGGCCGTTGCGGTGGTTCTTGCGCAGCACCGCGATGGCGGCGTTGCCGAGGCCGTCGTTGGCGGCCAGCACTCCGCCGATCTTGGGCTCGCTGGTCAGCATCTGCTCGAAGATCGTGCCGGCCTGGGCGTTGTCCCAGTCCGGAACCGACTGGTTGGGGCCCTTGGTGTACTCGCCGGAGGCGTACTTCGGGTCGAGGACGCTGTTGTAACCCTGGGCGAACAGCGTGGCGTTGTTGTCGGTGGGGGAGCCGTTCAGCTCGGCGACGACCGGCTTCTCGGCCTTCAGGTCGGTCAGGCACTTGCCGAGGCCCTCGCCCTGGAGCTTGCCGACGGCCGTGTTGTCGAAGCTCACGTAGTACTGGGCGGAGCCGCCGAGGGTCAGCCGGTCGTAGTCGATCGTGGCCACGCCCTGCGACTTGGCCTTGGCGAGGACGGCCTTGCCGGTGCCGCTGTCCAGGTTCACGATCACCAGGACGTTGACGCCCTTGGTGATCATCTGGTCGGCGATGGTCTGGAAGGCCTGCTTGTCGCCCTCCGCGTTCTGGATGTCGTAGTCCACGCCCGCGGCCTTGAAGGCCGCGGTCAGCAGCGGGCGGTCCGCGTCCTCCCAGCGGGCCGACGACTTGCTGTCCGGAAGGATCACGCCGATCTTCGGCTTCTTGGCACCGCCGTCCGCTCCGTCGTCACCGGAGGAGCCGCCACAGGCGGCGAGCGATGTCATGAGCACCATGGTGGTGCCGGCGAGGACAAGTCCCTTGCGCATCGGAAGGGCCCCTTTCTGGGGGTACGGCCGTCCGGCGCCGGTCGCACGGGTCGGCAGTGATGGATTACCGGCAACGCGGCGAACGCGCGGTGCGTACACGGGCGTTGAATGTTGTGGGCGGCAACATACGCGGCCCGGCCGACTCGCCACCAGTCCCTCACCCGCACGGCCCGGTTACGATCGCATCACGCCGCGGCAATCGGCCGGTAACACCCTGAACACCCTCAACTCCCGCCCCGCACAGGTGCGTCGGCCTTGGGGTGGCGAGGCGTCGGTGAACGTGATCGGTTGCCGAGCGGGTGTGTCGCGTGTGTGTGCCGCGTGGACCGGTGGCCGCAGTACGGGACCGTCAGAGGGTCTGTGGTGTTCGAAAGTTTCGATGTTGACATGGCAACTTTCGCATGGTCTTCTGCTGCGCGCCGGATCCGTTCGCGTACCTGCTCGCCTCGGGGGCCGCAGCGCGGGTGGCCCGGCGGGGGAGGCGAAGTCGGGTGGAGGAGAGCTTGGCCGTGACCACGGATACGGGCTTGCCGCAGGCGGAAGTGGAGGCTCCGGGGCAGGTGTCCCGAGGACGGGCGCTCGTCGCGGTGGCCGGGCTGTCGCTCGCACTCTTCGCGTTCGCCACGGTCGAGGCACTGCCGGTGGGTCTGCTGCCGCAGATCGCGCACAGCCTCGGGGTGTCGCTGCCGTCCGTGGGCTTCCTGGTGACCGGATACGGCCTCGTCGTGATGGCGTCCGCCATCCCGTTGACCGCGATGACCCGGCGGATTCCCCGCCGGCGCCTGCTGGCCGTGCTGCTGGCCCTCTTCACCGGAGCCACCCTGCTCTGCGGCACGGCACCCGGGTACGGCGTCCTGCTGGGGGCGCGCGTGCTGATCGCGCTGACCCACGCGGTGATGTGGTCGGTGGTCGCCTCGGCCGCCGCCGGCATGTTCCCCGTACGGGTGCGGGCCAAGGTGGTGGCCACGCTCTTCGGCGGGTCGTCGCTCGCCCAGGTGCTGGGCGCGCCCGCCGGAACCTGGCTCGGACAGCAGACCGACTGGCGCGTGCCGTTCGTGGTGATGAGCGCCCTGGGGCTGATCGCCGGGATCGTCGTGGTGGGCACGCTGCCCCCGACACCGGTCGAGGAGAACCCGGCCGCCACCGCCCCGGCGCCCGACCGCTTCCGGTTCGTGCTCCTCGTGGTGGTGACCGCCGTCGTCATCGGCGGGTTCTTCACCTTCTACACGTACGTCACCGTCTTCCTCACCGACGTCGCGGGGATCCCCTCGCACTCCGTCGGCGCCGTGTTCGCGGTGGGCGGGGTGGGCGGGGTGATCGGCACCAGCCTGTCCGGGATGCTGGCCGCCCGCAGCACCCGCGCCACCATGGCCGGATCGGTGGCCGCGATGACCGCCGCCCTGGCGCTCCTCGTGGTGGCCGGAGCCCGTCCCGCCGCCTCGGTCGCGGCGGTGACGCTGCTCCTGCTGGCCCTGTCCGCCATGCTCACCGCACTCACCAGCCGGATCCTGTACATCGCGCCGGGCAACGTGGACGTCGCCTCCGCGACCGGTTCCGCCGCGTTCCAGGCGGGCATCGCCGCCGGATCCTTCTTCGGCGGGAGCGTCCTGGGCACCCACGGCCCGCACGGCGTCGCCGTCCTGGGCCTGTGCGTCGCCGCCGCCGGGCTCGTACTGCTCCTCGCCGAGGAGCCCCTCAGCCGTCTCGCCGGTGTCAGGCGGCCCCGGGGGCCCTTGGGGGGAGTCACGCGGCCCCGGGACCCCGCCGGCCCTTGTAGTTGACCTTCATGGTGTCCATGTCCGTCGCCGTGGAGCGCAGCGGTCCGTAGCCGAAGCCCTGGGCCCTGAGCGCGGTCTCCGCACGCTCCTCGGCGAGGGCGGACGCCATCTCCTCGCCGTCCTCGGCGTCCGACACCACGATGTACCGGAAGCTGAAGTGCTTCAGCACGGTGTCGTAGGTGAGCGAACCCTCCTCGGTGAACTGCATGGAGGTGAGGCCGTGATCCGCCACCTCGGCGAGCAGCCGGGACCGCGCCTCGTCCGTCAGCCCGTCCCAGGTGCCCCGGACGATCACCCGGTATGTGTGCTGCGTACCCATCGTGGTGCCCTGCCTTCTTCTGCGCCGTACCGCCTCGGTGCCGCGCTGCTTCCGTGCCGTGTGCGGGGAATCCTCCGCGCGTTCG
The DNA here is from genome assembly GCF_053597235.1 of Streptomyces sp. NPDC001493. Taxonomy (NCBI): domain Bacteria; kingdom Bacillati; phylum Actinomycetota; class Actinomycetes; order Kitasatosporales; family Streptomycetaceae; genus Streptomyces; species Streptomyces sp. NPDC001493. The sequence goes on from NZ_JBSFHV010000033.1 coordinate 75,479, forward strand.
TCCCGCGGCGAAATCCGCTCGGGGCCCAGGTTACGACGGGAAGGATGAGCGGCATGCGGAATATTGTCGTCATCGACGCACCCTCCAACCTGGGCCTGAGGCCCCCGTCGCCCGGCACCGTCCCCGGCTGCTGCAAACTCGCCGGAGCCTTGCGCGAACAGGGAATCGTGCGGAGGCTCGGGGCCCTGGAAGGCGGCGTCGTGGTCCCCCCGCGCTACGACCTCGGCACCTGGCAGGAGGGCGACGGCGTGTTCAACGCCACGGCCCTCGCCCGTTACACGCGTACCCTCGCGGACCGCCTCGAACATCACGTCAGGGCGGGCGACTTCCCGGTGGTGCTGGGCGGCGACTGTTCGATCCAGCTGGGAGCCTCCCTCGCCCTGCGCCGCATCGGACGGTACGGACTGGCGGCCGTGGACGCGTCGGCGGACTTCCGGCACCCGGGCAACTCGGACCGGATCGGCGCGGCGGCCGGTGAGGAGATGGCCCTCGCGACCGGGCGGGGGCAGGACGATCTCACCGACCTCGAAGGGCTCCGCCCGTATCTGCGGGACGAGGACCTCCGCCTCTTCGGGCTGCGGGACGCGGACGAGGACCGGGCCGAGCTGACCGGCCTGAAGATCCCTCATGTGACGGTCGGCGAGATCCGGGAGTGGGGGCCCGCCGAGGTGGCCCGGGCCGTGGTGGTGTCCCTGGAGGCCCCTCCGCTCGACGGATTCTGGGTGCACCTGGACGCCGACGTGCTCGACCCGAGCGTGATGCCCGCCGTCGACAGCCCCGACGACGGCGGACTCCTGCCGGACGAACTCGCCCCACTGCTGCGTACGTTGGTCGCCTCACCCCGGTGCGTGGGTCTCAACGTCACGATCTACGACCCCGACCTCGACCCCGAGGCCACCGCGGCGGTGCTCCTCACGGACCTGGTGGTGGGGGCGTTCTCGGGGCAGCCCTGAGGTGCTGCGCCGCACCCGGGCCCGACCCGGGCGCGCGGTTTCGCGTTGGGGCGCGTTTTGAAAGTAGCGTCGTCGAGCAGGCGGGACTTTCAAAACACGCCCCAGCCCGGGTCGGGCGTGGGCCACCGGGCGGACGGACCGCCGGACTCGGTCCCCGGGGCGGGTCAGACGACGGCGTTGCGGTCCGCGTACTCGAAGACCGAACCGTCCGGGTGCAGGGCGATCAGGTTGCGGCCCGCGGGGGTCGGGACCGGGCCCGCGACGATGTGCGCACCCGCCCGGGTGAGCGCCTCGCGGGCCTCGTCCACGTCCTTGACCGCGATGGTGGCCGCCACCTTGCGCAGCATCTCCAGTTCGGTCTCGGGCCCGCTCATGAGGAGGAAGCAGCCGATCGCGGCGACCGACACCCCGCCGCGCTCGAAGCGCAGGGCGCGGGTGCCGGTGATGCCCTCGTAGAAGGCCACCGAGGCCTCCAGGTCGTCGACGCAGATGCGTAGCGTGGTTCCCAGGATGTCCATGCCCACGAGGTTAGTTGGGGCTCCCCGACCGCGTGATCGATTCGCGCCGGTCCGGACCGGCACGAATCGGATCGGCCGGGCGCACCGGGGCGGCCGGGCGCGCGGGACAGGTCGGCCCGGACCGGAACGACGCGACGGGCCGCGGGGACGTGGGGACGTCGGTCCGCGAGCCCGTCGGCCACGGGGCGGGGGAGCCCCCGCCCCCGGTCACACCCGGCAGAGCACCTCGCCGTGCGGCACCATGAACCAGCCGTCGCCCTCCTCGCCCCAGGCGCGCCAGGCCGCCGCTGCCGCCGTGAGGCCCTCGGCCGTGGCGTGGCCGCCCTCGATCGCCCTCTTCGCGTAGGTGGAGGCGACCGTACGGTCCGCCCACAGCCCGCTCCACCAGCTCCGGCTCTCCGGCGTGGCGTAACACCAGGCGGCGGCGGTCGGGGTGATGTCGGTGAAGCCGGCCTCCCGGGCCCAGGAGAGGAGCCTGCGCCCCGCGTCGGGCTCGCCGCCGTTGGCGCGGGCCACCTGCCGGTACAGGGTCAACCACGCCTCCATGCCCGGCACTTCCGGGTACCAGGTCATCGCCGCGTAGTCGCTGTCCCTGGCGGCGACGATCCCGCCCGGGCGGCAGACCCTGCGCATCTCGCGCAGCGCCTGCACGGGGTCCCCGACGTGCTGGAGCACCTGGTGGGCGTGGACCACGTCGAAGGAGTCGTCCGGGTAGTCCAGCGCGTGGACGTCGGCGACGGCGAACGAGACGTTCTCCAGGCCGCGTTCACGGGCGGTGCCGGCCGCCTGGTCGAGGATGTCCTGGTTGGTCTCGATGCCGGTCACGACGCCCGGTGCGACCAGCGCGGCCAGATCGGCCGTGATCGTCCCCGGCCCGCAGCCCACGTCCAGTACGGACATACCCGGCTTGAGCTCACCGAGCAGATAGGCCGCCGAGTTCTCGACGGTGCGCCAGCGGTGCGAGCGGAGCACCGACTCGTGGTGCCCATGGGTGTAGACGGCGGTTTCCTTCGGCATGCCGAATGTCCTCTCTCCGGACGCTGCTTCGAGCGATGTCCCCACGGTACGCCGTGCGCCGCATTATGAGACGTGTGTCTTGTCATGTGAGACTCGGAAATGGGTGCGGGTGCCCTGTCCGGGGTGATCGTCACGGGCATGACTGCTGAACTCTTCTTGTGATGGGCGGACTTGGGTAATCGCCGGGGCCGCAGATCTCGGGTGCCGCCGCAGTGGGGGCGGCCGGTGTAGGACGCTCGAACTCCTGCCCGGAGTGGGGTGCGCACGGCAGGGCGGCCCGCACCCCGGCGCGTTTCTTCGGCCCGGCACCTGACGGTGTCGGCGGCGATGAGATCGGTGTCGGACGGGTGGGCGGGCGCGAGGAAGTTCCTGGCAGACAGCCAGACAGCCAGACTGGCAGACTGGCGGCCTCGGCCGGGAACCCGTCCACCGGATGGTTCCCGCGTCCAGTTGCCGGGCCCGTCCGGTCCGACTGCCCGTCAGGCCGGTCATGGCTGATCGCCACCACGCGACGGCCGGTCGACGCGGGAGACGTACGAGGCCGGCACGGAAGCGGATCTCCATGCGGGCGGGCTGCCGGGGCAGAGGTGGCCGTGGTGCTCATTCGTCCAGGAGGAACCGGTGTCGGACCCGAACCTGTCCACCCCCGAGGAGAAGCTCGCCGATGCGAAGAGGCTGTTGGGTCTCCCCCGTATCGTCGTGATCTGCGGCTCCACCCGCTTCATGGCCGAGATGACCGAGGCCGATCTGCGGGAGACCGGAGCCGGGAAGATCGTCGTCAGACCGGGCTGTGACATGAAGTCGCCCCACGGACTCTGGTCCGATCCCGCCGAGGCCGAGGCGCTGAAGGCCCGGCTCGACGAGCTGCACCGGGCGAAGATCCGGCTCGCCGACGAGGTGCTCGTGGTCGGCGACTACGTCGGAGACAGCACCCGGGCCGAAATCGCCTACGCCCGGTCGCTGGGCAGGCCCGTGCGGTTCACGCACCCCGAAGTGGACCCCGACGCCTGACCGCCCGCTGCCACCTCGGCGACCGGGCCGGCGGCTCGCCGCCCGACCCGCGTCCGGGAAGTCGGCTCCCCGCGGTACGGGCCGGCCGGAGCCTCGGGCGCACGTCGGTTCGGCCCGGACCGCCCTAAAGCGTGTTGCAGAAGCCTGTGGGCGGGCAGGCGGAGCCGGGTTCCGCGCCTTTGTGGATCATGGTGTGAGGGCGTGGTTGTGCATGGTGGC
>NZ_JBSFHV010000034.1:0-74032 GCF_053597235.1 Streptomyces sp. NPDC001493
CGCCCGGAGGGCGGGTCCGGCGGCGTCCGGTGCGTGCGATCGCAAGGCGGAGGGTCGCCCCGATACTGGATGTATCGGGGTGATCCCGACAACGCCGCGAGCGTGCGTGCCGGGCGTCGCCGGACAGGCGGGACTGTCGACACACGGCCTAGGTGTCCGTACGCTCCGCCCCGGCGGCGCAGTCGCGGCACCGGCCGAAGATCGCGAAGTGCTTGAGGTCCGTCTCGAAGCCGAAGGTCTCCCGCAGCTTGGCGGTGAACTCGGCGGCCACCTCGGTGTCCGCCTCGATGACGTCCGAGCAGTCCCGGCAGACCAGGTGGATGTGGTGGTGGCGGTCGGCCAGGTGGTACGTGGGGGCGCCGTGGCCGAGGTGGGCGTGGCTGACCAGCCCGAGCTCCTCAAGGAGCTCCAGGGTCCGGTAGACCGTGGAGATGTTGACCCCGGACGCGGTCCGGCGCACCTCGCAGAGGATGTCGTCGGGCGTCGCGTGCTCCAGCGCGTCGACCGCCTCCAGCACGAGCTGGCGCTGCGGCGTGAGCCGGTAACCGCGCTGCCGGAGGTCGGTCTTCCAGTCGGTGCTCACCACGGGGCCAGTGTACGGCCGCCCTTGCGGGGCATCACCCTGCGCGGCATCCCCCGCGCGAGGGGGATGCCGTGGGACTCGTGGGAGTTGGGCCTACTTGAAGAAGGCGATGCCGTCGTCGGGGAGGTCGCCGAGGCTCTTCGCCATCTCCTGGACCTCTTCCGGCGTGACGACCTTCTTGAGGTGCGCCGACATGTAGGGGCGCAGCTCGACGTCGGGGGTCGCCTTCTCGCCGACCCACATGAGGTCGCTGTTCACGTAGCCGTAGAGGCGCTTGCCGCCGCTGTACGGGCCGGAGGCCGCGGTGCGGGCGACCGCGTCGGTGACGACGTCGATCTGCGGCTTCTGGTCGGCGAGCTCGCCGTACCAGACCTCGACGACGCCCTGGTCGCGGACCATGACGATCTCGACCTTGCGGTCCTTGTCGATGCGCCAGTAGCCGGACTCGGACTCCAGCGGCCGGACCTTGTTGCCCTCGGCGTCGAGCACCCAGGAGTGCGACACGTATTCGAGGAAGTCACGGCCGTCGTGGCTGAAGGAGACTTCCTGGCCGAAGTTGCACTTCTCGTCGCCGGGGAAGTCGGCGACGCCCGCGCCGGCCCAGTTGCCCAGGAGGAATGCCAGCGGGACGAGGTCCCGGTGAAGGTCGGACGGAATCGAGATCATGAGCGGCTCAGGCGATCTGTGAGGGAGGGGCGGAGGTCGACGAGGGTCAGCGCTGGCCCTGGTACAGCTTCTTCACGGTCACACCGGCGAAAGCGAGGACGCCGACGCAGACCAGGACCAGCAGGGTGGAGAAGAATGCCTCAAGCACGGGAGCTCCTCGTCATGAGCGAATCGCGGCAATGGCGCCAATACGGGGCCGGGCCCCAGCCTAGTCGGTGGGGGCCCGGCTCTCTCGTTCAGGTCCTCGCGCTGCCCCGCGGTACGGCACCCGGCAGTGTTCGGTCCTGCGCTCAGCCCAGCAGCTGGTCCTGGAGGATCACGGTCTGCTGGAACGGCACCTTCGCCGTCTCCCCGCTGCCCTTGTGGGACTGCACGATCACCGCGAGGGTGTCCCCGGCGACGACGTACGCGACCCGGGTGTGCTCCTTCTCGTACGGCTTGGACTCGGTGAAGACGTTGGGCTGGACGTACTCCGGCATCGGGGCGTTCGGCCAGGACTCGTCCAGTTCCAGGCCGGTGGTGCCGTCGAGCAGCGGCTGGTCGTCGCCCCACCCGGTCAGCTCGTCGCCGAGCGCCGTGGAGAAGCCCACCGAGTTGAACTGGAGCAGGTGGATCCGGGACGAGGTGCCGTCCGGCATGGTCCAGCCGCGCGCCGTGGTGTGGCGCAGCGCCGAGTCCTGGAGTACCTGGGCGAGGTGGCTCCGGTCGTCCTCGGCGAACTCCGAGACGAGCAGCGACGAGGACACCCAGCCGCCGGTCAGCTTCTTGTCCGGCACCGATCCGGCCGGGGCGGGCAGCAGCAGGTCCCGCACGTCGGCGTAGTGGATCTCCGCGTCGTTGGAACTGTCGAAGGGACGGCCCTTGCCGGGCGGCAGCGCCGGAAGGGAGAGGGCGGGGTAATCCCACCGCCCGTCGTTCACGGTGGAGAGGCCGGGCACGTCGGTCCGCTCCATCGAGGCGATCTGGTACGCGGTGCCCGTGGAGGCGGCGCCGAGGACCAGCACCGCGACCGTCCAGCGCGCGACGGCCCGCAGGACGCGCCGGGGCTTACGGGTCCGCGCGGAAGGCTCCGGGCCGTCCGGGACGGGCACGACCGGCGCCACGGTGGGCATCGGCGGGAAGTCCGCGGGGGCGGGCGCCTGGGCGGCGGGCGCGGGGTCCGCCGGTACGGGGTCGACCGGTACGGGGGCGACCGGTACGGGCTCCGCCGGTACGGGAGCGACGGGTGCGGGTTCGACGGGTGCGGGTCCGTCCGCCCGGGACTCCGGGGGCACCGTCTGCTCGGTCATATGTACTCCCCCGGGGACTTGATGTGGTCGAGCTGGTCCTTCACCAGGTCGGCGACGACGGACATGTCCATCGGCTCCGCGCCCTCGACGGCAACGGTGATGAAGAGCTCCCCCTCGTAGGCCACGCAGGTCACGCCGTCGAGCTTCGTGTCGGTCTTCGGAGCCCGGAAGCAGCGGGCCTCCTTGTGGTCCTCGACCTTCGGTCCCTTGCGGAAGACGCCCACCGCGTCCATGAGCCCGGTGTTGGAGACCCACAGATCGTGGACGGCCCCGGTGTCCTTCATGCTCAGAATCCCGATGACGGCCTTCTGGCTGGAATCCGTCGCCACCGACACGTAGGACCGCTGGGCCATGCCCTGGATCTTCAGCCGGTCGACGCTCTTCTCGTAGGCGCGGCGCTCCCTGCCCGCGAGGCCGGGTACCGACTTCTTGACGGCGGCTGCCGCCTCCTTGGCGCTGACCTCGTTGTCGTTGCTCAGCTTGCCGATGTCCGGGCCGAGTTCCCAGGGCGCGGCGGCGGGCAGGAGCAGCTTGCTGAGTGCGGTGTCGGACCGGCCCGTCCGGGCGGCTCTGCCCCGGTCGGGCCCGCCTTTCTGCTGCCTCAGCGAGTCCGCCGCCTCCTCCTTCGTCCAGAGGGTGGTGGGCGCGGTGCGGTCCGCCGAGTCGACGGTGGCCTTGGTGTACGCGCCCGCGCCACCGATCACTCCGAGCACGAGGACGGCGGGCACCACGTACCGCGCGGCCTTCCACACCCGGCCGGAACGGGGCGGGGCCACCGGAGCCGTCTCCGGGGCCGCTTCGGGAGCCACTTCGGGAGCTGCTTCCGCGATCGCTTCCGGGGTCGCTTCCGGGGTCACGGCTTCGTTCTTCTCGTCCGTCACAGCCGCTCCAACTGGCGCTCGGCCAGAGTCCGGATGGTCGTCTTGCTGATCGGCTTGGTATCGAAGATCACGACGTCCATCACGATGTCCCCGCGCACGGCGATGGCCCTGGCCTGGTAGTTCGGCAGGTATCCCGCCTCGCGGTCGGCCGGGTAGATGAAGTAGCGGCCCTCGAGGCTGCCCTCGATCGGGTCGCCTTCGTTGCCGGCCCCGTCCTCCTCGTCCGGCAGGTACTCCATCTGGCCGTCGAAGTGGTCCTTGGCCCCGAGGAAGCTGACGGAGCGGTACTGCACGAGATCGATCTTCGTCTCGCGGTCGCCCTCCAGCCAGGACTGCCGCGCGATCCGCCGGACGCTCCCTCCGGCCACCTCGCCGAACATGTAGTCGGGGCTCTCGTACCAGGCGGCGAAGTCGGCCAGATCGATCCAGCCGCTGCCGAAGTAGTCGTCCTTCTTGGCGCCCTTGGGGGGGCTCACCACCATCTTGGTCAGGTCGCCGTCCGTCTTCACCTGACGGTCCTCGGAGGCCGGCAGCGGATCGGGGACCTTGTCGGCCGCGAGCGGCTTCGCCGGGTAGGCGAGGTGCGCCTGCGCGAGTGTTCCCAGCGGGGTCGGGTCGCGGTCGGCCTGCACGCCGTACCCGACGGCCCCGCCGATGACCACGCCGAGCACCGCGGCGGCGAGCACGATCAGCGAGGTACGGCCGCGCGGGCGGCGGCGGACGGCGTCCGGGGCGGGCTCCGGCGCCTCGGCGGACTCGGCGGCTTCCGGGGCTTCCGGCGCCGGCTCGGCCACGGCTTCCGGTGCCGCGGCGGGCACCACGGGAGCGGACGGTACGGGCTCGGGAGCGGCGGCCGGGGTCAGGTTCTCACCGGCGTCCGCGGCGGGCGGCGCCTCCGGCGACTCGACCGCGTCGCCGGAAGTGGTGTCTTTCGGTTCCAAAGGGTCCCCCCATAAGAGACCTGAAGCGCGGGTTCCAAATACCTGCGCACACAACTGACCCACAAGTCACAGGAGAGGTTGCACGGCCGCCGGTTACAGTTCGGCATATGCCGAAGAAGCTCGTGATCAAGGTGACCGCAGGGGCCGACTCCGCCGAGCGGTGCTCGCAGGCGTTCACGGTGGCGGCGGTCGCCGTCGCCAGCGGGGTGGAGGTCTCCCTCTGGCTGACCGGGGAGTCCGCCTGGTTCGCCCTGCCCGGCCGCGCCGCCGACTTCGAACTCCCGCATGCCGCACCGCTGCCCGACCTCATCGAGTCGATCATGGCGGGCGGCCGGATCACCCTCTGCACCCAGTGCGCGGCACGGCGGGACATCACGGAGCGGGACGTCATCGAGGGCGTACGGATCGCGGGGGCGCAGGTCTTCGTCCAGGAGGCGATGGCCGACGGCACGCAGGCGCTGGTCTACTGACGGAGCGTCATTCGGAGTCCGGCCTCAACGGTCGTACTTGCGCCGCTTCCTGCCGTCCAGTTCGTCCCACCACTCGTCGGACTTCGGGTCTCCGGAGGGGTACTCGTCCCACCAACGGTCCTCGGGCCCACGGCGGTTGGCGACCATCGCGGCGATCGGCGGGATGACCATGGCGACCACGCACATGCCCACGGCGACCGGCACGGACCAGAGGCGCACGACGGCCCAGGCGGACACGAAGAGGACGACGCATCCGCCCATCAGCAGGAAATAGCCGCGACGGCGCCGGGCGTACATACCTCCAGGGTAGGCCCGCAGTCGCCGATCGGTGCCGATCGGCACAGGCCGGCACCGATCGGCGCCCGGGCAGCACGAAGGGCCGCACCCCATTTCCGTCACGGGCGTCCAACCCCCGGGGTGCGGCCCTCCGGCCCTGCCTCATCGGTGCGGCCCCGGCTCGCGCCGGAGCCGCACCGATCAGCGGCTCACGTCGTTCAGACGGCGATGGCCACCTCGGAGAGGCCACCGGTCTGCGCGACGACGGTGCGGTCGGCGCTGCCGCCCGGAACCAGCGCGCGGACCGTCCAGGTCCCCTCGGCCGCGTAGAAACGGAACTGTCCGGTCGCCGAGGTCGGGACCTCGGCGGTGAACTCACCGGTCGAGTCCAGCAGGCGGACGTAGCCGGTGACGGGCTCGCCGTCGCGGGTCACGCTGCCCTGGATCGTCGTCTCGCCGGGCTTGATGGTCGAAGCGTCGGGGCCGCCGGCCTTTGCTCCACACATGGTGTTCAGTCCTTCTGGGTCGGGGGTCCTGCGAATTACTTGTTGGCGCCGAGCTCGATCGGCACGCCCACGAGGGAGCCGTACTCGGTCCACGAGCCGTCGTAGTTCTTGACGTTCTCCTGGCCGAGCAGCTCGTGCAGGACGAACCAGGTCAGCGCGGAGCGCTCGCCGATGCGGCAGTACGCGATGGTGTCCTTGGACAGGTCGACCTGCTCGTCCTCGTAGAGGGCCTTGAGCTCGTCGTCCGACTTGAAGGTGCCGTCGTCGTTGGCGTTCTTCGACCACGGGATGTTGCGGGCGCCGGGGACGTGGCCGGGGCGCTGCGACTGCTCCTGCGGAAGGTGCGCCGGGGCGAGCAGCTTGCCGCTGAACTCGTCGGGGGAGCGCACGTCGACCAGGTTCAGCGTGCCGATGGCCGCCACGACGTCGTCGCGGTAGGCGCGGATCGACTCGTCCTGGGCCTTGGCCTTGTACTCGGTGGCCGGGCGCGCCGGGACGGCGTCGGTCAGGTCGCGGGAGTCGAGCTCCCACTTCTTGCGGCCGCCGTCGAGGAGCTTGACGTTCTCGTGGCCGTAGAGCTTGAAGTACCAGTACGCGTAGGAGGCGAACCAGTTGTTGTTGCCGCCGTAGAGGACCACCAGCGTGTCGTTGGCGATGCCCTTCTCCGACAGGAGCTTCTCGAAGCCGGCCTGGTCGACGAAGTCACGGCGGACCGGGTCCTGGAGGTCCTTCGTCCAGTCGATCCGGATCGCGTTCTTGATGTGGTTCTTCTCGTACGCCGAGGTGTCCTCGTCGACCTCGACGATGGCGACCTGCGGGTCGTCGATGTGGGCCTCGACCCAGTCTGCATCGACCAGTACGTCGCTGCGGCTCATGCTGTTCTCCTCCGGGGCAGTCTGCGGCGGTGTCATGCGGAGTGAAGAGTGCTGCGGGTGCACGCGGACGCGGGGCGTGGGCGTGCGCCGGGGGCACGGACCGGCCCCGACGGTTCAACGGTCGATGGGCCGGACGGAAGCGGGACGGAACGAACGTCCTGCTCAGAAGGTGCGACAGAGCATGGCGGCGACGCGGCACAGGTCTACTGCCCGCCGCTTCGTGAGGTCCGCCTGTCGTTTCATGTGTCCGATCGTAGGGAGCCGGGGGCGGGGATGTCACCGGCATGTCGGATGATGAGACAGGATCGTCCGCGATGCGAGACAGAAAAGCGGAATCCATCCTTCCGCTCCCCCTCGGGGGGACCGGGGGCGGCGTCGTATCTGCGGTACGGACACCGACGTCTCACCATCCGGTCACATGCCCCGCACGCCCGTCCCGTACACCCGCCCCGCCCACGCCCCGCGCACCCGCTCCGCACACCCGCACCCCCGTCCTGACCCGCGCTCCACGGGGCAGGACGGGGGTGCGGCGGCGGGTGTCAGCCGGCCAGGGCGATGTCGGTGGCCTCCACGGAGATCTCCAGGCCCTCGGGCAGCGCCTCGACCTTCTTCAGCACCACACCGTTGGGCAGCCCGCCGACGGTCCGCTCGAAGTCGGTGCGGGAGCGCACCAGCCCCTCCAGCCCGGGGATGTCCTCACCCGGGACGGCGTCCGCGCGGACCCGGACCGTACGCCCGTCGACCAGGGTGACCGAGGAGACGACGCTGCGGGTGAGGTCCTTGCCGAGCACCTGCACGGTGCCGGTGACCTTCACCTTGCCGTTGTCGGCGTACTGCACGGTGACGCCGTCCTCGGCCGCGTCGCTCAGGTCCGCGTAGCTGACCAGCGCGGTGCCCTTGACCAGACCGGCCCGGGCGCTGGTGTACCCCTCGCCGATGGCGACCCGGTCGAGCTCGGCCCGCAGCTCGCTGATCCGGATGGTGTCGCCGTTGGTGCCGGCCTCGATGCCCTTGAGCGTGATGTCGACCCGGTCGAGGTCCCGGCCCACGATCTGGGTGAGGAAGGGGAAGCCGTGGATCGAGACGTCGGTCGAGGTGGCCGTGGCACCGGTGAACTCGACCCGGTCCGCCGCCTCGTTCTCGGCGAAGTGGACGGCGAGCCGGTCGACGGCCACGAACAGGCCCCCCAGCACCACCACGACGATCAGCAGTATTCGCAGTGCGCGCATGCCTGTTCTTCTCCCACTCTCGCCCGACGGAATCCGGGCTTCCCGTATGCCTGGTACGGCCACGGAAAGCCCGGAGTGAGCGACGAAGCGGGGGACCCGGTCGGTTCCCGGAAGGATCAGCCGATCATGCGGCCGACGAGGTAGACGGCCGGCGCCGCGGCGGTCAGCGGCAGTGCCACACCGGCCGTCATGTGGACGAACCGGGACGGGTAGTCGTAGCTGGCCGCCCGGAGACCGACGAGCGCGCACACGCCCGCCGCGAGCCCGGCCGCCGCCGCGCCCGCCAGGCCGAGTCCGACCAGGCCGCCGCCCAGCGCGCCCACCACCGTGGCGGCGATCAGCGACGCGACCACGGAGGCCGCTCCGGGCAGCGGCACCGCGCGCACGAGCGCGGCCACGGCGACGGCGAGCGCGCCCGCCACCACCACGTCCGGGTCCGCCGCGAGGTGCCCGCCCGCCAGCACGGCCAGGGCCGCCGACACGACGGTGGCCATCAGGCCCTGCATCCGCTCGTCGGCCCCCGCGTGGCTCCGCAGCTGGAGGACGAGGGTGAGCAGCACCCACACGCCGAGGGTGCCGAGCAGGGCGGCCGGGCCGTGCTCGCGGCCGGCGGCGAGCAGCGCGACGTCCGCGACGAACCCGCCGAGGAAGGCGAGCGCGATGCCCTGCCGGGCCGGCCACATGCCGTTGAGCCGGAACCACCCGGCCGCCGTCACGGCCTGGAGCAGCACCAGCGGTACGGCCAGGGCGTACGAGCCGATCCCGGCCCCGAGCGCCAGCAGGAGTCCGAGTACGGCGGTCAGCGCGGCGGGCTGCATGCCCGGCGCGATGATCGGCGACCGGCCCTCGGCGCGGGCGCGCTGGGCGTCGGTGATCCGGGCGTTGCCGACGGTGGTGGGGGCGCTGTAGCCGTCCGCACCGGGCTGCGCCGGGGCGGGAGCGGCCGTGGCCGCCGCCGGTACGGGCGCCGGGGCCGCCGGGGCGGTCACCGGGACCACCGGGACCTCGGGCGGCAACGGGTAGGAACCCGACGCCGCCGACACCGCCGACGCCCCGACGACCGGCGGCAGAAACGCGGTCTCCGCCGCGTCGGGCACGGCCTGCTGAACCTGCTGGGGCTGAACCTGCTGGGGCTGCTGCTGCCCGTACGCCTGCTGGGGCTGCGCGGCCTGCTGCCCGTACGCCTGCTGGGGCTGCGCGGCCTGCTGGGGCTGCTGCCCGTACGCCTGCTGCCCGTACGGCTGCGACGGCTGCTGCCCGTACGGCGGCTGCACCTGGGCGTACGCCTGCTGCGGCTGTCCGGGCTGCCCGTACGCCTGCTGCGGCTGCCCGTACGCCTGCTGGGCCTGCTGCTGCTCGTACGGGCTCGGCGGGTACTGCGCCTGCGGCCGGGCCTGCTGCGGCTGCTGTGGCGGCTGCTGCGCGTAGCCCTGCTGCGGCTCCTGCGGCTGCGCGTAGCCCTGCTGCGGCTGCTGCGGCTGGACCGTGGGCTGGTACTGGGTGTCCCAGGTCTGGCCCTGCCAGGTCTGCGCGGCGCCCGTGTCCTCGGCGGCTCCGTAAGCGGGCGCCTGCCCCGGGGCCTGCTGCCCGTAGCCGCCGCCATGGCCCTGCGGCCCGTAGCCGCCGTGGCCCTGCGGCCCGTGGCCCGGCTCCCCGTACGCCGGGGCGGCGGGGGTGCCGGGGTACGGCTGCTCCGGGTAGGCGTGCTCGGCGGGGTACGCCTCACCGCCGCCGTAGGCGTACGGCTCCTGGCCCTGCGGCCGGGGGCCGCTCTGGTCCCTGTTCTGTGCGCTGCTCATCGTCTCCGGTTCACCCTCCTGCGAACGGCGGGAGCACCTCGACCGTGCCGCCCTCGGCAAGGCGTACCGTCTCATGCCGCCGTGTCCCGACCGGATCGCCGTCGACCAGGAACGAGCACCTCAACAGCACGCGCACCAGCTCTCCGGGGTGACGTCTCCGCGCGGCGTCCAGCGCCTCGGCCAGTGTCGTCGCCGCGTACGGCTCCTCGGCCGTACCCGCGGCGGCCTTGGCCGCGGCCCAGTAGCGGATCGTGCCCGCCGCCATGGCGGCACCCCTTTCGTCGTCCGTCCGTCGTCCTGTCACACGCGCCACACACATCGCACGAGCCACATGCGTCACGCGGAACCACGCGCCCGGTCGTTCCGCGCGCGCTGTCCATGATGGGTCACGCGCCGACGGCCCAGTCGGCCATCCGGCCCAGCAGCGACTCGTCCGCCGCGTTCTCGGCGTGTCCCATGCCCCGCTCCAGCCAGAGTTCGGCGGCGCCCTCGGCCGCCGCACCGGCCAGCATCCGGGGGTGGTCCAGCGGGAAGTACGGGTCGCGGTCGCCGTGCACCACCAGCAGCGGGGCGGGCGCGATCAGCGGGACCGCCGCCACCGGGGAGAGCGGCACCGGGTCCCAGTCCCGGTCGTGGATACGGGTGCCGAGCCCGTACCGGCCCACCAGCCGCCCGGTGGGGCGGGTGACCATCCAGTGCAGCCGGCGCATCGACGCGGTGCCCCGGTAGTACCAGCGGGCCGGGGAGCTGACGGAGATCACCGCGTCGACGTGGGCGGGGCCGGCGGATTTCGCCACCCCCCGAACGGCCCCCTCATTGCCTACGGATTCCTTCGTATACAGAGCGGCCTGCCGGAGCACCACGGAACCGCCCATGGAGAACCCGACCGTAACGATTCTGCGGTGTCCCAGGGACCTCGCCCAGGCCACCGCGGCGGCCATGTCGAGGACCTCTCGATCCCCCACGGTGGACTTTCCGCCGGACTTTCCGTGGCCCCTGAAAGAGAAGGTCACCACCGCCGCACGCTGCAGGAACACCCTCGCGGCACGCCGGACCGCGGGCCGGTCGAGTGAGCCGGTGAAACCGTGCGCGACCACGATCGCCGTCTGCTCCGCGACCCCTCCCGCACCCCCTCCGGAACCTGCCGTACACGGCTCGTACACCGCCTCCACCGGGACCCCGTCATCGGTGAGCAATGTGGCGTACTGCGGGGTTCGCGTGATCAAGGGAACAGAAGAACTCACGAATCGACCCTCGGAGAGTGAACTCATGTGGGCTATTCTGCTGCGAAGAGGATCCGGGCAGAGAAGCCCCCGGATCCTTTTGTGCTTTCCGCGCGTTGTTACGGAGACGTTTCAACAAGCTCAGCGGTCCCAGGGCGCGGGACCGCACCCGTAAAACCTGTATGACGAATGCCGCAGGCACTGGCCATACAGCAGTACGAAGAAGTGCCGCATACTCCCCCGGGTCCGACCCGGGAGTGCCCCTCTCGCAGGGAACGAGGAGGACCGACGTAATGGGCGAGCGAAACGTGCACGACGATCGACCGAAGACCGAGGCAGGTGAGCGGCGATGAGCTCACTGCTGCTCCTGACGAATGCCCTTCAACCGTCGACGGAGGTGCTTCCCGCCCTCGGTCTTCTGCTCCACAGCGTGCGGGTGGCTCCCGCCGAGGGACCCGCTCTCGTCGACACCCCCGGTGCCGACGTCATCCTGGTCGACGGACGGCGGGACCTCCCGCAGGTCCGCTCCCTCTGCCAGCTGCTCCGCTCCACCGGCCCCGGCTGTCCGCTGATCCTCGTCGTCACCGAGGGCGGCCTCGCGGCCGTCACCGCCGACTGGGGCATCGACGACGTCCTGCTGGACACGGCGGGACCGGCCGAGGTCGAGGCCCGGCTCCGGCTCGCGACCGGGCGCCAGCAGATCACCGCCGACGACTCCCCCATGGAGATCCGCAACGGTGACCTCTCCGTGGACGAGGCGACGTACAGCGCGAAGCTCAAGGGCCGGGTCCTCGACCTGACCTTCAAGGAGTTCGAGCTGCTCAAGTACCTCGCGCAGCACCCGGGCCGGGTCTTCACCCGCGCCCAGCTGCTCCAAGAGGTCTGGGGCTACGACTACTTCGGCGGTACGCGCACGGTCGACGTCCACGTACGGCGGCTGCGCGCCAAGCTCGGCCCCGAGCACGAGTCGCTCATCGGCACGGTCCGCAACGTCGGCTACCGCTTCGTCGCACCGGAGAAGGCCGACCGGTCCGGCGAGAACCGGAAGCAGGCGTCCTCGAACACGGCGTCCTCGAACCTGGCTTCCTCGAACCCGGCGTCCTCGAACACGGCGTCGGGGAGCGGCACATCGCCGGAGCGGACCGGGTCGGCCGAGGCGGCCGGGGTGGCCGGGGTGGCCGAAGAACCCGTGGTGGAGCACGTCAAGGGGTGAGTGAGGTGTCCCGCGATCCGTGGTGGACGCGCGGGACACCCCTTGGTTCCATCCGCGTAGACTGCCGCGCGTGGCCAAGGTGACGCGGGACGATGTGGCAAGACTGGCGGGTACGTCGACCGCGGTCGTCAGCTACGTCATCAACAACGGACCCAGGCCGGTCGCCCCGGCCACCCGCGAGCGGGTACTCGCCGCCATCAAGGAGCTGGGTTACCGGCCCGACCGGGTTGCCCAGGCGATGGCGTCGAGGCGGACCGACCTCATAGGAATGATCGTCCCGGACGCCCGGCAGGCGTTCTTCGCGGAGATGGCGCACGCCGTCGAACAGGCCGCCGCCGAGCGCGGGAAAATGGTCCTCGTCGGCAACTCCGACTACCGCGACGAGCGCGAGGTCCACTACCTCCGGGCGTTCCTCGGCATGCGGGTCTCCGGGCTGATCCTGGTCAGCCAGGGCCCCAGCGAGCGGGCCGCGGCCGAGATAGAGGCGTGGGACGCCCGGGTGGTGCTGCTGCACGAGCGCCCCGAGGCCATCGACGACGTCGCGGTGGTCACCGACGACGTCGGCGGCGCCCAGCTCGCCACGCGCCATCTGCTGGAACACGGTTACGCGTACGTCGCCTGCCTCGGCGGCGTGGAGTCCACCCCGTCCGTCGGCGACCCGGTCGCCGACCACGTCGAGGGCTGGCGCCGGGCGATGCACGAGTCCGGCCGCTCCACCGAGGGCCGCCTCTTCCAGGCCCCGTACAACCGTTACGACGCCTACCAGGTGGCCCTCGGCCTGCTCGCCGGCCCGGACCGGCCGCCGGCGATCTTCTGCTCCACGGACGACCAGGCCATCGGCGTGCTGCGGGCCGCCCGCGAGCTGCGCATCGACGTGCCCGGCGAGCTGGCGGTGGCGGGCTTCGACGACGTCAAGGAAGCCGGGCTCACCGACCCGCCGCTGACCACGGTCTTCTCGGACCGCCCGGCGATGGCGCGCGCCGCCGTCGACCTGGTCCTCGACGACTCGCTGCGTGTCTCGGGCTCCCGGCGGGAGCGGCTGAAGCAGTTCCCGTCCGCGCTGGTGGTCCGCAGGTCCTGCGGCTGCGGGGAGCCCTCGGTACTGCGGCCGTAGGCGGTGTCCGGCGGATCGAGGCCGGACACACTCGACCGCGCCGGGTCAGGGGCTTATCCGGCCCCTACGAGGTTCTGCCCGCCTTCTCAGCGGGGGCTCAGGCTCTTCTCATGTTCCGCGGACACGCTTTCCTCATGACTGAGAGCCCCCGCCCGAGCGGCGAGTACCCGACGTATCCCACGTACGGCAACGACTCGTACGGCACCGAGTCGCACCCCGCGCAGGAGCCGGCAGCCGGCGGCGCGTACCCGCCGCCCCCGGCGTACGAGCCGGCCCAGCCGATCGCCATGGACCCGGGGACCACCGTGTGGCCGGGCGGCGCGGCGGGCGGCGCGGGCGGCGGCAGCGGTGCCGGGTTCTCGGACTTCCCGGAGTACGCGGGCTACCCCGCTCCCGCGCCGCTCCCCGAGAAGCCGGCGCGGAAGGTGAAGCGGCCCTACGCCCTGCTCGCGGCGGTCGCCATCGCGGCGGCGGCGATCGGCGGCGGCACCGCCACCCTGGTCGGCAACCTCTCGGACAACGGATCCGGCAGCACCAGCGCGAGCAGCGTCGTCAGCGGCACCACCGTCTCGGCGGGCAGCGCGGGCACGGTCGCCGGGGTCGCGGCGGCCGTCTCCCCCGCGATCGTCGAGATCGGCGCCACCTCCACGGCGGGCGACTCCACCGGTTCCGGTGTGGTCGTCACCTCGGACGGCGAGATCGTCACCAACAACCACGTGATCACCGGCGCCTCCGAGATCAAGGTGACCCTCTCCACCGGCAAGACCTACACCGCGGACGTGGTCGGCACCGACCCGGACAAGGACCTCGCCCTCATCAAGCTGGAGAACGCGAGCGGCCTGAAGACGGCCACCCTCGGCAACTCCTCCGACGTCGCGGTCGGCGACCAGGTCGTGGCGATCGGCTCCCCCGAGGGCCTGACCGGCACCGTCACCAGCGGCATCATCTCCGCGCTGGACCGGGACGTCACCGTCGCCAAGGAGGAGAGCGACTCCGCCTCCAGCGGCTCCGACTCCAGCGGCTCGGGCGGGTTCGGCGGCTTCGGCGGCGAGAGCCAGGGCGGCAGCGGCGGGCAGCAGTGGCCCTTCGAGTTCGGCGGCCAGCAGTTCAACGGCGACACCGGCTCCTCCACCACCACCTACAAGGCGCTCCAGACCGACGCCTCGCTCAACCCGGGCAACTCCGGCGGCGCGCTGATCAACATGAACGGCGAGATCATCGGCATCAACTCCGCGATGTACTCCCCCAGTTCGTCCAGCAGCACCAGCAGCTCCAGCGCCGGCAGCGTCGGCCTCGGCTTCGCCATCCCCGTCAACACGGTCAAGGCCGACCTGGAGACCCTGCGCTCCGGCGACGGCTCCTGATCACCGCCGAACCCCTGGTCCCACCGCCCGGCGTGCGAGGCTGAGACCACCCACAGCTGCGCCGCGCAGCCGAGCCGAGAAGAGGACGCCGAGCGATGAGCCCCGCCGAAGACGATCCGCAGCGCATCCTGATCGTCGACGACGAACCCGCCGTACGCGAGGCACTCCAGCGCAGCCTCGCGTTCGAGGGGTACGCCACCGAGGTCGCGGTCGACGGCTACGACGCCCTCACCAAGGCCGAGGCGTACCACCCCGACCTCATCGTGCTGGACATCCAGATGCCCCGGATGGACGGCCTCACCGCCGCACGCCGCATCCGGGCCACCGGGACCACCACGCCCATCCTCATGCTCACCGCCCGCGACACCGTGGGCGACCGGGTCACCGGCCTCGACGCGGGCGCCGACGATTACCTGGTCAAGCCCTTCGAGCTGGACGAGCTCTTCGCCCGCATCCGCGCCCTGCTGCGCCGCAGCTCCTACGCGGCGGCGGCGAGCACGGACATCACCGACGACGACGTGCTCTCCTTCGCCGACCTGCGCATGGACCTCGCCACCCGCGAGGTCACCCGGGGCAACCGCCCCGTCGAGCTGACCCGTACCGAATTCACCCTGCTGGAGATGTTCCTCGCGCACCCGCGCCAGGTCCTCACCCGCGAACAGATCCTCAAGGCCGTCTGGGGATTCGACTTCGAACCCAGCTCCAACTCCCTGGACGTGTACGTGATGTACCTGCGCCGCAAGACCGAGGCCGGCGGCGAACCCCGCCTCGTGCACACCGTGCGCGGGGTGGGGTACGCGCTGCGTTCCGGCGGTGAGGGGTGAAGCGCCTGGTGAACCGGCTCCGCACCCTGCCCCTCCGCTCCCGCCTCGCCCTGCTGGTCGCCCTCGCGGTGGCCGTCGCGGTCGCGGCGGTCGCGGTGGCCTGCTGGTTCGTGACCAAGCAGCAGCTGGAACACCGCATGGACGAGTCGCTGCGGAGCTCCCGGCTGGGCGACGACTCCGTCGGCGGCCTGCTCGCCTCCTGCAACAACGACAACCAGCAGCAGATGCCGCCCTTCGTGGGGGGCGTCTCCGTCCAGCTCATCGATTCGAGCGGCACCGTCTGCGCCGTCGACGACTCCGCCAAGCTTCCCGTCACCAGCGCCGACCGGGCGGTCGCCGAAGGCCGGGAGCGGTACGCCCTGCACACCGAGACCGCCGAGAACGGCGTACGGATGCGGGTCTACACCTACCACCTGCTCACCCGGCCCCCCACCGACACCGCTGTCACCATCGGCCGACCGATGAGCGAGGTCGACGACCCGCTCTCCGCGCTCGCCTGGCTGCTTCTCGCCGTCTCCGGGATCGGCGTCGTCGCCGCCGGGGCGGCCGGCATGTGGGTCGCGCGCTCGGGGCTGCGCCCGGTGGACGAACTGACCCTGGCCGTCGAGCACGTGGCCCGGACCGAGGACCTGACCGTCCGCATCCCGGTGGAGGGCGAGGACGAGATCGCCCGGCTGTCGCGCTCCTTCAACTCGATGACCGCCTCGCTCGCGACCTCCCGCGACCGCCAGTCGCAGCTGATCGCCGACGCCGGTCACGAGCTGCGCACGCCGCTGACCTCGCTCCGCACCAACATCGAGCTGCTGGCCCGCAGCGAGGAGACCGGCCGGGCCATCCCGCCCGACGACCGCAAGGCCCTGCTGGCCTCGGTCACCGCCCAGATGACGGAGCTGGCCGCGCTCATCGGCGACCTCCAGGAACTCGCCCGCCCGGACGCCGCCCAGCCCGGCCCGCTGGAGGTGGTGGGCCTGCACGACATCACCCGTACCGCCCTGCAACGCGCCCGGCTGCGCGGCCCCGAGCTGACCATCACCGCCGAGCTGGCCCCCTGGTACGTACGCGGCGAACCGGCCGCCCTCCAGCGGGCGATCGTCAACGTCCTGGACAACGCGGTGAAGTTCAGCCCGGCGCACGGGACCATCGAAGTGACGCTCGACCGGGGCGAGTTGAAGGTACGCGACCACGGCCCCGGCATCCCCGCCGACGACCTCCCGCACGTCTTCGAACGCTTCTGGCGCTCCCCCTCCGCCCGCCAGCTCCCCGGCTCCGGCCTCGGGCTGTCGATCGTCGCCCGCTCCGTCCAGCAGTCCGGCGGCGAGGTCGCGCTGCGCCCGGCCGAGGACGGCGACGGTACGGAGGCGGTCATCCGGCTGCCGGGGGCGCCCACGCCGCCGCCGGAGATCGTCTGAGGGGCGGGCCGGCCAGGGGGTGTCCGAGCTCGCCGCTTCGGAAACCCCCTGTGCGCGTGCTCCTGGCGGAACAGCGCACCGCCACGACCAACCGGGACGTCAGCCGAGACGCCAGTCGGGAAGTTCCAGGGGCGGGAGTTGCGGAGGCCCGGCGAGGCGGGCGGGTGCGGGGCGCGCGGTGACCTGGCCGGACGCGAAGTCGCCGCCCTGCCCTCTCCGGCGCAGCGTGCCCTGTTGCGGGCGTGCGGAGAATCCTGTGCTGGTTCCGGCGGACCGGAGTTCCTCGGACTTCGCGTCGTCCTTCTTCGCTATGTATCTGTTGGTGACGATGATGCCGACGTAGGACAGGCCCTGCATGATGGCACCCAGCGCGGACTGGACCGTCTTTCGGTAGCCTTCGAGGGTTTGGCTGTGGCCATAGGTGACCGAGCCGGCCAGGTTCAAGGCGCCGAAGAGGATTTTGACGTAACTGGGCACGTGATCGGGTTCGTTGTAGATCCGATAGCACGCCTTGACGATCTCACTCAGTCCCACCGCCCCGTTCAGTGCGACCCCGGCCGCGTAGATCTTGCCGCCCTCCGCGGTGACGAGAGCGTTGCCGATCCCTTGGACGATGAGCGGAGCGGCCTCGGGAAGTACTTCCGCCAGGAGTTTGAGGGCGGACACCAGGGCCCCGGACTCTCGCCCGTCGCTCCGTGCCACACCGCCTTCCTCCAGGTCGCCCGTGGGTACACGCTGGACCGACGGCCCGGCGTGTACGGACGGCGGTGCCGACCGTTCGCCGAACGCGCGCCCACCGCCGACGCGTTCACCGGCGCCCGCCGTCGGTGCCGGTACCTTCGCCAGGAGGTGGGCGTACGACTCCGCCTCGTTCTCGTGCCGGTCGCCCTGGGCGGAGACGCGCAGACCGGCGCCGTTGTCGGTGCCGGCGACCTGGCCACGCTGTTGCTGCCAGGTGTGGGTCAGCTCGTGCAGCAGGGTGTGTTCGTCCATGCCCTGCTCACCCGCCACGATGTGCCGGCCCGAGGTGTAGGCGCGGGCCCCGAGTTCGGCGGCCGAACGGTGCGCCTCGGGGCCGTCGTGCACCCGTACGTCGCCGAGGTCCGTACCCAGGCCCTGTTCGGCCTTGGCGCGGATGCGCGGGTCGACGGGGGCGCCGGGGGTACGGAGCACGTCGAGGACCGACGACCGTTGTACCGGTGTGCCGTGGTGGCATCCGGCACCGTGCTCGTGGTCCTGCCCCAGCGCCTTGGTCACGGCGGCGTTGCCCGCCAGGCGCTGGAGGTTCAGCACGGCCGCGGCGGTCGCGCCGACGGGTACGGCGCCCGGCCGGGCGCGGTGGTGCTGCGGGCGTAGCGGTGGGTTCCGGTCGGACTTGTCCGACGGTGTCTCGTGCGAGTGCACCAGGGTCCCTGCCCCTCATCTGGTCACGGGCGACGGCCCGTTCGGCCGTCGCTGTCCCGGGAGGGGAGGCGACAGGCCCGCGCCGGCACCGCCGATCCGTGTGGACGAGCGGGGTGAGCGGGGCGAGCAGGGTGACCGCGCAGTACGACGCGACGTGGGTTTCACGCACCACACCGTCCCGTGTGGGGTGCCACGCCGCAGCCGCCGCCGGTTACGCACCGCCGGTCCGCTCCCGGGTCTTCATCAGGTCGACAGTAGGAAGATCCAACTCTGTTGCCGTGCTGCCTTGACGCACCTCTGACGGATGGCACCGCAACGTTGACGCTTCTCTGACCCGGCCATGGGCCGGGCGCCCGCCGCCTCGGCCCCCGGTTCTCGTACTGCCGGCGGCCCAGGCGTCAGCGGCCCATCGCCGTCTCGCGGTCCATGCGTGACAGCTTCTCGGGATTGCGGACGGCGTAGAGGCCGGTGATGAGACCGGCGTCCAGACGGAGGGCCACGATCGTGTCTATCCGGCCGTCGCGGCGGATGATCAGGGCCGGGTGGCCGTTGACCAGGGTCGGTTGCAGCAGAGCGCCGCTGAGCCTGGCCAGGACCTCGGTCACGTCGGCCACGCCCACCACCGGTTCCACGGCGGCCCGGACGACTCCGCCGCCGTCCGTCAGGAGAACGACGTCCGGGGCGATCATGTCGAGGAGCGCCGTCAAGTCACCGGTTTCGATCGCCCGTTGGAAGGCGGCGAGGGCGTCGCGGGTCTGGGACGGGGAGACCGTCTCGCGAGGGCGGCGCGCGGCGACGTGGGCGCGGGCGCGGTGCGCGATCTGGCGGACGGCGGGCCGGGTCTTGTCGACAGCCTGTGCGATCTCGTCGTAGTCCAGGCCGAAGACGTCCCGCAGCACGAACACGGCACGCTCGGTCGGCGCGAGGGTCTCCAGTACGAGGAGCATCGCCATGGAGACGCTGTCCGCGAGTTCGACGTCCTCGGCCACGTCGGGTGCGACGAGCAGCGGCTCGGGCAGCCACGGGCCGACGTAGGACTCCTTGCGGCGGCGGAGTGTGCGAAGGCGGGTCAGGGACTGGCGGGTGGTGATGCGGACCAGGAAGGCGCGCGGGTCGCGGACCTCGGCGTGCTCGACGCCCGACCAGCGCAGCCACGTCTCCTGGAGGACGTCCTCGGCGTCGGCCGCCGAGCCCAGCATCTCGTAGGCCACCGTGAACAGCAGATTGCGGTGGGCGATGAAGCTGTCCGTGGCCGTGGCCGCCGCCGCCGAGTCGATACCGGTATCCCTGTCCACCATCGTCGATCCCCGACTTCCGTCCCGCTCGTGTGGTGCGTGTCGTACACGGGACGCCGCCGGACCCGGTTCCGTGACAGCCGCACCCCGTGACCCATGTCACATCCGCCCCCTGTCACGGGAGCGGGGCGGCCGGCACCTCATGGGCATCAGCCACCCGATTCCACGAGTGAGGAACCCGCGATGGAAACCCGTATGAACCTGTTCGACACCGAGCTCGGCACGAAGGTCGGCAAGCGGATCTACGCCGTCAGCCAGGTCATCCAGGAGTCGCCGCTGCCCAAGTCCACCCAGGAGTTGGTGCAGCTGCGAGCCAGCCAGATCAACGGCTGCGGCTTCTGTGTCGACATCCACGGCAAGGACGCCGCCGCGGCCGGCGAGGACCCGGCCCGGCTCGGCCTCGTCGCCGCCTGGCGGCATTCCACCGTGTTCACCGACGCCGAGCGGTCGGCGCTGGCCCTCACCGAGGAAGGCACCCGCATCATCGACGGATACGCAGGGGTCACCGACGAGACCTGGGCCCAGGTGCGCAAGCACTACGACGAGGAACAGACCATCGCTCTCGTCTCCCTCGTCGCCATGATCAACGCGACCAACCGGCTCGGCGTGATCCTCAACAACCAGGGCGGGTCCTACGCGCCCGGCGACCTGGCCGCCGTCGCCGGCTGACGCACCGGGGCCGGTCCCGGTCGAAGGACCGCGGCCGGTCCCGGTCGAGCGGGAGCGGGAGCGGTCGGGAATGGGGGCCTCCCCGCCGACCACCCCGCGTACCCGAGCCGGTGGTCGGAGTTACATCAAGAGCGGCACGTCTTGGGTAAGTTGGAGTGTGTAAGAGTGACAACACACCACCCGCAGAACCGACGAAGGTCCCGCTCCGGCCAGAGCGAGACCCTCGTCTTCGCAGTGCGCGAGCCCGGTCGCTCAGTGTGAGGCCGGGCTCGCTGCGTGCGCAGCTCCCCTTCGACCACGACCGTTCCCGCGGGTGGCCACTCAGTCGTGCTGAGTGAACTGCCCCACCAGGGCGATGATCGCCACCAGGATGCCCACCGCGGATAACCAGACCTGCGCCCGTTCGGCACCGGTCCACTTCCTGCGGGGCTTCTCCAGGTCGGAACTCACCCTCTACCTCCCTTTCATCCGAACCGGCGCCGGAGTGACGCCGGGGCCTTTGAACTCACGCCGAAACAGCGGGGGTTCAGGGGATTCCTGAGAGGTGAGGGCGATTGTACCGATGGTGTCCCGCGATCCATGCCGGATCGGCGCGACCGGCCGGAAGGGCCCTCGCCTCTCTCCGCGGGAGGCCGGGGCGCCCGGTGATCGCCGTACGGGGGTGGTATTCACTGGCCCTCATGAGTGACATCGAGCGTACGGCGAGCCGTACGGCGGTCCTGGTGTGCCAGGGCCGGGCGGCGGCAGACGGCAGGCTCGCGGCGGGTCGGTTCGCCGACCCGGTGGCGGTACGGCTGCTGCGCCCCGCCGAGCGGGTCCCCGTGGACGAGGTGCGCGCGGGCGCCCCGGGCGGGGCCGAGGACTGGAAGTCCCGTGCGGCGTACGAGAGCGTGCGGGCCTGCGCGGAGATCATGGTGCCGCGTACGGTCGCCCTCGACGACGCCTTGCGCGACCACCCGAATCCCCAGCTGGTGGTGCTCGGCGCCGGGCTGGACACCCGGGCGTGGCGGCTGCCGGAGCTCGCGGAGACGGACGTGTGGGAGGTCGACCACCCCGCGTCCCAGCAGGACAAGCGGGACCGCCTGGCCGACGCGGGCGCTACGGCCGACGGAGGCACCCCCGCCGACGCGGACCCCGCTGCCGACGCGGGCACCCTCCCCGCCACGGCTCGTTCCGTACGCTTCACCCCCGTCGACTTCGCCACCGACGACCTGGGCAGCGCGCTCCGGACCGCAGGTCACGACGCTTCCGTGCCGACGACCTGGCTGTGGGAAGGGGTCGTCCCGTACCTGACACGCGCCGAGGTACGGGCCACCGTGGCGGCGGTCGCCGGCCGCTCGGCACCGGGGAGCGCCCTGGTCCTCAACTACCAGGCCCCGTCGCCGAAGGCGTCCGTCGGCCGGCTGGTCGCCCGCGTACTGAGCAGCTCCCTCACCGCGAAGGAGCCCTGGCGCTCGCTGTGGAAGCCGCAGCGGATGGCGGCCCTCCTCGGTGACCACGGGCTGCGGGTCGTCTCCGACGAAGACCTGCTGACCGTCACGGAGCGCCTGGATACCGGCGCACGGGGACGCGCCTCGCTGCGTTCCGGCCGGGTCGCCGTAGCCGTCGTACGGCGCGGCGGGACGCCGACCGGCGGACCGGAGGGCGGGGAGCCCCGACTGCTGTAGAGGGCACTCCGCGCGACCGGGTCGGGTCCTGCGGTTCCGTCGGCTCGCGCCCACCGGAATCCGTGGGGCTCAGGTGTTGGCGGCGCCGTGGAGGAGGGCGTCGCCCTGGGGCAGCAGGTAGCCGATGTCGCGTTTCTGGGGCATCCGACCGGCCAACGTCGCCGCGTCGGCGCAGCCGGAGACCTCGTAGCCGATCACGCCCAGGCTGAAGGGCGCGCTCTCGAACGTCCTGGTCCCGACGGCGGCCAGCCACTCG
Organism: Streptomyces sp. NPDC001493; assembly: GCF_053597235.1. Taxonomy (NCBI): domain Bacteria; kingdom Bacillati; phylum Actinomycetota; class Actinomycetes; order Kitasatosporales; family Streptomycetaceae; genus Streptomyces; species Streptomyces sp. NPDC001493. The sequence goes on from NZ_JBSFHV010000034.1 coordinate 21,954, forward strand.
TCCATCACGTCGGACCGGAAGAACGGCCGCCCGTCCCAGTAGGCGATTCCCGCGTGGTCCAGCGCCCCCAGGGGCACGTAGAAATCCAGCCAGTCGCTGCTGTCGTCACCGCCGCGGACCGCCACGCAGCCGCACACGGACATTTGGCCCGTCGGCAGCCGGACCTGACCACGGAGATGGCCGAACTCGGTCAGGGAGCCGACCGTGCAGGGAACGGACTCCTGCTCGCCGGGTTCACGGTCCGCACGGCCGACGCACCCCTGGACGTCCGCGGCGGACCACAGAGCGCTCAGCAAGGCCTGGAGGTGGGCGTCGTCGGTGGACCCCACCTCGATGGCCAGCTCGTAGTACCCGTCGGACCAGTTGGTCTGGTCCCGGAAGGCAGCAGGACTCGTCATGACGTGATCATGCTGCAGAATGCCGGTCCGGTGCCCCACGGGGTCCACCCTGCCCCGGGGGTGCCAGGTCCGGACGCCGGGCAGGTTCGGTAGCGTGATCACGACGCCGCACGGAGTGACCGTACGGCGCTTGATCGCCCCACCGGAGACTTCCGGCGGGCAGGAATGAGTGGCAATGAGCCTGGAGAAGCCCGAGATCGATTTCCCGATCGGCGACGCTCCCACGGAGCTGCAGATCGAGGACATCACCGTGGGCGACGGCCCCGAGGCGAAGGCCGGCGCCGTGGTCGAGGTCCACTACGTGGGCGTCACCTTCGAGACCGGGGAGGAGTTCGACGCCTCCTGGAACCGTGGTCAGGCGTTCCGGTTCCCCCTGGGCGGCGGCCGGGTCATCAAGGGCTGGGACCAGGGTGTCGAGGGGATGAAGGTCGGTGGCCGGCGCAAGCTCACCATCCCCGCGCACCTCGCCTACGGCAACCAGTCGCCCTCCCCGCTGATCCCGGCGGGATCGACGCTCATCTTCGTCGTGGACCTGCTCGGCGTCTGAGCCGGACCCGCTGTCCGGCCTCGCCGATCGGTGCACGACGGATCTGCGCGGATCGGAGCCGAGGCCGGGCAGCACCCTCGCCGAGCGGGCCCTGCCCCAGCCCCGCGTGACCGGTTACGGTCCGTCCGGCCCAGGGGCCCCTGGCAGTGGCGAGCCGGTGGCCAGTGGCGCGCCGATGGCCAGTGGATCGCCGATGGCCAGGCCCTCGTCGAGCCGGGCCACCAGCTCCCCGGCGAGAGCCGGAACATGGCGGGCGGCCCACTGCTCGGTGAGCGCGAGGAAGCCCCGCAGTTCCTCCCGCACGGTACGGAGGAGGTCCGGGAGCTCGCCCACCGCGATCTCGACGGGCTGCCCGGAAGACGCCTTCCCGGCGTCCCCGCCGTCCTGCCACAGCCGTACGACCTCGTCGGCGTGCTCAAGCCGTGGTGAAGGGTCGTGGCCGAGCCACACGGTTCCCCCGTCCGCGACGTCGAGCCACTCGCGCCAGTCCTCAAGGCCGCAGCAGCATCCGGGCCGGACGGTGACGCCGGTACGGGTGTCGTGGATGCTCAGCCCTCCCGGCGCGAGGACCTGGTCGGTCTCCAGCAGGCCTCGAACCGCCCCACCGGCATCGGTCGCGGGGATGTCGTCGTCGTCCGCCCGCGCGTTGTAGCCGGCCAGCACGGCCAGCGCGCTGCCGACTTCGAGCGAGGACATACGCCCCGACAGAGCCATGAACCGGTAGGGCGGCAGGTCGCCCACCGGCCAGAGCGAGAAGCCGGCGGTGTCCGAGGTTTCCAGGACTGCTTGAGCGATCAACACCGGGCCATTCTCGGCGCGTACGGGCCGGACCGCCGAGATTTTCTCCCGGGCTCCCGCTCCGAGGTACGGAGGCCCTCCCGGGGCCGTCCGCCCGGATCGTGCCGTGGCCCCGGACCACGACTCAGGAGTCGAGCACGGCCGCGACACCCTCGATCTCGACGAGTTGGTCCTCGTAACCGAGCACGGTGACACCCATCAAGGTGCTGGGGACGTCATGGTCGGCGAACACGTCCCGGACCACCCGCCAGGCAGCCACCAGGTCCTCCCGCCTGGCCGACGCGACGAGGACCCGGGTACTGATGACGTCCCGCAGTGACGCACCCGAGGCGGAGAGAGCGGCCAGCATGTTCTCCATGGCCTTCGCCGCCTGGCCCGCGTAGTCCCCGACCGCCGCTGTCGAGCCGTCGTCGTTCAGCGGACAGGCCCCGGCGAGGAAGATCAGGCGCGCCTCGGCGGGCGCCGTGGCCGCGTAGGCGTACTCGACGTCGGACAAGGAGGCGGAGCGGATCAGAGTGACGGCACGAGCCATGAGGTCGGGTCCTTTCCCATCGGATGCTGAGCGCGGACATCCTGCCAACGACCGGTTGGCTCCGCTTTCCCTTTTCGCCCCGCACCACGGCAAGGCGACGACCCCTGGCGAAGGCATCGGAGACTCAACGACGGCCGCGCGGGCCGACGTCATCGGGCAGCCCCAGCACCGCGTCCAGCCCCTCGCAACGGACGCCGGGGCCCACCTCCACACGGACGGCCCTGTCCGCCTCACCCCAGGGGCGTAACGCCCACTCGCTCCAGTTGTCCCCGTGCTGGAGCGTGAACCCGCACGCCTCGCCCCGGTGGAGCGCGCCGAGGGCCCCGATACAGCCGCCGCCCTCGTCCCAGCGCCGGGCCTGTACCTCTTCGCCGGGCGGGAGGTGGGTGGCGATCGCACGCACCTGGTCCCGGACCCAGCGGATCGCCTCCAGCGCGGTCCCGGTGGTGCAGTGCGCGGCGTCCACGATCTGGTCGGCCTCGACCGTGCTGTAGGTGACCCGTTCGCAGCGGAAGAGGCTCGGCGGCGATACGGCCGGGGGTTGCGAGTCGTGCACGGGGTGGCCTCCTTGTCGGCGCCGAGAACGCCCCCGCCTGCAACCGGCGTGACGAGCCGCAGAGCAGGGGCGCACGGGCCCATCTCCCTCAACAGGCGCAGTTGTCAAGGAAGTTGGCCGCCCTACGAGCGACGGCCGGGCGGTACGAAGCTAGCGCCTGACGCACCCTCGTATCAAGAGTTTGACGTCTAACGAGTGAACCTCGCAGTGCTACACATGTTGTACGAAAATCGAAAGCGGCCCCCACCTGCGCCGGTGAGGGCCGCCCGAAGCGCGTACCGCGATGAGACCAGTGGCGCGATCACGCCAGGTCGTCGAACTCGCCTTCCTTCGCGCCGCCCAGGAAGGCCCGGAGCTTGACGCGCGTCGTCCGGACGACCACGTCCGGGTTGTCGCTCTCGCGCAGCAGGATCTCGCCCTCGTGCTCGGCCAGCTCCAGGCAGGCATTGCCCTCGGCACCCGACGACTTCGTGGACTTGCGCCACTGAATTTCCATGGTTCTCACGCCTTCACACTTCTGATGCGATCTTTCGAATGAAGTCTCTGGACTCCTCCCGCCCGAGCGCCAGCTCCTCCACTCGGTCGAGCGCGGCACGGTAGTTAACGAGCCGGGTCTCGGCATCCAGGAATGCGGGCCCTGTCGCCGTGTCCATCTGCACGGTATCCAGCTGTGGAACCGGGCCGTAGACGTATTGTGTCGCGCTGCCGGTCTCTGGGAAGCCGCCCGCAGCGAAGGGAACCACCTTGACGGCGACGTTGTCCCGCTCCGACTCCCGAAGCAGATGATCGAGCTGGGCACGAGCGACCTGGGAGTTTCCGAACACCATCCGGAGGGCCGCCTCGTGGATCAGGAAGGTGCACATGGGCGGCACTTCCCGGTCAAGGACGTCTCGACGCTTCAGTCGATGCGAAAGCAGCCGCCGGCGGCGAGTCGGGCTCACACGCGGCACGGCTTCGTCGAAGACGGCGCGGGCGTAATCCTCCGTCTGGAGGAACCCGGGCATGTACATCAACTGCACCGCACGGATTCCAACCGCGTGATGCTCCAGCTCCGCAAGATCCAGTGCCCCACTGATGAATTCACCCCGATACTCCTCCCACCAGCCCTTGACCCGCTCCTCTGCCATCGCCGCCAGAGCCTCCACGTAGGCGGCGTCAGGACACCCGTAGCTACCAGCCCAATGCCGAACCCGCTCGCCACTCACCCCGAAGCGCCCGGATTCCGTGTTGCTGATGGCGGTACGGTCCGTACCGAGCAAGGTCGCCGCCTCGGCCAGGGCGAGCCCCGCTTGCTGACGCATCTTGCGCAGCTCGATCCCCACGCGGCACTGCCGGGCCGTGGGCGCCTTTCTCGGTGGCATCACGCTCTCCTCTGGTCGGCTCACAGTCTCGCTGGCGGCCTCACCGTAATCCATTCGGTCACTTAATGATCCGATTGCGGTGCACAAGTGAGACTGCGCGCTAGTGTCTCCTCACAGCACCGGCTTTCAGGTCGAAGAGCCCGAAGTGCAGCCGTACACGGACGCCTTGAGGGCGTTCCAGGTTACGGCCATCGCCACGGACCCCTACCGGTGCGAGCGCCACCCACCCGACAGCGACGGGAGTACGCACACATGACCACCGCCACTCCGGCCTCCGCCCCGCCCGACCCGCTCGGCGGCGAGCGCTACCGGCTCACGCTGCCCAACACCGCGTCGGCAGCCCGTATCGCGCGGGATTTCGTCGCCTCGCTGCTGGAACGGGATCAGCGCGGCGGGCTCGTGGACGACGCGCGCCTCTGCGTCACGGAGCTGGTCACCAACGCGTACCGGCACACCAGTTCGTCACTGGTTCGAGTGCATGTGGCGGTGAACCGGAAGCGGGTCACCGTCTCCGTCGCGGACCACGATCCGCGTACCGTCCAGGCGCTCGCCGCCCAGCGGCCCAACTCCGAACAGCAATGCGGGCGTGGGCTGTTGATCGTGGAGAACCTGGCGCTCGCCTGGGGCACCTATTCGCTCGACAGCCATCTGCCCGGCCACAAGGCCGTGTGGTTCACCCTCGGGCGTACGTAGTAATCGGCCCCGGCGGCGGACGGGGCCGGATCAGGGGCTCGGCGGCAGACCGTGATCGGCCACGCGAGCCCCATCAGGACCGGAACGGCCCCGCGTCGCGCTCAGCAGCCCCACCAGCCCACCCACGGCCGGCCCGACGCATCCCACGACCACGAACACCACGGGGATGTCAGGTACGAGACGGGTCAGGGCGAAGAATCCCGCCAGCACCACCAACTGGGCCGACACGTAGACCGTCACCTTGCGCCGCACACTCCAGGCGCGCACACCCGCCAGACCTGCTCGCACCGCTGCCCCCTCCGCCGTATCGGCGAACCTTCTCCGCACCGGCACCTCGACCCGAGGTCCAGGAAGAGAGGCTAGTGAGCAGCGTGCATCCAGCCACCAAGCTCAGCACGAAGCAAGGCCGACATCACATCAGGTCGTCGAACTCGCCGTCCTTCGCGCCTTCCAGAAAGGCGCGAAGCCTGGCGGGGGTGGTGTGCAGCACGCCCCCCGGATCGTCGCTCTCCCGCAGCAGGACCTCGCCATCGACCGCCGCGAGCTCCAGGCACTCACCGTCCTCCGCCCCTGACGATTCGGAGGACTTGCGCCACTGGATCTCCATCACCCTCATCCCCCTCGGAAGAACCGGCACGGCAAGCCGCATCCGCCGTGGCAGCGCACAGCGACAGCGCGCCGCAGGGTCAGTCTGCCGACCCGGAGCCCGCAGAAAACCGCCCGAAGCGAAACAGGACAGCCCCCAACCGAAGCCGCCCGGTTTTCGCCCCTCCCCTCCCCTCCCCTCCCCTCCCCTCCCCCTCTCAGCGAGGTGCACCCCATGCCCCAGCCCCCACCCCCACCCCCCGGCCGCCTGCGGTGGGCCGACGTTCCCGCCCCGCTCCGGGCCCGCCTGGAGGCGGCGCTCGGTGGGGCGGTGGCTGAAGTCCGTACACCTGACGGCGGGTTCGGCCATCAGCTCGCCGCCGCCCTGCTCCTGGAGAACGGCCGGAGGTTCTTCGTGAAGGCCGCTCCGGACGAGGACCCGCTGACCGTCGGCAACCTTCACGAGGCGGCCGTGCTGGGCGCGTTACCGCCCAGGGCCCCGGCACCGGCGCTCGTGGATGTCCATCACCGGGCCGGGTGGACGGCGGTGGTCGTCGCGCATCTCGACGGGCCGCACCCCGACCTCTCCCCCTACTCGGGCGACGTCACCGTGGTCCGGGACCTCCTGGCCGAGCTCACCGCGGATCCCGCTCCCGCCGCGTACCGCGCGGCCGTCGGGAGCGCGCCCTCCGGCGTGGCCCGGCTCCACGGCTGGGACGTGCTGCTGGCCGACCCTCCCGACGACCTGCCCGTCGAACTCCGGGCCCTGCTGCCCCTGCTGGCCGCGGTGGAGGCGCGGTGGCCCTCGTCGGCCGGCGGTGACCGGATCGTCCACGGCGACCTGCGGGCCGACAACATGGTGCGCGACCGGTTCCGAGGGGTCATGTTCGTGGACTGGGCCCACGCCACCACCGGACCGGCCTGCGTCGACGCCGTCTCGCTCGCCCCGCAGCTCGTCCTCGCCGGACACGAACCCGCGACCGTCGCCCGGCTCCTGGACGAACACCCGGCGGTGACCGCCGCCCCGGAGGCCGCATCCGCGTTCCTCGCCGCGCTCTGCGGCCATTGGCGCCTGAACGCCCGCAGGCCCGCGCCACCGGGCGCACCCGGACTCCGCCCGTACCAGAACCGGGCGGCGGCGGCCGGTCTCGCCGTGCTGCTGCACCGCCTGCGGCGGTGACCGGACCAGGCTGAACAGGCCCGGCCGAGCGGACCCCGGTCGAGCCGCACCGAAGGCCCTACCCCTCGGGATCTTGACAAATGGGGGCGACTCACCCCAGGAAGGCACTTCCGATGTTCACGTCCCTTTCAACCAACTCCCTTGGTGCGCGGCCGACATCGCCGCACACGTCACCCCTCGCGTCACCCCTGGCCGCACATCCCCCTGTCGCACAATGGCCCGATGACCGAAACCGAGAACGCCGCTGTCGCACACGCCTGGGCCGCTCTGGGAGGCCGGGACGACCTGGTGACGGGCGTGTCCTACGTCGGGGCCGGCGAAGTCCTGCCGTCCCGTCTGCCGGTGCGGGAGCTCGCACGCGCCACGGTGGGCGCCGCCTCGCTGGCGGCGGCCGAGCTGCTGGCTCTCCGCAACGACGTGCCGGTGCCCGCGGTACGGGTGCACGAGGGGGCGGTGGCCACCGCGTTCGTCAGCGAACGCCATCTGAGGATGGACGGCCTGACGTCCCCCTCCTTCGCCCCGCTGTCCGGGTTCTGGCAGGCGGCCGACGGATGGGTGCGCACCCACGCCAACTACCCTCACCACCGCGAGCGGTTGCTCCGCGCGCTCGGCATCGCGGACACCGGGCGGGACCAGGACCTCGTGGCGACGCTCACGAAGGAGCTGGCGTCGCGCCCGGCCCGGGAGATCCAGGAAACCGTCTACGCCGCGGACGGAGTGGCCGTGGCCGTGGCGTCCGAGCCCGCCCCGGCGGGTCACCCCCTGGTCGAGCGGAGGCGGGTGGACGGAGGCGGCCCCCGGCCCCTGGCCCCGGCGTCCCTCCCGGCCGAAGGGGTGCGGGTCCTCGACCTCACCCGGGTCACCGCTGGGCCGGTCGCCTCCCGCACCCTCGCGCTGCTGGGCGCCGACGTGCTGCGGGTCGACGCCCCCTGGCTCCGGGAGGACGAGAAGGCGCACGCCGACACCGGTCAGGGCAAGCGCTCCACCCTGCTGGACCTCGCCGCCCCCGAGGACGGCCGGGCCTTCGAGGAGCTGCTCGCCGAGGCGGACGTGGTGGTGACCGCCTACCGCCCCGGCGCGCTGGACCGGCACGGGCTGAGCCCCGACGCGCTCCTCGCCCGGCGCCCCGGCCTGATCGTCGCCCAGATCTGCGCCTGGGGATGGCACGGCCCCTGGGCGGACCGCCGGGGCTTCGACAGCCTGGTCCAGGCCGGTACCGGCATCTCCACGATCGAGGCGACGGCCGACGGCCGCCCCGGCGCGCTGCCCGCGCAGGCGCTGGACCACGGCACCGGTTACCTGCTCGCCGCCGCGGTCCTCCGCGCGCTGAGCGACCGCCGGACCGACGGCGGCGGACGGCACCTCCGCTTCTCCCTGGCCGGCACCGCGGCCTGGCTGATGCACGGCATCGCCCCCACCCCCGTGCACGGTGGGCCGGGCGACTACGACCCCGAGGCATGGCTCACCGACACCCCGTCGGCCTACGGGCTGCTGCGTCACGCCGTACCCCCGGTCGGCTACGACGGTGCTCCCGCGACGTGGCGCCGTCCGCCCACCCGTTGGGGCTCCGACCGGCCGAACTGGGCCTGAACGAGGGCCGATGGCCCTGCCGCACCCGATCCGCTCCCACCCGGAGCGGGTCCTCGGCGGGGCGGTCGGCCGACGCACCGGCCGGGCCCGTGCGCCGGGTGGCGCGCACCCGGCGCGCAACGGCGCGTATCGGAGTCGTAATCCGGTATTCCGCCCCACCGTCCCGCAGCCGTGCGAGATACTCCGCATGTCGGAGCCCGGGCGAATGAGAACAGGAATACGCCCTACCGATTCCGGTTCAAGAAACCCCGTCTCCGGAGTCGTTCCATCCGCTCCCCCACCGGTGATCCTCCGGTTTTCCGGCTCCTCGGCACTTCGCGCCACCATGGCCCGATAGGGCGTCGGCGAGAAACGGACAAGCTCGGAAAGGACGTTGTTTCCGAGCTCGGCGCGTACCTAACATGCGCTGTCCGTGCAGGAACAACGGGAGGAAGCACATGAGATCTTCGCGATTAGCGTCCATGCGTGATTCCGGTCGCCGCATAGGCATCGCCGTTCTCGGCGCCACCGCCGTCCTCGGCTTCGTCGCCTCGCCCGCCGAGGCGTCGAGCTACACCAGCTATCTGTCGAACGCCGGCCCGGGATTCGAGTCCTCCCGGTGGAACGACAGCGGCGGAACCACCGTCATCAAGTTCACCGGCTGCCGCGACAACTACACCGACACCGGGATGCACATCCTGCTCCGCAAGGACGTGCTCGGTGTGGACCCGGCGTACGTCAACGGGTACTTCACCAACTGCTTCACCAGCTCCACGGCCGTGTCCACCGGCACCTGGGTGGACCACGGCTCGGGCGAGTACTACTTCGTCGTCAACTCCGCCATGGTGGGCGTCAACGTCTGGGTCAACTCGCTGACCATCTCGTACTGACGGTCACGTACGGGTAGCCATCTACGGGCGGTCACCCACGGGCGGTTACCCACGGGCGGTCACCCACCTGCGGGCACGCGCTGAACCCGGCGCGCCGAACGCCACCGCTTACCGCGCTCTCTCCGTCCTCCGCCCGTCGCGCGGTGGTGGGCCCGCCGTCCCGGGGCCCACCACCGCGCACGGGCCCCTTCCAGCTCATGAGAGAAGTCCATGCCCCTGCACTACCAGTCCTGCACGTTCCGCTACGGCCGCAGGTCCCGGCCGGTCCTCGACCGGCTCGACCTCGCCTTTTCGCCCGGCCACACCGTCCTCCTCGGCCCCAACGGGGCCGGCAAGAGCACCCTGCTCGCCCTGGGGGCCGGCGCGTACCGCCCGCTCGCGGGGAACGTACGGTACGACCGGCTCGATCCCTCCGAGCGGAGCCAGGCCAACGAATACCGGAAGAAGGTCTCCTGGCTGCCCCAGCACCCCGGATTCCTCTCCGGACTCACCTGCCGCGAGCACGTGGCACATGTCGGATGGCTCAAAGGAATGCGGGAACGCGACGCCTGGCAGGCGGCGGCGAAAGCGATCGACACGGTCGGACTCGCGGAAAAGGCCGACCACAGGACCAAGACATTGTCCGGCGGCCAACGGCAACGGATCGCCATCGCCCAAGCACTCGTCCACGACGCGGAATTATTACTCCTGGACGAACCGACCGCCGGACTCGACCCGCAACAACGGCGACGCTTTCTCGACGTTCTGATCCAATTACGCGGCCGGGTCCACGTCATCGTCTCCACCCACGACATCACCGATCTGGACGAGGCGTTCGACGAAGTCGTCGTCCTCGAAACGGGGAAGCCCCGATTCCGGGGCACCGTAGGGGAATTCGAGGCGCACGCCGCACCGGACTGCGCCCCGGGCCGACGCCTGGAGAGCGCGTACGCCTCGTTCCTGGAGGCCGGCGAATGAGGGTCTCCTGGGCGAACCTGCGCTCCTCCTCCGCGCCCTGGCTGCTCCTGCCCGTCCTGGTCTACGCCGCCCTGTACATCGACGACGCCGTCTTCACCGAACCGTCGGAGTACGGAGTCGAATCCGGCGAACTCGCCGCCCGCGCCCTGGTGGTGATCGCCCCCGCCGTGGCCGCCGCCGCCGCGTGGGAGGCCGGACGCCACCGCGTCCTGCGGGCCCTCGACAGCACCGCCCGCCGCGGACCGGTACGCCGGTTCCTGCGGTCCGCGTCCCCCGTCCTCGCCCTGCTGCTCGTCCTCGTCGCCGGGTCGCTCGCGATCGCCCACCACGAGACCGGTGTGTTCCCCGGCGGGGCGGCCGGATGGCTCGCCGTCGCCCACCTCCTCGTGGTCCCCCTCGGCTGGCTCCTCATCGGCCGCAGCCTCGGCGGCGTCGCCCCCGCGAGCATCACCGCACCCGCGGTCGCCCTCGCCTGCTGGGCCTGGCTGTCGATACCGCTCTCCATGCGCGCCCTCTGGGTACGGCACCTGGGCGGCTACAGCGACCAGATGTCGAGCATCACCGACCTGCGCTCCCCCGCCGCCTACCTGGTGCCCTGGGGCGTCGTCGCCGGACTGGTACTCGCCTGCCAGGCCGCCACCACGCTGCGCCCCCGCCCGCTCGCCGCGGTGGCCGCCGTCGCCCTCGTGGCCGCCACCCTCGTCACCGGCCGGGCACTGGTCACCGACTGGGGCGACACCGCCCCCTCCACCCCCCGCTCCACCGCCCTGACCTGCGTCGGATCGGCGCCCCGGGTCTGCGTACCGCCGGAGTACGCCCCGCACGCCGCGACGATCCGGGACGAGGTCCTGGAGCCGGTCCGCCGCCTCGCCGCCGCCGGGATACCCGCACCCCGCGAACTGCGCATCGCCTCCGCCGAACTGCCGCTCGCCCCGGGCACCTGGCCGCTGTACTGGTCGCCGCCCCCGCGCGAAGGCCGCCCCTCCCCCGACGAGTACGCGGCCAACCTCGCGGAATCCGCCGTCACCGGCACCGCCGCGGCCGCCGGGCGCACCGACTGCCGCCGGCCCGGATCGACCGCAGCCGCCTGGGCCGCCCTCGTCGACGGCGTGGACGCGCAGTCCGTACAGGCGGCGCTGCCGCCCCCCGAATGGGAAGCGCTCCAGAAGGTCCGGGCCCGGCCCGCCGCCGCCCAGGCCACCTGGTTCACCGACGCCGCGGTCAGCGGGCGGCACTGCCAGGCCGTCTCATGAACCGCCACACGCTCGCCGTGAGGCAGTGGTGGGTCCTGCCGGTGGCCCTCGCCCTCCTCGTCCTCGTGTGCAAGACCGCGGGCACGGTCGAGGTACCCGTCCCGAGCCTCACCGACGGCCTGAACGGCGCCCCGCTCGCCCACTTCACGCCCCTGCTCGCGGTCATCGCCGTCATGTACTGCCTGGAACGACGGCTGGCCGAACCGGAGATCACCGCGGTGGTACCGGTACGGCTGCTGGACCAGGCGGCCGTCCTGCTCACCGGCGCGCTGGCGCTGGCCGCCGGGGCGTCGGCGGGCATGACCACCGCCCGCAACGTCCTCGTGCTGCTCGCCCTCGCGCTCCTCGCCCGGCGGGCCGCCAACGAGGCGGCGGGCACCGCGGTGGCGCTGCTGTACCTCGTCGTCGACCTCGCACTCGGGCGGACCCGCACCCCGGACGGCCTCGACGCCCACACCTGGTGGGCGCTGACCCTCTACCCGGCCTCCAGCCCGGGGGCTTGGGCCGTCTGCACGGCCGCCCTCCTCCTCGCCCTCACGGTCGCCTTCCCCCGGTACGCCTCGGGACGGTGAGGCGGGCGCGGCCCCGGGCGCTGTCCCCCGGGGCCGTACGGGAGGTCCGGGGCGGCGGGCCTTACGCGTCGCCCCAGATCTCCCCGCGCGGCTCCCACCACTTCAGGAGCCCCCAGCTCCCGAGCGCGAAGGCGGCCACCCCCACCAGGACGGGCACCCAGGGCCGGTACGTCCAGCGCCGCGTCAAGGCCCAGGCCAGTACCGGAAGAAGGGCCCCGCCGAGGACGATCAGCGGCAGATCGAGGTAGAGCACGCTCAGGTCCCGTGCGTGGCCCTCAAGGCCGCCGTCGACGTTGATGGCCGCTTTCGGCGCCCACATCAACGGCGCGGCCACCGCGCCGAGCCCGGCGAGAAGGCAGCCGGGGGTGCCGCTGGGGCGGTCGACGGGACTCATGCGCGTACCAACGGGTTCTCGCTCATGCCCACCACTGACGTACGGGGAGGGCGCGGCGGTTCCGAGCGCGATGCGAAAGAAACGCAAGCCGACATCGAGCCTTCCCGGCCCTGCCGGGTCCTGCCCCGGGGCAAGCGAAAGGGGGCGGTGGGCCGACCTCGGCCCACCGCCCCCGGAACTGCTGAACTGCCGTACCGCCGTACCGCCGTAATGCCGAACCGCTACTGCACGATCGTGATCCGGTCCGTCACCGGCGGCGCCAGCGGGGCGGAGGCCGTGGAGTGGGCCGCCAGGTAGGCGTTGAAGACGTCCAGGTCGGAGGGGCCGACCAGCTTGTTCGTACCGAGGGCGAGGGCCGGGAAGCCGTCGCCGCCGCCCGCGAGGAACTCGTTCATCGCGACGCGGTAGGTCTTCGCCGGGTCGATCGCCTCACCGTTCAGCTTGACGCTGTCCGCCGAGACGCGGGCGGCGCCGGTCTTCGTCAGGTCGAGCGTGTAGGTGAGGCCCTTGGAGACCTGGAGGATCTTCGGGCTGGCCTCGTTGAGGCCGCTGACCTGCTGCTGGAGCGTGGCGATCAGGTTGGCGCCGGACAAGTCGACGACGTTCATCATGTTGGTGAACGGCTGCACGGTGAAGGACTCGCCGTACGTCACCACCCCGTCGCCCTCACCCGAGGCGCCCGCGTAGACGAGGTCGGCACGGATGCCGCCCGGGTTCATGAACGCGACCTGCGCGCCGCCCTGGTCGGCGGGGGACAGGCCCTCCAGCTGCGCGTCGGCGATCAGGTCGCCGAGCGGCTTCTCCAGGGCCGTGGAGCCGCGTCCGTTGATGTCGGCGGAGATGAAGCCCTGCGGGCGGCCCGCGATCGGGGCGGCCAGCGCGTTCCAGCGGGCGATGAGCGCGGTCATGTCCGAGGCCGGGGCCTGGTCACGGCTGACGACGTGGTTCGCGGACTTCACCGACGTACGCACGATGTCGTTGGTGCGGCGGTCGTAGGTGAGGGTCGTGTCCGTGTAGAGCTTGCCGAAGGACGCGGCCGAGGTGACCATGCGCGGCTTGCCGGCCGGGTCCGGGATGGTGCAGACGTACGCGGTGTGGGTGTGGCCGGTGACCAGCGCGTCGACCTTCGGGGAGATGCCCTTGGCGATGTCCACGATCGGGCCGGAGACACCCGCGCCGGCGCCCGGGCTGTCGCAGTCGTAGTTGTACGAGTTGGAGGCCGGGGCCCCGCCCTCGTGGATCAGCGCGACGATCGACTTGACGCCCTGGCGGTCCAGCTCCTTGGCGTACTTGTTGACCGTCTCGATCTCGTCGTGGAACTGGAGGCCCTTGACGCCGTTGGCCGTGACGATGTTCGGCGTGCCCTCCAGGGTCACCCCGATGAAGCCGATCTTGACGCCGTTCTTCTTCCACACCCAGTACGGCTTGAGGACCGGCTTGCCGGTCTTCTCGCTGGTGACGTTGGCCGAGAGGTAGGGGAAGTCCGCGCCCTGGAACTTCTTGCCCTTCTCGTAGCAGCCGTCGACCGGGTGGCAGCCGCCCTTCTGCAGGCGGGTCAGCTCGTCGATGCCCTCGTCGAACTCGTGGTTGCCGACCGTCGTGACGTCCAGGTCCAGGCCGTTGAGCGCCTCGATGGTGGGCTCGTCGTGGAAGAGGCCGGAGAGCAGCGGGCTCGCGCCCACCATGTCGCCGCCGGCCGCCGTGACGGAGTACGGGTGCCCCTTGCGCGCGGTGCGCAGCGAGGAGGCGAGGTACGCGACGCCACCGGCGGGCACCGACTTCACGGTGCCGTCGGCCTGCGTCTCGGAGACGGTGCCGGACGAGCCGGTCGGCGGCTCCAGGTTTCCGTGCAGGTCGTTGAAGGAGAGCAGCTGCACGTCGACCGTCTTGTCGGCCGGCCGGCCGTGGCCGGAGCTCTTGCCGTGGCCGTGGTCGTCGCCACGGCCGTGGGCGCCGGCCGGCATCACGGCGAGCGCGCTCACCGTGGCCACCCCGGCCGCCAGGGCGAGCAGCCGCCGGGCTGCGCGGTTCTTCTTCACAGTCGCTGACATCGGTCCCCTTGTGAGTGTTCAGCGTGAGGTACGTGGTGTTGACATGTCTGTGTCTTGCGTGCCGCAGCCTAAGGTCAACGCGCGTAGCGCGACAGTCTTTCGGGGTTACGAGCCGGTTGCTTTCCCGTCAGAACCCGCGCCAGTCCGCCATATCGCCCAACCCGGGACCCCGCCGCACGCGGACGGGCCGGCCACCTCCCGTGCCGGGCCCGTCGGCCGCCCGTACCGCCACCTCCCGCGCCGGGCCCGTCAGCGCCCGTACCGCCGCCACCCGCCCGTACCGCCGTCGCGCGGGCCCTCCGCCGTACGCTCGACAGCATGACGACTGACGTACCCCTCCCCGCACCCGGCCGCGAGATCCAGACCCTGGACGTGCTCGCACCCGTCCAGGCCGACGCCGTACTCGACCTGCTCGCCGAGGCCGCCCGGACCGACGGCCGGCAGGCGGTCTCCGAACAGGGACGGCTCTACCTCCGGGGCGGCCACCGCGCCGGCGTCCGCCACCTGCTGCTGACCAGCGGCGGCGTCCTGGCCGGGTACGCGCAACTGGAGGACACCGACCCGGTGGAGGCCCCCGCCGCCGAACTCGTCGTCCTCCCCGAACAGCGCGGCCACGGCCACGGGCGGGCGCTGGGCGCCGCCCTCCTCGCCGCCAGCGGCAAGCGGCTGCGGGTGTGGGCGCACGGCGGCGGCCCGGCCGCCCGCCATCTCTCCCAGGTCCTCGGACTCAGCCTCTTCCGCGAGCTGCGCCAGCTCCGCCGCCCGCTGGTCCCGCTCGACATCGCGGAACCGGTGCTGCCCGAGGGTGTCACCGTCCGCACCTTCGTACCCGGCCAGGACGACGCCGCCTGGCTCGCCGTGAACAGCGCCGCCTTCGCCCACCACCCGGAGCAGGGCGGCCTCACCCAGCGGGACCTCGACGACCGCAAGGCCGAGCCCTGGTTCGACCCGAAGGGCTTCTTCCTCGCCGAGCGCGACGGCGAGCTCGTCGGCTTCCACTGGACGAAGGTGCACGCCGAGGAGCACCTCGGCGAGGTGTACGTGGTCGGCATCCGGCCCGACGCGCAGGGCGGCGGCCTCGGCAAGGCGCTCACCGCGATCGGCCTGCGCCACCTCGCCGCCGAGGGGCTGCCCGACGCGATGCTCTACGTGGACGCGGACAACGTGGCGGCCGTGACGGTGTACGAGCGGATGGGCTTCACCACGCACGAGACCGACCTGATGTACCGCACGGAGTCGTAGCCCTCGACGCCGTACGACGGTTCGTCATCTTCTGTCCCCCAGTGCCACATTGATCCTCCAGAACCACAACTACCCCAGGGGCGGCGTCACTTGACGCCGCCCCTTCCTTGCCCCACCCTTTCACTACTCAACTAGTGAAAGGGTGTTGACCGCATGGCAGAATCCGCAGCGGTCGAATTCCGCATCGACCGGCGCAGCGGCGTCTCCACCTATCTGCAGATCGTCCAGCAGACCAAGCAGGCGCTGCGCCTGGGAGTCCTGCGGCCGGGCGACCGGCTGCCCACCGCGCGCGAGGTCGTCGAAGCCACCGCGATCAACCCGAACACGGTGCTCAAGGCCTACCGCGAGCTGGAGCGCGAAGGACTGGTCGAGGGCCGGCGCGGCCTCGGCACCTTCGTCCGCCGCACCCTGGGCGGCGCCGCCCACGAGGACGCCCACACACCGCTCCGCGCCGAACTCGCCGACTGGATCGGCCGGGCGCGCACCGCCGGACTGGAACGGGACGACATGACCGCGCTCTTCGGCACGCTTCTGGACAGCACATGGGGGCTGGCCGGCACAGGCGAACCGACCGGCGCATTCGAGGGGGAAACGAACGCATGACCACCGCCGCGATCGAGGCCGACGGCCTCGGCACGACGTACCGGCGCGGGAAGGACACCTGGCCCCTGCGCCACTGCTCCTTCCGGCTGCCCACCGGGCGGATATCCGCCCTCGTCGGCCCCAACGGGGCAGGCAAGTCCACCCTGCTCGCCCTCGCCGCCGGGGTACTCCGGCCCGCCGAGGGAACCCTGCGGGTGCTCGGCACCTCGCCCGCCGAGGCCCGTAACCGCATCGGGTACGTGGCCCAGGAGAAGCCGCTCTACGGGCAGTTGACCGTGGCCGAGACACTGCTGACGGGCGCCGAGCTCAACCCCGGCAGCTGGGACGCGGAGACCGCCGAGCGGTTCGCCGGGGACCTGCCCCGCGCCGCCCGGGTCCGTACCCTCTCCGGCGGCTCGCGCACCCGGCTCGCCCTCGCGCTCGCCCTCGGCAAGCGGCCCGAACTGCTGCTGCTGGACGAGCCGATGGCCGACCTCGACCCGCTCGTACGCCACCGGCTGATGGGCCTGCTGATGGCGGAGGCCGCCGACCACGGCACCACCATCGTCATGTCCTCGCACATCCTCAGCGAGCTGGAGGGCGCCTGCGACCACCTTCTCCTCGTCGACGGCGGCCGGGTCCGGCTCGCCGGGGACACCGAGGAGATCCTCGCCGCGCACGCCGTCCTCACCGGACAGGCCGCCGACCTCGCCCCGCACACCGTCGTCGAGTCCCGCACCACGGGCCGCCAGCTCACCGCGCTGGTACGCCCCGAAGGCCCGGTGGACCGGGACGCCTGGCTGGTCACCGCCCCTTCCCTGGAGGACCTGCTGCTCGCCCACCTGCGGTCCCCCGACGCCCCGGCACTGACCCTCACCGGCCCCTTCGCCGGCTCTCCCGACGAAGCCCTCCGGACGGTGAACGCGTCATGAGCACCCTCGCCCCGCCCCGCCCGGCGGCCGCCCGCGCCACCGCCTCCGCCGGTCTGCGCGGGCCCGCCCGGACCGTCGTCCGCCAGCACCGGCGCACCTTCCAGCTGCTGATCCTCCTCACCCTGCTCGCCGTCGCCGGGGTGGTGGCCGTCGCCCTCTGGATCGGCCACGACGCCGGGGTCTTCGCCGGGACGGGCTGCCAGGTGAACGACACCGCCCCGACCTTCGCCTGTGCGCAGTCCGTCCGCGACTACATGGACAGCCAGTACCTCCTCACCCACGTCCAGGGCTACGCCGCGACCCTGCTGATCGCGCTGCCCGCCGTGTACGGGGCGTTCATGGCGGGCCCGGCGATCGGGCGCGAGCTGGAGAGCGGGACCTACCGGCTCGCCTGGACGCAGTCCGTCGCGCCCGCCCGCTGGCTCACCGCGAAGCTGGCCGTCCCCACCGCCCTGGCCGTGGCGTGCACGCTCGTGCTGACGGCCACCTGCACCTGGCTCTCCACCCGGCCCAAGGAGGGCGGCTACCTCTGGTACCAGCGCGAGGTGTACGCCGCCACCGGTACGGTCCCCGTCGCCTACGCGCTCTTCGGGCTGGCCGTCGGCACCCTCGCCGGCCTGCTGCTGCGCCGCACCCTCACGTCCATGGCCCTGGCCGTGGCGGTCCAGGGCATCGCGGTCTGGGGGCTGGACACCGTACGCGACCACCTGTGGCCCGTCATGACGCAGAACCTTGCGCTGAACGGTACGTCCCGCTTCCTCTCCGAAGGAAAGCCCTCCCTCGTCGACTGGGGATACCGCACGGCCTCCGGTGCGCGGTTCCCCTCCGACACCTGCGTCACCGCCGGTCTCACCGGCACCCAGGACGACCGCCTCACCTGCCTGGACCGGCTCGGCGTGACCGCCAGCTACGCGGACTACCACCCGGAATCCCACCGCTGGCCGCTCCAGCTCGTGGAGAGCGGCATCCTGCTCGCCGCAGCCGCCTTGGCCGTGTTCACCGCCTACCGGCTGCTGCGCCGCCTGCACGCCTGATCCCGGGCCCGCCCCGCACACCACCGCGCCGCGCGGACTCCACGAGGGGGGAGCCCGCGCGGCGCGGCCGTACACGGTCCGCCACTGTCCCGGTAACCGGACAACGGGGTCATACCCGCCCCCGGTACCCACAAGGGGGCGCGAACGGCCAGGTGAGCGCCCCCTTGGGGCACCACCCTGCGTCCACACCGCTTCCTGCATGTCATGTCGCCGTTACCGTCCATTCAGACTCGCTTGCGACGCTCACGGAATGCAGCCAGCTGTACCCGCCCCCCGCAACGGAAAGCCCCAGCGCCCTCCCGGACCTTCCGCGATCTTTCCCCGCTCCGACGCGCCCATTGGGCCATTCAGCGGGAAGAATGGGTCCATGAGCCAGCAGCCCAGCGCCGACGTCCCGGTCCAGCAGCCCTCGTCGACTCCTCCGGCCCAGCCGTCGGTGGGGTCCCTCGCCGCTCATCGCCCGCCCGCGGTGTCCAAGGGCACCCGCGGCTTCTCCACCGCCGCGGACCTGGATCCCGATCTCGACGCCGACGCCGACTCCTACGAGCCGCGCCGCGACGGCGGCGGCCTCCCCGGGGACCGCTTCCTCGACCGGGAACGCAGCTGGCTCGCATTCAACGAACGCGTTCTCGAACTGGCCGAGGACCCCGCGACCCCCCTCCTCGAACGGGCTAACTTCCTCGCCATCTTCGCGTCGAACCTCGACGAGTTCTTCATGGTCCGGGTCGCCGGACTCAAGCGCCGCATCGCGACCGGCGTCGCCACCCGCTCCGCGTCCGGGCTCCAGCCCCGCGAGGTCCTGGAACAGATCTGGACCCGCTCCCGCGAGCTCATGGCCCGGCACGCCGCCTGCTACCAGCAGGACATCGCCCCCGCCCTCTCCGACGAAGGCATCCAGCTGATCCGCTGGCCCGACCTGACGGAGAAGGAGCAGGCCCGCCTCTTCACCTTCTTCCGCCAGCGCGTCTTCCCCGTCCTCACCCCGCTCGCGGTGGACCCGGCGCACCCCTTCCCGTACATCTCCGGCCTCTCGCTCAACCTCGCCGTCGTCGTACGCAACCCGGTCAGCGGCCACCGCCACTTCGCCCGGGTCAAGGTGCCGCCGCTGCTCACCCGGTTCCTGGAGGCGTCCCCGCAGCGCCACGTCCCCATCGAGGACGTCATCGCCGCCCACCTCGAAGAGCTCTTCCCCGGCATGGAGGTGCTCGCGCACCACATGTTCCGGGTCACCCGCAACGAGGACCTGGAGGTCGAGGAGGACGACGCCGAGAACCTCCTCCAGGCCCTGGAGAAGGAGCTCATGCGGCGCCGCTTCGGCCCGCCGGTCCGCCTGGAGGTCGAGGAGTCCATCGACCCGTACGTCCTCGACCTGCTGGTCCGCGAGCTGAAGGTCACCGACGCCGAGGTCTACCCGCTGCCCGGCCCGCTCGACCTCACCGGACTCTTCGGCATAGCGTCGCTGGACCGCCAGGAGCTGAAGTACCCCAAGTTCATCGCGGGCACCCACCGCGACCTCGCCGAGGTCGAGTCCGCGTCCGCGCCGGACGTCTTCGCCGCCCTCCGCGAACGCGACGTGCTGCTCCACCACCCGTACGACTCCTTCTCCACCTCCGTCCAGGCGTTCCTGGAACAGGCGGCGGGCGACCCGGACGTACTGGCGATCAAGCAGACGCTCTACCGCACCTCCGGCGACTCCCCGATAGTGGACGCCCTGATCGACGCCGCCGAATCCGGCAAGCAGGTCCTCGTCCTCGTCGAGATCAAGGCCCGCTTCGACGAACAGGCCAACATCAAGTGGGCCCGCAAGCTGGAAGAGGCCGGCTGCCACGTCGTCTACGGCCTCGTCGGGCTGAAGACCCACTGCAAGCTGTCGCTCGTCGTCCGCCAGGAGGGCGACACCCTGCGCCGCTACTCCCACGTCGGCACCGGCAACTACCACCCCAAGACCGCCCGGCTCTACGAGGACATCGGCCTGCTCACCGCAGACCCCCAGGTCGGCGCGGACCTCTCCGACCTCTTCAACCGGCTCTCCGGCTACTCCCGCCGCGAGACCTACCGCCGGCTGCTGGTCGCCCCCAAGTCGCTCCGCGACGGCCTCGTCGCCCGCATCAACAAGGAGATCGCCCACCACCGCGCCGGGCGCCCCTCCTACGTCCGCTTCAAGGTCAACTCCATGGTCGACGAAGCGATCATCGACGCCTGCTACCGGGCCTCGCAGGCCGGTGTCCCGGTGGACATCTGGGTACGCGGCATCTGCGCGATCCGCCCCGGAGTCGCCGGGCTCTCCGAGAACATCCGGGTCCGTTCGATACTCGGCCGCTTCCTCGAACACTCCCGGCTCTTCTCCTTCGGCAACGGAGGCGAACCCGAGGTCTGGTTCGGCAGCGCCGACATGATGCACCGCAACCTCGACCGCCGGATCGAAGCCCTGGTCCGGGTCACCGACCCCGCCCACCGCGCCGCACTCAGCCGGCTCCTGGAGACCGGCATGGCCGACACCACCTCGTCCTGGCACCTGGGTCCCGACGGCGAATGGACCCGCCACTCCACGGACGCGGACGGCCAGCCCCTGCGGCACGTACAGGAAATGCTCATCGACGCACGGAGGCGCAGGCGTGCGACGCCCTGACCAGCAGACGCCCGGTACCGCCACGGCACTCTCCGCCGAGGCGGTCCTCGCGCCCTACCTGCGCGCCCAGGCCGCCGACTTCCTCCGGAGTCTGCGCCTGCACCGCGAACAGAGCGCCCCCACCGACTCCGGCAGCCGGGGCGCGGAGGAGGCCGCCCGCGCCCTGCGCCGCTCGGCCCGCCGCATCAGCGGAACCCTGCACACCTTCAAGGGGCTCCTCGACCCCGGCTGGGCCGACCAGCTCCGCGCCGAACTGGCCTGGCTCTCCGGCACCCTCGCCCGCGAGCACGACTGCTCCACCCGGCTGCTGCGCCTCCTCGAAGCCCTCCACCGGCTCTCCGGCGCCCACCTCCCGGCCGCCCGCACCGGCAAGGCGGCCGCCACCGGCACGGGCCCCGGCACGGGTACGGGTACGGACCGGGCGGCCCTGGACGTCGGCGCCGCCCGCGCCGGAGCCCTGCTGGAACGCCAGCTCACCCTGGCCCGCACCCGCGCCCACTCCGCGGCGCTCCAGGCGCTCGGCTCCTCCCGCTTCCACGCGGTCGCCGACTCCGTCGCGCTGCTCGCCTCCGAGGTCCCGCTGACCGCCGCGGCCACCGCCCCCGCCGCCGAAACCCTCCTCGGCCCCTCCGAACACGCCCGCGGCCGGCTGCTCGGCGCCGTCGCCGCCCTGCCGCCCGGCGAAGCCGCCGACGTCTACAACGAGGCGCACGACGCGCACTGGCACCAGATCCGGCTGCTGCTCCGCCTCCACCGGTACGCCCACGAAGTCGTGGCCGGCGCACCCGACCCGGTCCTGGGCGGCCCGGAACACGCCCTCGACCTGCACCGGGAGGCCTCCGAAGCCGCCTCCGCCGCGTCGGCGGCGGCCCGCACCCCACGCATCGCCCCCGCCACCGCGTACGCCCTCGGCGTCCTCCACGCCGACCAGCGCCACGAGGTCGACGCCGCCCGCTGCGTGTTCCGCGAGACCTGGCCGTACGCGGCGGCCGTACCGGCGCCATGAGCTCCCCCGGCCCGGTGCTCGCCGCCGGCTGCGTGCTCTGGCGCCGCTCCCCGTACGACGGCGCCCTGGAGGTCTGCCTCGTGCACCGGCCGCGCTACGACGACTGGTCGCACCCCAAGGGGAAGCTGAAGCGCGGCGAGAGCCCACGGGACGCGGCGGTGCGCGAGGTACTGGAGGAGACCGGCCACCACTGCGAGCCCGGCGCCGCGCTGCCGACGCTGCGGTACGAGGTGAACGGGCACCCCAAGGAGGTCTTCTACTGGGAGGCCCCCGCCACCGGCGGAGCCTTCGTACCCAACGACGAGGTGGACCGCGTCGCCTGGCTCACCCCCGCCGCCGCCCGCGACCGGCTGACCCGCCCCGCCGACCGGGTACCCCTCGACGCGACGGTCGCCGCACTGCCGGACGCCTGACCCCGCACGCCTGACGCCGGACGCCTGACGGATCGGCATCGGCATCGGCATCGGCATCGGCATCGGCAAGCCGGAGAACCGGCGGGCCGAAACCTCGGGCCGGAGACCTGCCCGGAGCCGCGCCCTCGCGCGTCAACACAGCACGCACCACCCCGCCCGCGGCCGCTCCCGCGCGCGTCAACACGGCACCCTCCCCTTCACCCCGGGCCGCACCGCGACCGGGGCGGCAGGCGCGCCCGCAACCCCGCACCGTCCGACACGGTTCACCTTCCGTTCACTCCCCCCCGTAGGGCGCTTCACCTGTTCTGCCTAATTTCGGACTTACACGGTGCGAGGCGCTCGGCCAACCCACCATTCCTCATCGCACGCCGTCGTAGAACGTATCGACCACGGCGGCTCCTGGAAGGAACACCCGAAAGTGAAGCTTCAGCGCAAGAACCGGCTTCGTGCCACCGCGCTCGGTGCCCTCGCCGTCTCCGGCGCCCTGGTCCTCACGGCGTGCGGTTCGGACGACAACACCAGCAGCAGCACGACCGGCGGGTCCAGCCAGTCCGCCTCCGCCGCTGCCTCGGACATCTCCTGCGACGGTGCCACCGGCCAGCTCCTGGCCTCCGGTTCCAGCGCGCAGAAGAACGCCGTGGACCTCTGGGTGAAGAACTACATGGCCGCCTGTTCGGGCGTCGAGGTCAACTACAAGTCCTCCTCCTCCGGCGAAGGCATCATCGCCTTCAACCAGGGCACCGTCGGCTTCGCCGGCTCCGACTCCGCGCTGAAGCCGGAAGAGGTCGCCGACTCGAAGAAGATCTGCAAGACCGGCCAGGGCATCAACCTCCCGATGGTCGGCGGCCCGATCGCGATCGGCTTCCACCTCGAAGGTGTCGACAGCCTGACGCTGGACGCCCCCACCCTCGCGAAGATCTTCGACACGAAGATCAAGAAGTGGAACGACGACGCCATCGCCAAGCTCAACCCGGGCGTCAAGCTGCCGGACAAGGCGATCCAGCCCTTCCACCGCTCCGAGGACTCCGGCACCACGCAGAACCTCGGCAAGTACCTCGCCGCCACCGCAGGCGACAACTGGAAGTACGAGCCCGAGAAGAAGTGGCCGGCCCCCGGTGGCCAGGCCGCGACCGGCTCCGCCGGTGTCGCCGCCCAGGTGAAGCAGGTCGACGGCTCGATCGGCTACTTCGAGCTCTCCTACGCCACCTCGCAGTCGATCTCCACCGTCGACATCAACACCGGCGCCTCCGCCCCGGTCAAGGCCTCCCCGGAGACCGCCTCCGCCGCCATCGCCGCCGCCAAGATCAAGGGCACCGGCAAGGACCTGGCGCTCGACCTCGACTACACCACCAAGGCCGAGGGCGCCTACCCGATCGTCCTCGTCACGTACGAGGTCGTCTGCGACACCGGCAACAAGGCCGAGACCCTCCCGACGGTCAAGTCCTTCCTGACCTACACCGCCTCCGACGCGGGCCAGAAGCTCCTCACCGAGGCCGGCTACGCGCCGATCCCGACCGAGATCAACACGAAGGTCCGCGAGACCATCGCCGCCCTCTCGTAATCACCGCTCCACCCGCTCCACCCGCTCGTTCCGCTCCACCCCTCCGCCTCCGGCGGAACCCCGTACGGCCCGGCCCCCGACCCGGACCGGGCCGTACGGACACGAACGACCGGCGGCCGGTACGGCAGCAGACCCGCGAGGGCCTCGGCCACCGACCGGCCGCCGCGCAATCCCATCCGGTGCACCGCCGCCAGGGGAGCCCCGCTCCCCCACACAGACCGGAAAGACCATGGCCTCCACCACACCGATAGACATCCCACCGGCACCGCCGGCCCGTCAGACCCGCCCGGCGAAGTCCACCGGGCGCGCGGGCGACAAGATCTTCCTGGGCCTCTCCCGGGGCTCGGGCATCCTGCTCCTGGTGATCATGGCGTCTATCGCCGTGTTCCTCACCTACCGCGCCGTACTCGCCGTCTCGAAGGACGAGGGCAACTTCCTCACCACCTTCGACTGGAACCCGGCGGGCGACCCGCCGGTCTTCGGCATCGCGGTCCTGCTCTTCGGCACCGTCGTCAGCTCGATCGTCGCGATGGTCATCGCGGTCCCGGTCGCCGTCGGCATCGCCCTCTTCATCTCGCACTACGCGCCGCGCAAGCTGGCAGCCCCCCTCTCGTACGTGGTCGACCTGCTCGCCGCGGTCCCCTCGATCGTCTACGGCATCTGGGGCGCCCTCGTCCTGGTCCCGCACCTGGAGGGCCTCAACCTCTGGCTCGACGAGTTCTTCGGCTGGACGTACATCTTCGAGAAGACCGAGGTCGGCGTCGCCCGCTCGCTCTTCACCGTCGGCATCCTGCTCGCGATCATGATCCTGCCGATCGTGACCAGCGTCAGCCGCGAGGTCTTCCTCCAGGTCCCCCGGATGAACGAGGAAGCCGCCCTGGCCCTCGGCGCCACCCGCTGGGAGGTCATCCGCCTCTCGGTGCTGCCCTTCGGCCGCTCCGGCGTCATCTCCGCCTCGATGCTCGGCCTGGGGCGCGCGCTCGGCGAGACGATGGCCGTCGCCACGGTCCTCTCGCCCAGCTTCCTCATCTCGTTCCACCTGCTCAACCCGGGCGGCGGCACCTTCGCCCAGAACATCGCCGCGAAGTTCGACGAGGCCACCCAGCTCGGGCGTGACGCCCTGATCGCCTCCGGTCTCGTGCTCTTCGTGCTCACCCTGCTGGTCAACGGCGCGGCCCGGCTCATCATCGCCCGCCGCAAGGAGTACTCGGGGGCCAACGCATGAGCCACGCACCGACCGGCGTCCAGGACCGCCGGACCCCCTCCGGAGGCGCCCTCAGCAGCCGCGCCCTCCCCCGCTGGGCCCCCCTCGGGTTCGCCGTCGCCGCGATCGTCCTCGGAGTCGGCATCGGCGCCGCGGCCGGCCTGGACAGCAAGATCCAGTGGGGCCTGATCGCCGCCCTGCTCTTCCTGGCGCTCTCCTACGTGACCACCACGGTGGTCGAGAACCAGCGCCAGGCGAAGGACCGCCTCGCGACCAGCGTCGTCTGGGTCTGCTTCATCCTCGCGATCGTCCCGCTCGCCTCCCTCGTCTGGACGACGGTGAGCCGCGGCGCGAAGGTCCTCGACGGCTACTTCCTCACCCACTCGATGGCCGGCGTGCTCTCCACCGAGCCCGGCGGCGGCGTCTACCACGCACTGATCGGCACCCTGGAGCAGGTCGGCATCGCCACCGTCATCTCCGCGCCGATCGGCCTGCTGACCGCCGTCTACCTCGTCGAGTACGGCAAGGGCGCCCTCGCCAAGGCCGTCACCTTCTTCGTCGACGTGATGACCGGCATCCCCTCCATCGTCGCCGGCCTCTTCATCCTCTCGATCATGCTCATGGCCGACCTGGGGCCCTCCGGCCTCATGGGCTCGCTCGCCCTGTCGATCCTGATGATCCCGGTCGTGGTCCGCTCCACCGAGGAGATGCTCAAGCTCGTCCCGAACGAGCTGCGCGAGGCGTCGTTCGCCCTCGGCATCCCGAAGTGGCGCACCATCCTGAAGGTGGTCCTGCCGACCGCGATCGGCGGCATCGCGACGGGCGTCATGCTCGCCATCGCCCGCGTCGCCGGTGAGACCGCGCCGATCATCCTGCTCGTCTTCGGCAGCCAGCTGATCAACACCAACCCCTTCAGCGACCCGCAGTCCTCGCTCCCGTACTACATCTGGGAGCAGTACAAGGTCGGTTCCGAGGCGTCGTACGACCGCGCCTGGGGTGCGGCACTGGTGCTGATCGCCTTCGTCATGATCCTCAATCTGGTGGCCCGCGGCATCGCCCGCTGGAAGGCCCCGAAGACCAGCCGCTGACCGCGGCCACGAAAGAAGCAGTGATTCAGATGGCGAAGCGCATCGACGTCAGCGGCCTCACCGCCTACTACGGCACCCACAAGGCCATCGAGGACATCTCGATGACCGTGGAACCCCGCTCCGTGACGGCCTTCATCGGCCCCTCCGGCTGCGGCAAGTCCACCTTCCTGCGCACCCTGAACCGGATGCACGAGGTCACCCCCGGCGGCCGCGTCGAAGGCAAGGTGCTGCTCGACGACGAGAACCTGTACGGATCGAACGTCGACCCGGTCTCCGTACGCCGCACGGTCGGCATGGTCTTCCAGCGCCCCAACCCCTTCCCGACCATGTCGATCTTCGACAACGTGGCGGCGGGCCTGAAGCTGAACGGCAAGTACCGCAAGAGCGAGCTGAACGACGTCGTCGAGAAGTCGCTCCAGGGCGCCAACCTCTGGAACGAGGTCAAGGACCGCCTGAACAAGCCGGGCTCCGGCCTCTCCGGCGGCCAGCAGCAGCGGCTCTGCATCGCCCGCGCCATCGCGGTCGAGCCCGAGGTCCTGCTGATGGACGAGCCCTGCTCCGCGCTCGACCCGATCTCGACCCTCGCGGTCGAGGACCTGATCAGCGAGCTGAAGGAACGCTTCACGATCGTCATCGTGACGCACAACATGCAGCAGGCGGCGCGCGTCTCCGACCGCACGGCCTTCTTCAACCTCGCCGCGGTCGGCAAGCCGGGCCGTCTCATCGAGATAGACGAGACGGAGCGGATCTTCGCCAACCCGTCGGTCCAGGCCACCGAGGACTACATCTCGGGCCGCTTCGGATAAACCGGTCCGGGTCCCGGGCCGCTTCGGACGAACCGGTCCAGCCCTCCCCCGCCGCCCCGGACCTCCGGGCGGCGGGCCCCCGAACAGCCTCGCGGTGCTGCATGGCGGTGCCACCGTAAGGCCGAAAAGGGGCCGCCCCCGTTCTCTGCGAAGAGAACGGGGGCGGCCCCACATCCACACTCGGTCGGTCGGTTCGTGCCTCAGCCGAAGAGCAGGTACACGATGCCGTAGCTTCCCGCGGCGACGAGCCCCGCCGCGGGCATGGTGATGAACCAGCCCAGGATGATGTTCTTGGCGACGCCCCAGCGGACCGCGTTGACCCGCTTGGTCGCGCCGACACCCATGATCGCGGAGGTGATGACGTGCGTGGTGGAGATCGGGGCGTGGAAGAGGAACGACGAACCGAACATGATCGACGCGCCGGTCATCTCGGCCGCGAAACCCTGCGGCGGGTCCAGCTCGATGATCTTCCGGCCGAGCGTGCGCATGATGCGCCAGCCGCCCGCGTACGTACCGAGCGAGAGCATCAGCGCACAGACGATCTTGACCCAGACCGGGATCTCGTCGTTCGGGCCCTCGACATCGGCGATGACCAGGGCCATCACGACGATACCCATCGTCTTCTGGGCGTCCTGGAGACCGTGGCCCAGCGCCATGGCGGCCGCCGAGACCGTCTGCGCGATCCGGAAACCACGCTTGGCCTTGTGCGGGTTGGACTTCCGGAACATCCACATGATCGCGACCATGAAGAGGTAACCGACGACCAGGCCGATGACCGGGGAGAGGAACATCGGAATGACGATCTTCTCCAGCACCCCGTCCCAGTGCACCATCGTCCCGCCGGCCAGCGCCGCCCCGACCATGCCGCCGAACAGGGCGTGCGAGGAGGAGGACGGCAGGCCGAAGTACCAGGTCACGAGGTTCCAGACGACCGCGCCGACCAGCGCAGCGAAGAGGATGCCCATCCCCTTCGAGCCCTCGGGGGTGGCGATGAGCCCCTCACTGACCGTCTTGGCGACGCCCTGTCCGAGGAACGCACCGGCCAGGTTCATCACCGCGGCCATCGCCAGAGCCGCCCGCGGGGTCAGCGCCCGGGTGGAGACCGAGGTGGCGATGGCGTTCGCGGAGTCGTGGAAGCCGTTCGTATACGTGAAGCCGAGCGCGACGCCAATGGTCACGATCAGCGCAAAGGTGTCCACTGAAGTCAGGACTCCTTGACCGCGATGGTCTCCACGGTGTTGGCGACGTGCTCGAACGCGTCGGCCGCCTCTTCCAGCACGTCCACGATCTGCTTCAGCTTGAGCACCTCGATGGCGTCGTACTTGCCGTTGAAGAGGTGGGCGAGCAGCTTGCGGTGGATCTGGTCCGCCTGGTTCTCCAGCCGGTTGACCTCGATCCAGTACTCGGTGAGGTTGTCCATGGTCCGCAGCCCCGGCATGGCCTCGGCGGTCAGCTCCGCCGCCCTGGCCAGCACCTCGATCTGCTGCTCGACACCCTTCGGGAGCTCCTCCACCTGGTACAGGACGACCAGGTCGACGGCCTCCTCCATGAAGTCCATGATGTCGTCGAGCGACGACGCGAGGTTGTAGATGTCCTCGCGGTCGAACGGCGTGATGAAGGAGGAGTTCAGCTGGTGGAAGATCGCGTGGGTGGCATCGTCCCCCGCGTGCTCGGCCGCCCGCATGCGCTCCGCGATCTCGGCCCGGGAGGAAGAATCCGCTCCGAGCAGTTCCATCAGGAGTTTCGAGCCCGTGACGATGTTGTCCGCTGATGCGGAAAACATGTCGTAGAAGCTCGTCTCCCTGGGGGTCAGACGAAAGCGCACGTGGGGTCCTCGGGATGCTTTGGGTTCGGTCAGGCTGATGCTAGGCGCATCATCCGGCCACGGCTAACCGGCATTCTTCAGTGTCGCCCATCCACCAGCGTGATCAGCACGGCCCCCGGGTCACGTTTCGGCTCGATTCGTTACCATATACCCGCCCGGGGTATACAGCCCCGGAAGAGACCTGGGGGCGGCATCCGGCGACCCGGCCGGCCGGAGTGCGGGAGCGGGTACGGCCACCGACCCGGCCGCGGACACGTCCGGGTACGACACAACGGGAGGACCCATGACCACCACCGAGGCCGCCGGCCAGACCGGACCCACGCCCCCGGAACCCGTCGGGACCCCGCCCGAGCGTCCGGCCGGTGCCGCCACCGACCACGACCGGGGCATCCACGGCTACCACCACCAGAAGGACGAGCACCTCAAGCGCCTGCGCCGGATCGAGGGCCAGATCCGCGGCCTCCAGCGGATGGTGGACGAGGACACCTACTGCATCGACATACTCACCCAGGTCTCGGCGTCCACCAAGGCGCTGCAGTCCTTCGCGCTCCAGCTGCTGGAGGAACACCTCCGCCACTGCGTCGCCGACGCCGCCGTCAAGGGCGGGGACGAGATCGACGCGAAGGTCGACGAGGCCACCAAGGCCATCGCCCGCCTGCTCCGTACCTGACGGCCGTGCCGCCCGGGCCCGGCCCCCGGCGCACCTCTCCGCGCACGTGACACGTGACACGTGCCACACCGTCCGGTCGGGTCAGGGCCTTCGTTCGGACTGGAGGGGGATGTTGCCGGACGGACCGGCGGCCTCGCCCGCGTTGAGCACCTCGTCGATACGGTCCGGACTGAGCCGGTCCTCGGGGCTGGAGGATGCGGCGATCATCAGCTCGCCGCAGAGCTCGATCTCGGCGAGGGCCACGTACTCCTGTGCGTTCGGAGCGCTGAGCGTCACCACCTGCGTCACCTCTTCTCTCTACCGTCGCCGGCCCTCGGGGCTGTCCCGTGATCCCTGGCGCATGCGCGACCACGGCCACGGCGCCCAGGGCCCTTTGCCCGGACCGGCCCCGGCCGCGCTGCCGGAACGTCCGCATACATCCCGGATGCGAACGCCCCTCCGCCTCGCGACGCACCGTGTCCGACGCCGCACACTGATCCACCGCGGATCACGGGAGAGTCCTTCGGCGCACAGACTCCAAGCGTAGGGACCGGCAAGCGCCGCGCGCATGACACGGACGGGCCATTTCGGCCCCTCCCAAGAGGACTGCTCTCCCCCGTCGAACGCCCGTACACACGGCCGACCACCCGGCCGACCACCCGGCCGACCTCCCGGCCAACCGCTCGGTCGGCCGTCCCGCCCGCGCCCGTACGAACGTCGATATCCAGCCACCCGTGTCGACCGGGGCGCCGACCCGGATGCCGGCCCGTCGGCACGGCCGCGGGTGCCGCCGCCCCTGCCGCCGGGCCTGCCGTCACCCCCGCCGCCGGGCTTGCCGCCGTCACCACCACCACCGCCTCAGCTCTGCCGGATCTCGCCCGTGTAGAGGTCCGCCCCGTCCGGCAACTCCACGGTCACCGGCGTCCCGAACCCGTACAGCAGCATCGTCGAGACCACCGTCACCGCAGGGCCGTCGGCCGCGAAGGTGAAGCGGTGACGGACCTTCCGGAGCCGGCCCTCGTCGTCCAGGTAGGCGTCGAAGGGCACCGCGTGCGTGCGGAAGCCGTCCGCCGCGGCGCTCAGCGCCGCCCGCGACAGGGGCGAGGCGGCCCCCGCCGCGCTGCCGATGTCCGCCGTCCCCCGGTAGTGGCGGACCCCGATGCCCGCCAGCTCGGTCCGCCCCACGTACGTCACGCCCCGGGCCTCGCGCAGCAGCTCGGCGGCGGCCATCGGGTCGGTGACCCCGCCGGTGACGAGGTTGCCGTCCGCCAGCACCGTGGTGTCGATCCGCACCCACTTGCCCTCAGGGACCCCGGCGCCCCGGTTCTTCATGTAGAGCGCGCCGGGCGTCAGCAGCTCGGTGATCGGCCGGTGCTCGTCCGACCCGGCGGCGTCCTTCGGCAGCACCACCTTGATACGGCCGAGCTGCCTGCGGAAGTCGTACGCCCCCTGACCCCGGAT
Organism: Streptomyces sp. NPDC001493; assembly: GCF_053597235.1. Lineage (NCBI taxonomy): Bacteria > Bacillati > Actinomycetota > Actinomycetes > Kitasatosporales > Streptomycetaceae > Streptomyces > Streptomyces sp. NPDC001493. Next base: position 52,722 of record NZ_JBSFHV010000034.1, read on the forward strand.
GGTCACCCGGGTGCCGCCGGCCGAGGTCTCCATCGAGGTGTTGGTCTCCGCCCCTCCGAACGCGGCGAGCACGTCCGCCGCCCGGTCGAGCACCCGCGCGGGCGGCTCGTCCGCCGGAGCGCCCGCGACCGTCCCGCTCTCCCCGCCGGAACAGCCGGCCAGCACCGCGAGCACGCCCGCCACGGCCAGCGCGCGGACAGCCAGTGCCGCGCCTTCGCACCTGTGCTGCCGCACCACCATCGCCTGCCAACCCCCAACGACGTCACGCCGGAACCGGGCCCTCGCCCGTCCCGCATAACGACGGCCGCCGTCCCCCGTCACGCCGGGTCACCCCGATCGGCGGCGGGCCCGCGGTAACCCCTCCCGCCCGGACCGCCCCGCCAGTACCGTGGACGCGTGCATCAGGAAGCTTTTCTCCCCGCCCGGCGCACCCCGGTGCGTACGGCCCCGCCGTCCGGCACCGTCACTCCTGCCGAGCCCGTTGCCGCAGCTCAGGACCATGCGACGACCACCACCGAACGCGGCTCGTTCTGTCTCGCCCGCTGCACCTGCGGCTGGTCGGGACCGGCCCGCCGCTCCCGCGACCTGGCCCGCACCGACGCCGAACGCCACCGGACAGGATCCTGACCGAACGGGTGCGGTGCCCACCAGCGCCCTGTACCCGGCTCTTCCACCGCAACGGCCCCGGAGGCCCTTCCATGAAGCAGCCGCGCCTCCCGGGCATGGTGACCCCCGCACCCCGGCACCCGAACCCCGTACCCGCCCCGGCCGCCCTGCCGCCCGCCCGCCGCACGGTGCTGGCCGCCGGGGCGCTCGCCGCGCTCACCTCCGCAGCCGCGTCCTGCTCCGCCCCGGGAGCGGACTCACCGGGCGCGGACGCGTCGGGGACCGGCCGCCCCGGTGTCCCCCGTCCCGCCACCGGCTCGCCCACTCCGACGAGGTCCCCCGCCGCGTCGGCCGGCGGGGCCCCGGCGGACTGGCAGGCGCTCGGCCGCGGGCTCGACGGCACCCTCGTACGGCCCGAGGACTCCCCGTACGACACCGCACGCCGCCTCTACAACACCCGCTTCGACACCCAGCGGCCCGCGGCCGTCGCCTACGTCCGGCACGAGGACGACATACGCGCGTGCCTCGCCTTCGCCCGTACGACCGGGACCCCCGTGGCGATCCGCAGCGGCGGCCACTCCTACGCGGGCCTCTCCGGCGGCACCGGGCGCCTGGTCGTCGACGTCTCGGCCCTCTCCGGCGTCGAGGCGGACGGCACCATCGGCGCGGGCGCCCGGCTCGGCGACATCTACCGGGGACTCGGCGCCCACGGCCTCACCGTCCCGGGCGGCTCCTGCGCCACGGTCGGCATATCCGGCCTCACCCTCGGCGGCGGCCACGGCGTGGCCTCTCGCGCGTACGGCCTGACCTGCGACAACCTCACCTCCGCCACCCTGGTCACCGCCGACGGCCGCACCCTGACCGCCGACGCCGGCCAGAACCAGGACCTCTTCTGGGGGCTGCGCGGCGGGGGCAACGGCACCTTCGGCGTCGTCACCCGGCTCCACTTCCGTACCTCGCCCGCCCCGCAGACCGTCGTCTGCAACCTCGGCTGGCCGTGGTCCCGGGCCGGCGCGGTGCTCGCCGCCTGGCAGGAGTGGGGACCCGACCAGCCGGACGAGATCTGGTCCTCGCTCCACTTCGAGGCGGGCGCGGACGGCGCCGACCCGACCGTGTCGCTCGCGGCGTTCAGCCTCGGCACCTACGGCGACCTCCAGAACGCGGTGGACCGGCTCGCCGACCGCGCCGGATCCCCCGCCTCCACCGTCTCCCTGCGCCGACGCGGCTACGAGGACGCGATGCTGGCCTACGCCGGCTGCGCGGGCCTCACCGCCGACCAGTGCCACCTGCCTGGTACGACCCCGGGGCGCACCGCCCGGGGAGTCCTCGGGCGCGAGACGTACGCGGCGGCCTCCGACTTCTTCACCCGCTCGCTGCCGCCCGAGGGGCTGCGCGCCCTCACCGGGGGCGTCGAGGCGTTCGGCCGCCGGTCCGTCGGCGAGGGCGGCAAGGGGTCGGTCATCCTCACGGCCCTCGGCGGGGCGGTCAACCGGGTCGCCCGGGACGCGACCGCCTTCGTGCACCGCGACTCCCGGATGCTCGCCCAGTACATCGCCGCCTGGAGCCCGGATTCCCCCGGGTCCTCGGCGACCCGCGCGCAGGGGTGGCTGAAAGACATCCATGCGGCGATGGCCCCGCACGCGTCCGGGGAGGCGTACCAGAACTACTCCGACCCCACGCTCACCGACTGGCGCCGCGCCTACTTCGGCTCCTCGGCCGACCGGCTCGGCCGGCTCCGCGACCGGTACGACCCCGAAGGGCTCTTCGCCGGACCGCAGACGCCGTGAACCCGCCGCCGTGAACCCGTCGCTCCGTCAGCCCGTCGCCGTGAACCCGCCGCCGTGAACCCGCCGCTCCGTCAGCCCGGTTTTCCCGTACGGGTACGGAACAGGGCGCCGGCCCCCACCGGGGAACCGACGCCCTGCCGCTGATGTGTCCTGCTTCTCCGCTGCCCGCTGCCCCGCTCCGTACCTGAGGGGTGCTCAGGCGGCGAGGTCCTTGTCGCCCGTACCGCCGCCGCGGCCCGATCTCGGCTCGGGCACCCCCAGCGTCCCGCCGAGGCCGCCGGCCGGGCGGGCCGCCCGCCGCGACCGGACGAGGAAGCCCGCCCGCGGCGACCGGGAGACGGCCGCCATCAGCGGGGTCAGCAGCGCCATGGCCAGCGGGGCGAGGAGAAGGGTGACGGCCGTGCCCAGGGCGAGGCCGCCGATGACGTCGGTCGGGTAGTGCACGCCCATCCAGACGCGGCAGAACCCCTCCGCGAACGCGAGCCCCAGCGCGACGAACCCGAACTTCCGGCCGGCCACGAAGATCCCGACCGCCATGGCCATCGCCATGGTGGCGTGGTCGCTGACGAAGGAGAAGTCGTTCTTGCCGTCGACGAGGACGTCGAGCCCCGCGTGGTCCTTGAACGGACGCGGGCGCTCCACGAACCCCCGGATGGGGATGTTGACGAGGAGGGCGATCCCTGCGGCGAGCGGGGCCCAGACGAGTGCGGCGACCGCCGTCACCGAGTCCTCGGCCGTGCCGCGCCGGCGGACGTTCCACCAGCACCACAGGACCACCAGGACCATGCCGAGCATGATCCCGTACTCACCGACGAACTCCATGACGCTGTCGAGCCAGGAGGGAGAGGCCTTCGCCAGCCCGTTGATGTCGTAGAGCAGGCTGACGTCGGGGTTCGACCCATCGAATGCGAGTCCAGCCATCTGCTGCGGCCCCTTGCCTTGTCTGCTGCCGCGACGCGCGTCCATGCGCGCCGCCCGTGGTCGTACCCCCGCAATCGGTGCGATCCGGTACCGCTTATCTCTCGCCGCGTCCTGCGACGCGACGGTGGTCGGGCGATCGCGCAAGGTCGGTGCGCGGGCCTTCCCCTTCCAGGGAACGGCCTTCCGGTAGCGACGGTTCCGCCCTCCACCGAATGATCACCATGACGTTATCGAAGAGTGACTCATCGTCGCATCTCGGGGCCCTGGCCTCACGGAAAGTTCCTGGCACCACGCCCGCCCCGGTGATCCCGTATGCCCCGTTGGTCCCGTGGGCCTCTTGGGCCCCTCGCACACCCACGCCGCTCCGCGTCTCTCACGCTTGCGGGAGGGCGGTGGGGAGCGCGGCGGCGCCGTCCTTGGTGACCCGCGTCGCGCCGAAGTAGTCGGGGCTGTCGATCTTGTCGAAGCGGATCACCGCCCCGGTGTACGGCGCGTTGATCATGTACCCGCCGCCGACGTAGATCCCTACGTGGTGGATGGCGCGCGAGTCGGTCAGATCGTCGGAGAAGAACACCAGGTCGCCGGGGAGCAGCTCGTCCCGGGACGGATGTGCCCCCGCGTTGTACTGGTCGTTGGCGACCCGGGGGAGCTCGATGCCCACGCTCCGGTACGCGGCCTGCGTCAGCCCGGAACAGTCGAACCGGCCGCCCTGGTCCGCCGTCCCGTTGCCGCCCCAGAGGTACGGAGTGCCCAGCTTCTGCTGCGCGTAGTAGATGGCCCCGGCCGCCTGCTGGGAGGGCGCCACCCGGCCGACCGGCTTGGCGAAACTCTTCTCCAGGGAACGGATGATCTTGACGTAGTTCTGCGTCTCGGCGATCGCCGGAACCCCGCCCGCCCGGATGACCCGGTAGGCACCCGCGTTGTAGGACGCGAGCATGTTGTCGGTCGGATCGCCCGGCACGTCCTTCACGTACCCGGCGAGCTCACAGTCGTACGAAGCGGCCGACGGAATGGCGTCGGCCGGGTCCCACACGTCCCGGTCCCCGTCGCCGTCCCCGTCGACACCGTGCGTGGCCCAGGTGCCCGGGATGAACTGCGCGATCCCCTGGGCCGCCGCCGCGCTCTGCGCCCGCGGGTTCCAGCCACTCTCCTGGTAGAGCTGGGCTGCGAGCAGCGCCGGATTGATCGCGGCGCAGAGCGTGCCCCACTTCTCCACGAGCGGCTGATACCGCGCGGGCACCGCCCCCGCGGCCAGCCCGACCGACCCGCTCGCCCCCGCGATGCCCGCGGCGGCGGAGTACGTACCGACGACCAGCAGCCCCACGAAGCCGAGGCACAGCCCGATCCCGCCGCCCACGAACACCCAGTATTTCCGCACCCCTCAACCATCCCCTACCGAGGCGCGGTTCAAGGGTCGTTTCGAGGGTGTGTACGAATCGTTCGAAGCACTCGCGTCACCTGCGCATCCCCTGACGCCCCCTCAGTACGCTCCCGTCGACCAGTACGGGGACTTTACGTCGGGCCTCGGCAGGGGGTAGACCCCCTCGTACGAAGGGCCGTTCGGCTTCGACGTGGAATCGGCCACCTTCGACGCCCGCACGCACGGGCTGTCCGCCTCGAAGAACACCTGCCCCCCGCCCCGGACGCTCACGCTGATGCCGAACCCCTCGGCCTGCGCGTACACCGCGGGGAACTCCTCGTCCTTGTTCACGGCCTTGATCCGGTAGTCGCTGTCGCGCCAGAACTCCGTCACCCGGTCCAGGAACTCCTGACGCCGCTCCGGCGCGACGACCGTCATCACCGTGCGCCGGCGCGTCACGTCGCAACTGCCCGTCGTCGTCGGGCCGTGCGCCCACTGGACCGAGGGCTCGATCGCCTTCAGCGTCAGGTCGAGCATCGAGTCGGCCCGCTCCGCGGCCCCCTGCATGTCCATCGCGCTCATGGGGCTCTCCGTACTCCCGCCGGTGGCGGTGCTCGCGGTTTTGGGCGCGGCCGGGCCCGTACCCGTGGCCGGGCCGTCCGATCCCGCCTGCTGCCGGCCGCAGCCCGCCAGTGCGAGACCGAGCGCCAGGGTGACGACCGCCGTCCGGAGCCTTCGCCTCATCGCTGTTCCTCAATCTTCAGATTGCTGGAGTGTCCCGACACGATCAGAGCGATGGCATCGGCCGACATGGCGTCCCGCACCGGGTCGAAGTACTGCGAGTGCGCTTCGGCGCTGATGCCGTGCCCGCTGATCACCGGCGGACCGGGATCCACCGGGAACCGTACGGCCCCGAACGCCTTGCTCGCCGGGTCCTTCCCGAACCAGAGGTCGTCGTCACCCGGATCCGCGAGATCACCCGCGAAGTAGGCCCCCGCCGGACCCAGCGCCAGCATCCCCAACGAGCCCACGAGCGCCTGCGTCTTGGACGGCAGCTTGGTCACCGGGTCGTTCGCGGCGGCCCCGACGAAGACGTGCCGGGCACCGACCCCGAGGTCCACCGCCCGGTCCACGCCCACCCCCGGGCTGCCCACCAGGATGATGTCGTCCACCCCCGGGATCCCGCCCTCCCGTTGCGTGGCCGCCCCCACCGTCCGGGAGCCGTAGGAGTGCCCGATCGCGGTGAAGTGCGGGTCCTCGTTGGTGTTCGTCGCCGTCAGCCCGCTCCAGAAGTCGTCGTAGGCCGTCCCGCCCGCCTCCGCCCGGCCGGTGCCCATGATGGCGAAGTACCCGGCGATCCCGTCGCTGTCCGGCAGCTGCGGAGCGTCGTACCCGAGCCATACGATCGAGGCGCTGGACGGCTCGTACCCCTGCGCACCGATCGCGGTGTCCCGCGCCCGCTTCAGGTCGTTCTGCGCGAAGTCCTTGTCCAGCGAGGTGTTCAGCCCCGGAACGTACGCCGACACGTGCTGCGAGAGGTCCGGATTCCCGTACGAGACGATCGCCCGGCCGTTGCCCTCGGACCCGATCCCCAGCAGGAACATCGGCGGCTGCGAACCCTCCTTCAGCTGCCGGTCGATCTCCTTCATCCCCTCCAGGATCTTCTTCGACTTCTTGTCGTCCGCGGTGCGTTCGAGCCCGGTGATCAGGGTCTGGAGATTCTTCCGGTTGGCCTGGTCCCGGACGGCGGCCGGAATCCCGTCCAGGTTGCCGATCCGCTCCGGGGACAGCTCCAGGTACCGCCCGCGCTCGGCCTGGCTCAGCCCGTCCCACCACGCCTTCCGGCCGGCCGCCGAGGCGCTCACCGGTATCCGGTCGTTCAGATACTGCCGCTCGTCCTCACGGACCGCGGCGACCACCCGGGGCCCGGCCCCCGGCAACCCCATACCTCCGACCCCGACGCCCCCGGACGCCTCGACCCACGCCCCGACCGCCCCCGCGTGGTCCCCAGCCGCCCACTTCTCCCTGGCGGCCCCGGTCAGCTCGGACCACTGGTCCACGACCCCGGTGACGCTCTTCACCGGGTTGCCGAAGGCCTTGGCCACGCCCCGGAGGTCCCCGCCCAGGCCGTCGCTGACCAGGGACTCGAAGAAGCCGGGGGTGGGGGTGTTGCTGGTACTGCTGGGGGTGGTGTTGGTAGTGGGGTTGGTGTGGGTGTCGGTGTCGGTGTTGGTCGTGCTGGTACCGCCGGCGCTGGTGGTGCCCCCTGCTCCGTCGGTGCTTCCTCCGCCGGCAGAGCCCCCTGCGCCGGTGGTGCTCCCGGATGTGCCCGAGCCACCTTCGCCCACCGCGCCGGTGCCGCCCTCGGTCCCGGTCCGCGTCCCCCCGGCGGCGGACGAGCCGCCCGATCCTGTGGACCCGGTGGACCCGGTTGAGCCGGTTGAGCCGGTTGAGCCGGTTGAGCCGGCCGATCCTCCCGAGCCGGCCGACCCGGCACTGGAGCCGGCCTCTCCCCTCTTCCCGCGCTCTCCTCCCGCGACCACATCGCCACCGGTCGAAGAGCAGGCACCGCCGGTCAACTGGCAGATGGCGTTACGTATTTCCCCGGTGAGCTGGGCACCGACAGTCGTCGCCATGATCGCCCCGACCAGCGCGACGACGATCAGTACAAGTCCGAGGTACTCCATCGCGGTCTGCCCACCGTCCCGGCGAGCAGCGAGTAACCGGACATTCCTGACACTGAACCGGGTCTCCACGTCCCGTTCCGCCCGGGGCAGCCGGAACCATCCCCACGCCGCAGGCCGGAGAAGCAACACGACGACGGCCACAGGCATCACCAACTGGGGCAGCCCGGACACCCCGACATCCCCCGCACCCAAGGTGGCCAACGACCCGAGCACGAGCCAGACATGCACGGCCAACAGCCCGAACCACACCCCACGCCCACGGATACGCGCGTAGAACGACAGCACGAAGCCGACAATCCCCGGCAGAGCCGCATACAGCAGCACCCCGAGCAACTGCCCATCCACCGCGTCGACCGAGGACGCCAGCGTGAGCACATTGATCACGCCCACGACCGTGCTCACGAACACCAAGCGCACGAGAACCAGGGCGGCCTGTAACGCCCTTGGCGCACTCCGAACGCCGCCTGCCTTCCGGGCAGCGCCTGTTGCACCACCTCCCGGAACCGCAAGCTCTCGTATGCCAGACACGTGGGGACCCCCGGCTCGTAGGTGGGTGACGGTCGAGCCACCGCACGTAGAGGACCACATCCGCCCCACCCCCGGCATGGGCCCCAGGACCCAACCAAGGGCTCAAACAGCGGCGCAAACAAGGGGGTTGGAAAGCCCGAGCCGCGCGATCAGCCCCTCACGGGGACGGCGAGGCGGGGGCAGTGGCAGACCAGAAGTCGGAGTGGATGTTGGGACGCGGAATGTTCTCCATGCCCTCGTAGCTGGGGGTGTTGGGCTTGGCAGTGGGGTCGGCAACCTCGGACTCTTGTACGCAGGGGGTGTCCGCTTCGAAGAAGACTTGCCCTTCTCCGCCAACGATCAGCGCAACTTCGAAGCCATCTTCAGTCACTGCAAAGATTGCCGGGAAATCGACACTATTATTGGTCGACGTAATTCGATATCCGCTACTTTTCCAGAAACGCTCAACAACACCAAGAAAGCCACCCCTGCGCTGCTCCGAAATGATCGTCATCAAAGTTCGGCGACGCGTCAGGCTACAACTCCCCACTGTCGTGGTGTCATGAGTCCAACGAACTTCCGGCTTGATCGCCCGCAAAACATCATCAAGCATCCCGTCCGCCCGCTCAGCCGCTTCCTTCATATTCATTTTGGAATCACTCCCATCGTTCGAATTCAACGAAGGACTCCCGCATCCCGCCAGAAGAATAAGCGCGAGTAGTAAAAATACTCTGCGGCACGCACTCTGCATTACCTGTACTCCTCGTTCTTGACCTCGCGCGCCCGCCCAACAGAGATGAGTGCAATATTGTTCACAGAGGAACGGTCCTCCACAGGGTCAAAATAGTTGGAGTGCGCCAACGCAATACCCTTCCGGTCGATTGGCAGTGGACCTGCGGCAACATGAAAGCGCTGCGCACCGAATTCTCGACTGGCTGGATCTTTCCCAAACCACAAGTCATCATCACCTGCATCAACCAAATCCCCGGCAAAAATGGCACCATACACTCCGCCGAAGTAAAGTCCGGCAGCGCCCGCAACCATCTGCGTCTTGGTCGGCAGCATCGTCACCGGATCATTATCGGCAGCACCAACAAACACGTGCCTCTTGCCGACATTCAAATCAGCAGCGTGATCAGCACCGACACCCGGGCTGCCCACAAGAATGATGTCATCCACTCCCGGGATCCCATCGCCCTGTTGCGCCGCAGCACCCACGGTTCGCGATCCGTAAGAGTGCCCAATCGCCGTCAAATGAGGATCCCCATTAACATTCGTCACGCGAATTCCATCCATGAACTCATTGAAAGAACGGCCACCTTTTTCAGCTCGACCAGAACCCGCAACCGCGAAGCTCGACCAGGAATCTACGAGTTGAGGCGCGTCATACCCGAGCCAGGCAATTGAAGCGCCCTCAGGATCCCAGCGGCGCATACCTTTGACCGTATCTCGGGCTCGCCTCAAATCATTCTTCGCAAACTTATCGTCCAACGACGTATTGAGGCCCGGCACATAAGCCGCAACATTCTTCGACGCATCCGGGTTCCCGTAGGCAACAATCGCGCGCCCATTACCCTCGTCGCCGATCCCAAGGAGATACATGGGCGGGTCGCCAGGCTTGAGCGGCGCATCAAGCTGTTCAGCGATCAGCCGAAGCGCTTCGAGCTTCCCCTCCGCCCCGTCGGCCCCGCCGCCGTCGAGGCCCTCCAACTTGCCGATCAGCAACTGGAGGTTGTCCCGGTTGGCAGCGTCGCGTACTAGAGCGGGGATCCCGTCGAGGTTCCCGATGATGTCCGGATAGGTCGCGAGGTACTCGTCGCGCAGCTCCTGCGGGAGGCTGGCCCACCATTCCTTGCGCTCGCTCGCGGACGCCTGGTACGGGATGTGCTCGTTCAAATAGGCCCGTGCGGCCTCGCGCACGGATGCCATGTCGGCCGCCGCGTCCGTCCAAGCGGAGTTCGGGACGTCGAGGCCGTCCTCGGCCTTCAGGCTGCGGAGAATGCCCGCGTACCTCGTATCCGCCTCGGTGGCCAGTGTCACCGCTCGGGCGATCCGGTCGGCGATGTCCTGGGCGGTGGCCGCGTGAGGGTTGGGCGCGGTCAGGGTGCCCGGTGACGCCATCAGGTCGGGGAAACCGCTTCCGCCGGCGGCCCGCCCGCCCGGCAGGGGCTCGTCCGCGACCAGCCCCTCCTTCTCCGGGTACGACACCGACCCGTCCGCGTGGACCGTGAACTTCAGCCTCTCTGCGTCCTCCAACGCCTCACGGACCGACCTCTGATGCGCGCGCACTTCGTGGGCGAGGCTGTTGAGTGCCGTACGTACCAGGCCGGTCTCCGTATGGACGTACTGGAAGTTCCGGGCCAGCCCACGCAGACGGGTGAGGGCTGCGTCCGCCGCCTCGCCCTCCTGCGTCTCGCGCAGGCCGGTGAGAATCTGCCGGTCGATCCGCTCGCGCGCCACGTCGGCCCGGTTGCTGAGGCGTCCCCAGCCGTCCGCCGCGCCATCCAAATCCCCGCACCCCACGGCGAGCAGCGCGGACCAGGTAAGAGCTCCCTTCACCTGTCGCTCCCACCGATGCCACTCCCACCAGCCTCGCCCCCACCAGCGTCTCCTCCACCAGCGTCTCCTCCACCAAGCAAGTACAGGGAGGACAGTTGAGTCGGGGGTGCCTGAGCGAGGAGCGGCGGTAGCGGGGGCGTCTGGGCCGGGATGTCCACCAGCCGGCCAAACCCGGCCCGCACCTCCTGGTCCGTCGCGCCCTGTTCTCTCGCGACGGCCCGCAGCTTGACGGCGAGGCTTCCGCACTCGCCCTGCGCCGTCGACACCCGGCGCAGCCAGGACTCGCGGACCGCCGCGAGCTCGACCAGCACAGCGAAGTCGCCGGCCCCCTCGCCCGCCAACAGGCCTTCGTGCGACTTCTCCAGTTCGGACCGGACCGGACCGAGATGCGTGTGCAGCGCCTCCGCGCCACCAGCAGCCCGGATCCACGGCCCGTCGGTGTGGACCAGCCGTGCGTGCCCGGAGTCCGAATCCCCCGACCTCCCGGGCCCCCTCCCGGGGCTTCCCCCAGCCCCTCCTCCCCGTCCGTCGACACCGGATCCCGGCGTCTGCCACCCCTGCGGCTGTCCGGTCACGGACACACCACTCACCCCGTTCCTTGATCCTCGATCCTCGATCGTGGAGCGGCAGCACTGTGCCTGATCCGGGAAGGGCGCCGCGCCGCCCTTCCACGGCTCTTCATGGCACGGGCCCGGTATCTCCGGGGCGTTCAGGGGTGCGTCCCGGCTACGGTTTCACCCGAATGATGGGCATCGCGTCAGCCCGTACCACCCGGGCGGGGAAACCAGGACGCGCTCACTCCGGCTTCTCCCCGCACACCACCCACAGCAGCTTGCCGCCCTCGCCGGACGGACCAGCGGGAAGGGCACGACCACCCCAGCTCTCCGCACACATCTGTACGAGGGTCAGCCCACGCCCGCGCTCCGCGAGCGTCGCCTGCTGCGCCGGTACGTACACCCCGCCGCTCCCGCTGTTCCCGACCTCCCCGGAGCCCCGGAAGGGAGGCGGGATCTCCGGATTGCTGTCCCAGACACTGAGCCGAATACGTCGATGCCCGGCACCGCACATCCGGAGCGAGTACGGGCCCCAGGAATGCTGATAGGCGTTGGTGGTCAGCTCACTCACCAGCAGTTCGGCGGTATCGCCCAGTTCGGTCATCCCCTGGGCGCGGAGCACGACCCGCAGAAGCGAGCGGGCAACGCCCGGGGAGCGCGGATCATGCGGAAGTTGAAGGGTGTACGCCCAAGGCGGCGATACGGTGGGTGCATGCATGGAAGTCCCCGTTCGGGCAGTGTGGTTGGCGGGCCCCTACGGCACCCGACGCCGGAGCCGGCCGACCGGCGGGCTCGTCGTGGGCACCTGTCCCACGATCACGGTAGAGGCGTCATGTAATACATTCCCCGCACTTGGGGTAATGCATGCCCCAAGACACCCGTACGAGTGACTGGGCGAAGGGAGGCCGATGGCGACCAACTCGACCCCGACTGCCCGTCGGCGACGACTCGGAGCGGAACTGCGCAAGCTCCGCGAACGCGCCGGGATCACCGCCACGCAGGCCGCGGTCCTGCTCGGCGGCAACCAGGCACGCATCAGCAACATCGAGGCCGGGCGGTACGGCGTGAGTGCCGACCGGGTCCGCGCCCTCTCCCGCCACTACGCGTGCACCGACCGCGGACTCGTGGAGGCGCTGGCCGCGATGACGGGCGAACGCCGCGGTGGATGGTGGGAGGAGTACCGCGCCGAACTCCCGGGCCCGCTGCTGGACCTGGCCGAGCTCGAGCACCACGGCAGTGCCCTCCGCACCGCCACCACCTGCACCCTCCCGGACCTCCTCCAGACGGCGGACCACGCCCGGGAAGCCCTCAACCAGAGCGCGCCCGAACTCTCGCCGCCCGAGGCCGAACGCAGGCTCTCCTTCCGCATCAGACGCCAGGACGTCGTCTTCCGCGCGGAAGCCGTCCCGTACCGGGCGGTCGTCCACGAAGCGGCCCTGCACATGGGGATCGGCGGTCCCCGCGTCGCCGGCCCCCAGCTGCGCCACCTTCTGGAAATGAGCGAACGGGACACCGTCACCCTCCGCGTCATCCCCTTCGCGTCCGGCGGACACCCGGGAGCCGGCCAGCCCATCACGTACGTACAGGGCCCGGTCGCACAACTGGACACCGTGCACCTGGAGCAGACGCACGGCCTGACCCAACTGGACGCGGAAACACTGCTCCGGACCTACCGTCAGGTGCTCGACCGGCTCGAATCGCTCGCGCTCGACGTACAGCCGTCCCGCGAGCTTCTCCACTCCCTCGCGACGACATACGCGTGACGCACGAGGTACTGACGATGCGTCATTCCGTGCGCGACGGCGCACGACCAGCTCTCGAACAGCGCATACGAACACGAGAACCCCGGCGAACGCCGCCTTCGCGCCGGAAACCCACGACTCCCCTCATTGCCCATCGTCACGGAGCGTGATACACAGAGTGACCGGGTGACATCCCGGTCGCCCCCGGCCGCACCACAGGTCAGGGCGCCCATCCCGGTCATGTGTGCGAGATCCGGGTAAAGAGACCCGGGAAGGCGTCGTACGAGCGCGGTTTCATCAGCGAAGATAGAAGGCACGACCCGCACCGGCCGGCGCGGGCAGCGAACTACGCAACAGGGGCGGTGACTTACATGATCCTGGCAGCTGAGAAGGGCGACATCACCACCATCATCGGCGGAATCGCCCCGAACTGGGGCCCGTTCGGGACGCTGGGCAACGAGGCACGCATCATGGTCGAGGTAGTGATGGCGGTTGCCATCCTGCTCTGCCTCGGCATCGCGATCTGGGGCGCGGCCAAGCAGCGCATCGGCGCGACCGCCTTGCGCGACACCTTCAGCGCGGAACAGGGCAAGGGCCTGATCGTCGCCGGACTGACCGGCGTCTTCATCATCGGCTCCCTCGGCACCCTGTTCACCATCGTGTACGGCATGGCGGTCTGACGGGCAGCCAGCAGTACGCCGTGCTGCCGCCCCCTGCCTCCCCACCACCATCCGTCCGTCGCGCCCCCGGCTGAGGTCGAGTCATCCCATGTCGAGTCACCACACCGCACCCGCTCGGCGCTCAGCAGAGCTACCGTCATATGACGGAAGTCCGCACACGGCTGAGGGGACGTACGCGGCATGAGCTACGACGACGAGCAGGGCTACGGAAGCAGGGATTCCGGCGGCCGGGGCGACGGCGCGTACAGCACGCTGGGCGGAACGCGCCAAACGCGTACCCGCCTCCCCGAAGGCAACCCCGGCACACCCCACGGCCGCCGCCCCGCCCGCAACAGCCGCTCGCTGGTCATGGCCGTCGGCGTGGTGGTGCTGCTCGTCGCGGCCATCGCGTTCGCGAACCTGAGCGGCGGCGACAGCAACAGCGACAGCCCCAACGCGGACCCGGCCGCCCCCGGCATCAGCCACTCGGACACCACCGGCGGCACCGCCCCGACCGCCCCCACCGGCACCGACCCCGTCACGGGCAAGAACGGCACCATCGCCTCGGGCTTCGCCCACGACGAGCAGGGGGCCCAGAGCGCGGCGGCGAACTACACGGTCGTTCTCGGATCCGACCAAATGTTCAACGCTGACGGCCGCCACAAGATCACTGAGGCTGTTTACGCCCCAGATGTCGCCGCAACACGTCAGAGCCGCATCGACGACGCTTACTCCAGCGCATCGTTCCTTTCCAGCATCGGGCTCAACCCCGATGGGACTTCACCGGATTCCTTGACCTTCATCTCACGTTCCAACCCGGTGGGGGCCAGGGTCACGAAGTACACCGGCGACCGAGCGACCGTCGCCATCTGGTACTCAGCCCTGTTCGGCCTCGCGGGTGAGGGCTCCAAGAACCCTGTATCCGAAGGCTGGTACACCACCACGTACGAGCTGGAGTGGGTCGGCGGCGATTGGAAGGTCACCGACTTCACACAGCAGGACGGCCCTGTACCCGTGGGACGCGACCAGGCGGCCTCGCCAGCAGATCAGATGGCCGACGCGGTGAAGCAATTCGGGGGGTTCACCTATGCGCGGTAGTAACTTCCGCCGGATCTCAATGGCAGCTGTCGTTGGATCGGTACAAGCCGGAGCAATCGCTTTCGCCACCCGAGCTGCTGCTGCGCCGTCCCCGAGCCCTTCTCCCAGTGTCAGCAACAACGCCTGCGATCTGATCCGGGGCCCCGCCAAGGACTACTGCGAAGGCGACGCCGGCACGCGCACCACCCCGCCCACCACCACCGACGACCCCCTCGACCCCCTGACCTCCCTCGCCCACGGCTGCGCCGACGCCGCGTCCTACCTCATCGGCCAGCTCAGCAAGGCCGTCGAGGGCACCGCCTCCGTCGACTTCACCAACGAGTCCTTCCGCAAGCAGTACGCGATCGTCTTCGCCGCCTCCACGATCCTGACCCTCGTCCTCTGGCTGTTCGCCGTGGCCAAGAGGGCGATCCGGGGCGTCCCGTTCACCACGGCGATCTCCGAGGCCGTCGGGTACCTCTGGCTCACCGTGCTGGCTTCCGCGTTCACGCCGCTCATCCTGTACGTCGTGGTCTCCGCCACCGACGGGGTCACCGAAGTCATCTCGTCGGCCACCGGCGGCCAGTCCGACGTCTTCTTCGGCTCGTTCGCGGAAGCGCTCACGAAGGGCGACGACATCGGTGGCGGGCCGATCATGCTCATCGTCGTCTCGCTGGTGTCCCTTCTCGCCGCGGGGATCCTCTGGCTGGAGCTGGTCATCCGGGCCGCCCTGCTGTACGTCGGCGCCCTGCTGGGCGTGGTGGTGTACGCCGGGCTCGTGGACAAGAACATGTGGGGCCACGTACGCCGCTGGGCGGGGATCATGATCGCGGTGATCATGGTCAAGCCGGTGATCGTGATCGTCCTCGGCCTCGCGGGGGCCCTCTCCTCGGACGACGGCCCGGACGCGCTCTCCGCCGTCGTCTCCGGGCTCTCCATCATTCTGCTCGCCATTTTCGCGTCGGCCATGATCTACCGCTTCGTCCCCGGCTTCGGCGACGAGATCCAGGGCGCCCGTACCAACCGCAAGCAGGCCACCGACGGCTCCCAGGCCGCCGCGATGGTCAGCTCGCCGGCCGCCCTCGTCTCCCAGGGCATCAAGACGCACAGCGGCCGCAACGACCAGAACAGCGGCGGGGGCGGAGGCGGGGGCCGCCCCGCCAACCCGCTCAGCGGCGGTGTCGCGGCCCACGGCTCCCGGGGCGGCTCCGGCGGGGGAGCGGCTCCTGCGCCCCGCAGCGGTTCCGGTCCCACCTCAGGGACCCCCCACAGCAGCCGCTCCCCGCGGGGCGGTTCCGGCAGCACAGGTAATCCGAGCACAGGAGGTGGAGGGCGGTGACGATCCAGTCCCACCCGATCACGCCCCGCCGCACGTATCTCATCGGCCGCGCCCGGCCGAACGCGATCGTCGGCAAGAACCGCGAGACCGGCGAGATCGCCCTCATCATCGTCGGCGCGTTCCTCGGAATGATGAGCGGGCTCCTGGTCCCGGTCCTCTCGCTGCGCATCGTGCTGCTCACCGGGTTCCCGATGCTGGCCCTGGCCGTCGTGTACGTCCCGTACAAGCACCGGACCTTCTACAAGTGGTTCGAGATCAACCGCAGCTTCAAGCGGACCCTGCGCCGCGGGACCGCCTACCGATCCGCCGCGATGGAGGCCGGCGTGCGGGGCGACGGCCGTGAGGTCGAGATCGGGCCGCCGCCCGGGATCGGCCGGATCAGCTGGCTCTCGGCCCCGTTCGGGCCGGACGAGATGGCGGTGCTCCTGCACGCGGACCGCCGCACGGTGACCGCCGCCATCGAGATCGAGGGCCCCGGTGTCGGGCTGCGTGACAGCGAGGACCAGGAGGCGCTGGTCGACCGGTTCGGCACCCTCCTCAAGCACGTGGCCAACGGCGACGGCTTCGTCACCCGCATCCAGATGCTGGCCCGTACCCTCCCCGCCGACCCCGACGCGCACGCGAAGGACGTCGCCCAGCGGGGCGACAGCCACGCGCCGCGCTGGCTCCAGGACTCGTACGACCAGCTGCAGTCGATGGTGTCGACCTCCAGCGAGCAGCACCGGGCGTACCTCGTCGCCTGCATGCACCACAGCCGCGAACTCGGTGCCGAGGCAGCCGCGATGGCGCGGGCGGCACGCTCACCGGGTGGCCGCAAGCTGGACCGTGACGCCGGGCTGGCCGTGGTGATGGCCCGTGAGCTCACCGACATCTGCGCCCGTCTCGCCGAGGCCGACATCCGGGTCCGTCAGCCGCTGGGGCAGAGCAGGCTCGCTTCGCTCGTGCACTCGATGTACGACCCCGACCACCCGATTGACCACATCCAGGCGATGACCAAGCGGAATGCCTGGCCGGCCGAGCTGGACGCGATGGAGCCGACGTACCTCCAGGCCAAGACCCGGGAGTCGACGACCCGCGCCCCCTGGTGCCACGCCACGGCCTGGGTGAAGGAGTGGCCGATGACGCCGGTGGGGGTCAACTTCCTGGCGCCGCTGCTCGTCCACACGCCCGACGTCATCCGTACGGTCGCCGTCACGATGGATCTCGAACCCACCGAGGTGGCCATCGAGCGGATGCTGACGGAGAAGACCAACGACGACGCCGAGGCCAGCCGCCAGGCCAAGATGAACCGCACCGTCGACCCCCGCGACATCGCCGCCCACGGCCGTATGGACCAGCGCGGCGAGGACCTCGCGAGCGGTGCGGCGGGGGTGAACCTGGTGGGGTACATCACCGTCTCCTCGCGCTCCCCCGAGGCGCTCGCCCGCGACAAGCGGACGATCCGGGCCTCGGCCGGAAAGTCGTACCTGAAGCTGGAGTGGTGCGACCGCGAGCACCACCGCGCCTTCGTGAACACCCTGCCGTTCGCGACCGGAATCCGCCGCTGACACGGTTCGTCCGCTCCCGGGGAGCGCCACGGACCACCCCGGGAACACCACGGGAAGCACCACGGGAAGCACCTCGGGGAGCACCTCGGGGAGCACCACGGACCATCCCCGGTAGCACCACCGCACCACCCCCACCTCCGGGCGACCGGAAGCAGTCGAGAGAGAGGGCAGCCACCTCATGCGCGACCCACTGTCCGCATTGTCGGAAGCCTTCACCGCGTTCCTCTTCGGCAAGGTGGAGACGACCCGCCTGCCCGTGCGTACGTCCACGGGCCAGGCCCAGGCCGTCTATCTGCCCACCGCGGCACCCGGTCTCGGCGACTCCGGGGTGATCATCGGGCGCGAGGTGTACTCCGGCAAGGGGTACATCTACGACCCCTTCCAGCTGTACGGGCAGCAGCTGCCCGCACCGCACTGGCTGGTGCTCGGCGAGTCCGGCAACGGCAAGTCCGCGCTGGAGAAGACGTACGTGCTCCGCCAGCTCCGCTTCCGCGACCGCCAGGTCGTGGTGCTCGACGCCCAGGGCGAGGACGGGCACGGCGAGTGGAACCTCATCGCCGAGCAGCTGGGGATCACCCCCATCCGGCTCGACCCCACCGCCGCTCTGCACGGCGGTATCCGGCTCAACCCGCTCGATCCCGCGATCACGACGACCGGGCAGCTCGCCCTGCTCCGTACGATCATCGAGGTGGCCATGGGCCATGGTCTCGACGAGCGTTCCGGCTTCGCGCTGAAGGTCGCCCACGCGTACGTCAATCTGACCATCACCGACCGCCAGCCGGTTCTGATGGACATCGTCGAGCAGTTGCGCCACCCGGAGCCCGAGTCGGCCGAGGCGATGAACGTCGACATAGACGATGTACGGGCCTGGGGCCTCGACGTCGCCCTCGTCCTGGACCGCCTGGTCGACGGTGACCTGCGCGGCATGTTCGACGGCCCGACGACCGACGGGATCGATCTCGACTCCCCGCTGATCGTCTTCGATCTCTCGCACATCGACCGCAACTCGATCGCGATGCCGATCCTGATGGCGATCGTCGGTGTCTGGCTGGAGCACACCTGGATCAGGCCCGACCGGAAGAAACGCATCTTCCTCGTCGAGGAGGCCTGGCACATCATCAACTCGCCCTTCGTCGCCCAGCTCTTCCAGCGGCTGCTGAAGTTCGGGCGCCGGCTCGGGCTCTCCTTCGTCGCCGTCGTGCACCACCTCAGCGACGTCGTGGACGGCGCGGCGGCACGCGAGGCGGCGGCGATCCTCAAGATGGCCTCCACCCGGACGATCTACGCCCAGAAGGCCGACGAGGCCCGGGCGACGGGCCGGGTGATCGGGCTGCCGCGCTGGGCGGTCGAGATCATCCCGACGCTGACGCCGGGCATCGCGGTGTGGGACGTCAACGGCAACGTCCAGGTCGTGAAGCACCTGATCACCGAGGCGGAACGCCCGCTCGTCTTCACCGACCGCGCGATGACGGAGTCCTCCTCCGACGCCGCGGACGACCTGGACGACCTGCTCCCCGAGTACGCGCGCGAGGCCGAGCGGGAGACGGAGCAACGGGCCGCCCGCATCGAGCGCCAGCAGCGGCTCGACGAGTCGTCCGAGTCCACGGTGGCCTGAGGTGACGCGCACCTCGACGGGTCCCGAGCCGGGTCCCGGGCAGCCGCCGGGCCGGCGTGAGCAGCGGGGCGGCGGCGTCCCGGACGGTCTGCTGATCGGAGGCCTGGCCTTCCTCCTCGGGGCGACGGTCCTGGCGTGGACGGCCACCGGACTCGCCGGGCTGTTCGCCCACGGCTCCTGGCCCCGCGGCGTCTCCCTGCCCCGCACCCCCTCGGCGCTGCGTGAACTCGCGGGCTCCCCGCAGGACCTCCCGGGCGCCTGGCCCGGCACTCCACCCGGCGAACTCTCCGGGTAGGGCCTCTTCTGGGGACTGCTCATCAGCGAGCTGCTGGTCCTCGTGGTGCTCGGCGTGTTCGTCCTCGGTGTCGTGACCCGGGGCCGCGAGGTACGCCGCCGTGCCCGCGAGGAGCGCGCGCGGCGCCCGGCGGCCCACTCCGCAGACCCCGGCCCCGGCCCGCAGGCACCCCCGCCCGCTCCGATTCCGGTACCGGCTCCCGGTCCCGTACCGGCTCCGAGTGGCCTACCCACCCCGGTTCCCACCCCGGTTCCCACCCCGGTTCCCACCCCCGCTCCCGTACCGGTGAAGGAATCCGGGCTGCTCGTCCCCGCCCCGAGGGCCCCGGGTACGCCCCTGCTGCTCTTCGCGACCGCGGCCGAGCGGCGTCCCACTGCCGTCCAGGCGGTGCTGGAAGCCCCCGGAGCGGTGCTCGTCGTCACGTCGGATCCCACGGTCTGGGCGGAGACGAAGGACGCCCGCTCCAAGCTCGGTCCCGTCCTCGTCTACGACCCGGGTCACCTCTGCGACACCCCGGCCCGTCTCCACTGGTCGCCGACCTCGGGCTGCGAGCTGCCCGAGGTGGCCGCGGCCCGTGCCGCCGCGTTCCTCGCGCCGGTACGGCCCCAGGCCCGCATCGAGGAGGCGACCGCCGACACCGCGCAGACCCTGCTGCAGTGCTGGCTGCACGCCGCCGCGGTCGACGGCCGCCCGTTCCGCCAGGTCCACCGCTGGGCGCTGGGCGGCGGCTCCCAGGACGGGGTACGGATCCTCCGCACCCACCCGAAGGCGGCCTCCGGGCTCGCCGGCCTGCTGGAGTCGGCCCTCACGGCCCACCCCGAACGCCGCCGGGCCGCCCAGGAACTGACGGTACGGGCGCTGGGCGCGCTGGCCACGGTCCACATCCGCGAGGCCTGCACACCGAATCGAACCGATACCGCCGCGCTGGGTTCCTTCGCCTCCGAAGGGGGAACTCTGTATGTGGTCGGCGAGTCCGTCGAGGATCCTCGCCATCACCCGGGCGCGATGCCACTGCTCACCGCGCTCGCCTCGCACGTGGTCGAGCACGGCCGCCGCATGGCCGCACGGTCAACCGACGGTCGGCTCGACCCACCACTCACGCTGGTCCTCGACGATGTCGCCGCCGTCGCTCCGCTGCCCTGTCTCCCGGAGCTGCTGACGACCGGCGAGAGCCAGGGCCTCGCCACGCTGGCACTGCTCCGCTCCCTCGAACAGGCCCGTGCCCGCTGGCGCACCCCGCTCGCACCGCCGGCCCTCTGACCTTCCGGCCTTCCCCGGCCGCGCGCGGAACGCCCGGCCCTCCGGCCGCCGGATCAGCGGCGCTCGCGCACCATCTCCACCTCGCGCTCCTCCGGACGGTCCGGGACCGGCACCGTGCTGCCCGAAGGCGCGAAGCCGTACCGCCGGTAGAACGCGGCCGCCCGCGGGTTGTTCTCGTGGACGAAGAGCCGCAGCCGCGCGAGGTACGGGTCGTCGAGGCCGAGAGCCCACTCCTCGGCCGCCCGGAACAGCGCGTCGGTCACGCCGGTCCCCCGGGCCTCCGGACGTACGAAAACGCCGACCAGGTGCCCCTGTACGGCCTCCACCGCTGCCCCGAAGACGCTTTCCCCACCGGGCCGTTCGACCAGAACGGTGACCGACCCCAGCCACCGGCCATCGGGGGCTTCCGCGACGAACTGGGCCACGTCGGTACCCTCGGCCCCGCCGGCGGTCCGCTGCTGCCAGAACGCGTCCGGGTACCCGACGGCGCTCTCGTACGTCTCCAGGAACGCCACCGGAGCCGCCGGGTCCTGGAGGGCGACGAGCCGGAGCTCCTTGGCCGCCGGCCACTCCTCGGCCCGTACCCGCCGCATCACATGATCAGGGTTCATTCGGTCATGCTGCCAACGGGCCCACGACCGGTCAATCGTTTAATCACGTGACCACCGCGGCAAAAGGTCCGAACTCGCGAAATTGTTCCGGAACGCAGAAAACCCCCGTGCCACAAGGCACGGGGGTCTCCCGGAAAAATTGTTCGGCGGCGTCCTACTCTCCCACAGGGTCCCCCCTGCAGTAC